>JACRIH010000081.1 GCA_016235885.1 Planctomycetales bacterium | reverse complement strand
CCTCTCCCCAAAGGGGAGAGGGGAGGAAGAAGTTGGGGGAGCTATTTCTTGTCGGGCGATTCGGGTTCGCCGATGGCGATGGTGCGCTGGATTTCGTCCGTCTTGAATCCGAGGGCCATCGGCCGGACAACATTGGGCAGCACGGCCACGTCGTAGAGTTCTCGGACCATGCCTTCGACTCGCAACCAGTGGGGGATGTCGCCGGTGCGCAGGTCGATGATCAGCAGGCCGCAGCGGGCTTCGGTGCCGCGTTTGGCCAACTCGGCATCCAGCGCGAGGCCGCCGAATGTTTTGTCGTGGCGGGGTTGCGACAGGCCCACCACGGCGTAGTCGCCGACGAAGGCGAGGCCGCGCAGGTAGCCCGGACAAAACGTCAGCGGTTCGAAGCGGCCTCCGTGGGGGTCCACGCTGCCGAAGTGTCCGGTGCCCGAGTCGTGCAGCCAAAGCCGGCCTTTGTAAAGTCGCGGCGAGTGGGGCATCGACAGACCCGAAGCGATCACACGACCGGTGGGAATTTCCAGGACCACTCCACCGTCGTGACGCCGGTCACGCCAGCCATCGACGACGTCGCTCGTGCTGACCGCGGTGGCATAGCGCGGGCGGCCATCGGCCAAAGCCAGCCCGTTGAGGTGGCAGCGGTCTTCGGCGGTCAACTTGCTGAGGAACGGCGGACGCCAGAGCGGAGTGAAACTCGACCGCTCTGAAAGCGTGGCGATGCAGCCGAATCCCGTGGCGACAAACACGACGCGACCGGTGCCGTCGATCGCAACGTCGTGGACATCGAGATCGCCCGTTGTGTTGCCGATTTTTGGAACGTAGAGGCGATCGTGGTCTTGGTAGAGTTCGCCGGGGCGCAGCAGATTCTCGAAGCGCCAGAGTTGATACAGCGTGCTGAGCCAGAGCGTATGACCGTCGGCCCAGAGTCCCATCGCGCGATTGAACGTCCGCTCAAAAACGGCCAGCCGACCTTCGGGATTCAATCCCAACAAAAAGAGCTTGCCAGTTTGGTAGGTGGTAAACGCGAGACTGACGTATTGCTCGGCCAGCCAGTTTGGAAAACGGGGCGACCCGGTGACTTCGACCCAGGGGGTTGGACTGGTATGGGATGCGAAAGAAGTGGCGTCGCTCATCGGGAGGACTCACGAGACGGTAATTCGGTCTGTGTTCCATCCAATCGTCTCGCAGGCTCCAGCCTCGGCAACTTTGTCGCCAACAGACTTGCGAACAATATCGCTGAGACATTGGGGATGGAATCATCACGAGTCGCGGAAGACGGCGACAACCACAGGTCTTCGTCCGAGAATTGTTCCCAGAAGGAATCGAACAGCACCTGCTCGTCCGGCGACGAATCCTGTTGCAATCGAGACGGCTTCGTCTGGGATGCTTCGCCTTCCGGCGGGGCTTCCGTTTTCGGAACTTCTGTTGGCGGTTTCTGTTTCGTGCCGCGAGTCGGTGGCCGTTTGGTTTTCTGAGGATGGAAGTGATCGTCGTTCCAGGGATCGTTCAACGGAGTCTCGCCGTCCTCCGGGAGGAGCACGTCCTCCGTGAATTCCAAGATCGCTTCTTCGATGCCGATCACAAAGCGCGTCAACGGGGATGTGCTGCCGAACGGGAACCGGGTCGAGAGTTCGGGCTTTCGTCCGCGGCCGTCGCCCGATTCGTCATCTTGTTGAGACCCGAAATCGAGGACCGCCACAGTCGAGTACGAGTTGCCTTCGACGGCGACAAGTGCTGCCGCACTCGTCGTCGAGAACACCAGGCTGTTGGTCGACAGGAAGCTGGCCAGCGACAATCCGGTTGTGCCGCCCAGCGAGTCGGTGAGAGAATTCAAACTGAGCAGGGTCGAGATGGTGAGGAGCGAGTTCGGCAAACCCGCAGCCGACGGTTGGTTGGTGATGGCCTGCGACGGGATCAACAACGTCACCGAGGGTAATCCCACGCTGACCGACGCGAAAACCGAGACGGTGTCAGATCCCTGGCTGCTGACGAGCACCTGGAATTGGCCGCTGCCCTGTTGCAGCACCACCAACGAACTGGGCAAAGCCGGCGCACTGGCCTGTGCCCGCAGTTCCGACGTGACGATCAGGTGGTCACCCTGCGGGCTGAGGATCTTGACGGTGCCGTCCGCAACCGCCACAACGACCTGACCGCTCGACAGCGCCCGCGCCGCCACCAACTGACTGCCGGAAAAGACGATGTCGGCCCCGCCGCCGGGGTTGCTCAAGTCGAACTGGACCAGGTTGCCCGCCGAAATGACCGCGAACCCGATGCTGGTGTCGCCTCGAAATGTCGGTGGCTGATCCACCGCGCCGCCGAGATCGAAAAGCGTCTGCGGTTGCTGGTCATCGAAGAAGCCCTGGCCGACACCTGCCAGCATCGCGATCGTGCCGCTGCCGCCGTTGGTCAGTGCCAGGTCGGGAACGAGATCGCCGTTGAGATCGCGCACCGCGACCGCGATGGGACCTGCACCGCCGGATCGCAACCGGGGTCCGACATTTCCCAACCACTCGCCGTTGGCGGCGTAGGTGCCGAACAGCACCGAGACGTCATTGCTGCCGCGATTGGCGACCAGCATGTCGGGAATGGCGTCCCCATTGATGTCGGCCACGGTGACGCTGGCCGGAGCGGTGCCGACGAAGTACGTGTGCGGGGTCGCGGAGAAGACCGGTGCTCCGTTGGAGACCGAGATCGTGTGGTACACGATGACCGCATTGCCGCCAGTGCTGACCACCACGGCGTCGGGGATGGTTGCGCCTCTGGCCAGCATCGACCACTGGACGTCCCCCGGTGCCAGTTGCGATTCGTTGTCCGCACCGAGCGTTTCGACGGCGCTGAAGCCCGATCCGCCGGAGGTTTGCGCTTGGACGGTGACACGATTGTCCTGCTGATTGCCAACCAGCACGCCCGCTTGACCGGGGCCGAACAGGTCGGGCACGACTGACAACGAGACGCGATTGCCTCGAATCTGGAACGTGCCGTCCCCTTTGCCGGCGAGGTGCAGGACGTCTCCGAATCCGTTGCCGACGAGCAAGTCCAACAGCCCGTTGCCGCTGCCCGGCACGACAGATAATCCCGTCGCCTGATCGCCAGCCGCGATGGTGAACGTGTGCCGGAAAGTACCCATCCCGTTCCCGGTGAAAACCCAAAGCTGCCCCGTGTCCTGCATCAGCACGGCCACGTCCAAGTCCCCATCGCGATTGAAGTCGCCGGCCACCATCGCGCCGGGTCGCTCGTTGATGTTGAAACCGTCGCTCGTCAATGTGGTCAGACTGACCTGCGGATTTGCGAAGCCACCCCGGCCGTTGCCAGGCAGAACGGTGACGCTGTGTGCGCCGCGATTGACCACCACAACGTCATTGCTTCCGTCGCCCGTGAAATCGCCAGACACCAGACTGACGGACTCGGCGAGCGAACTCACGAGCGGACTGTCCGACGACATATCGAGGCCGTACGGCTGTGTGCCAGCACGAAACCGCAGCGTCTGATTGAAAACAAGAGCGGCATCGTTGAGCACGACGCTGACGTCACCGGAGGCCTGGCTACTGACCAGAATATCCGGCCGACCGTCGGCATTCACATCGGCCACGGCGATGTCCGATGGGGCGTTTCCGGAGGGGACCGTGATCGGTGCGAGGAAGTCCCCGGTCGCGTTTCGCAGAGCCACGGTGACGCTGTTATCGAGTGGATTGGCAGCGATCAAATCCGCCAGTCCATCGCCGGTGAGATCGGCGGCGACGAGGCGGCTGGGCGGTGCCGTTGTGGAGAACGCTGTGTGACGACTGACAGCACCGGTGGATTGGACGCTGTACACCGAGACCGTGAAGACGAACTGGCTCGTGGACAGGTCGGGGTCAAAGCGGGAGTCCGCAGCGGCGATGACCAATTCCAAGCCCGTGCGCAAGATCGTGATTTCGCGTGCCGGGTGGTCGGGGTTGAGGATCACCGGGGGGGCGAAGGTCGAGGATTGAGAATTGAGGTTCGAGGATGGCAGTCCCTGGCGAAAGAGAATTTTTCCGGAGCGATCGAGGACGACGCGATCAACAGTTCCGTCGCCGTTGAGGTCCGCCAGCAGCGGCGTATTCCGCAACCCGACGTCAGTGGCGGCCGAGGCCGGCCGGAATTCGCCACCGCCGGTACTCAGCAACACCACCGTCGAGTTGTCGTGATTGGCGACGGTCACCAGATCGGGCCGCCCGTCGCCGTTGATGTCCGACACGACCGTCTGCACTGGATACACATTGGTGACGTGTGTCTGCTGCGTCTGGAACGAACCATCGCCGTTGCCGAACAAAACGCTGGCGTTGTTGTCGGTGAAGTTGGCGGTGACGAGGTCCGGCTTCCCATCTCCGTTGATGTCCCGCGCGTCGATCGAAGACGGCTGGCTCCCGACTCCAAACACCGTCTGCGTTTGGAAGGAACCGTTGCCGTTGCCCAACAGAACGCTGACCGAATTGTCCAACGTGTTGGCCGTGACGACATCCAGCAGGTCGTCGCCGTTGATGTCTGCAATCGTCACCGCGAACGGCTGTCTTCCCGTGGCAAACGATTGCTGAGTCTGAAACGTGCCATTTCCATTGCCGAGCAGCACGCTGACCGTGTTGTCGACCGAGTTGCCGACGACGAGATCGAGCCGGGCGTCGCCATTGACGTCTGCGAACGACAGCGAATACGGCCGCTGACCGACGGGGAATGTTTGCTGCGTTCCGAATGAGCCGTCGCCCCGGCCCAGCAACACACTAACGGTTCCGTCGTTGTAATTGGTGGCCGCCAGATCGGGCCGGCCGTCGCCATTGATATCGGCGATCGCAACCTCACGCGGACTGCGCCCCACGTCAAAGGTCTGCTGCGAGTTGAAGGTGCCGTCCCCGTTGCCCAACACGACCGACACCGAGTCGGCATCGGAGTTTGTCGTGGCCAAATCCAGCCGGCCGTCGGCGTTGAAATCGGCCACGCTCACGGAAGTGGGTTGCGTCCCGACCTCCACCGTCAGGCCCGGCTCAAAGCTGCCGGAGCCGGTACCCAACTCGACGCTCAGAGAATTCTGACGCAGGTTCGTTTTGACAACGTCCGGCTTGCCGTCGCCGTTGACGTCGGCCACCGCCACGGAATAGCGACTTTTCCCCAGGGTCAGAGATTCCACGGGCCGAAACGTGCCATCACCGTTGCCCAGCACAAACAACACGGAGTCGGTTCGGAAGTTGGACGCGACCAAATCTCGCCGGCCATCGGCGTTGAAGTCGGACACCGCCATGCCCGCGGCATCCACTCCGAGAGAAAACACTCGCGGAGCCTGGAATGTGCCGTCGCCGTTCCCCACCAGCAAATTGCCGTTGCTATCGGCAACGTTGGCGGTGACGAGGTCCGGAATGCCGTCGCCGTTGAAGTCATCCAGTTTGGTGTTGCGTGGCAGGTCACCGGCCGGGAACACTTGCGTCGGTTGAAAGGAACCGTCGCCGTTGCCCAAGAGAACGCTCACCGTGCCGCCACCGCCGTTCGTGACCACCAAGTCGATCTGACTGTCACCGTTGATGTCGTCCAAGATCACCCAGCCGGGTGCCCTGCCGACGGGGAACACCTGCTGGTCTTGGAAGGTGCCGTCGCCATTGCCCAGCAACAGGCTCACGGTATTGTCATTGAAATTGGCGGTCGCAAGATCGGGCAGGTGGTCCCCACTCACATCGGCCACCGCGACGGAAATGGTGCCGCCACCAGTCGCGAAAGACCGCTGCGTCTGGAAGGTGCCATCGCGGTTGCTCAGCAGCACGCTGACCGTGACGTTATTGTTGGCAGTGACGATGTCCGGACTGCCGTCGCCGTTGACGTCGGCAAGCGTCATGTAGTAGGCCGTTCCGCCGGTGGTGAAATTCCGCGCCGCCGCGAAGGTGCCATCGCCATTGCCCAGCAAAACACTGGCGCTGCTTTCCGTGTAGCTGGCGGTGACGATGTCGGGAATGCCATCACCGCTGACATCCGCAATCGTCGCCACGTTGGGGGTTGTTCCGGTGGGGAAGGTTTGTTTGGTTTGAAAGGAGCCATCCGGATTGCTCAGCAGCACACTGACGGTGCTGTCGTTTTTATTCGAAGTGACGATGTCCGGACGGCCGTCGCCGTTGAGATCCGCGGCCTCCACCGAATAGAGACGCATGTCGGGAGCGGGAGACGGGGCGGCCTGCTGGGCCGCAAACGTGCCATCGCCACGACCGAGCAAGACGCTGACATTGTTGTCGGTGAAGTTGGCCGTCACGAGATCGGGCCGCCCATCTCCGTCCACATCGGCCGCTGCGACGCCGCCGGTTCCCTTTCCGGCCGCAAAGTCTTTCGACTCGGAGAATGTGCCGTCTCCCAGGCCCAACAGCACGCCAACGCTGTTGTCGCTGAAGTTGGCCGTGAGAAGATCCACGTGTCCGTCGCCGTTGACGTCCGCGGTCGCCAACGAATACGCCCCCGTCCCCGCGGCGAACGATTGTTGAGGTTGAAACGTCCCGTCCCCGATCCCCAGCAAAACGCTCACGCTGTTGTCCCGGTAGTTGGTCACCGCGATGTCTGGCTGGCCATCGCCGTTGACGTCCGCCACCTTCGACGAGTACGGCGACGATCCGGCGGCAAACGGTTGCTGAGGTGCAAAAGTGCCGTCGCCGAGTCCCAACAGCACGCTCACGCTGCCGCCGATGTAGTTGGCGGTGATCAGATCGGAAACACCGTCACCGTCGACGTCCGCTGTCTCCACTTTTCCCGGACCAAGGTCCGTGTCGAACTTCTGGTGAGACTGGAAAGTGCCGTCACCATTTCCCAGCAACACGCTCACCGTGGATTCGTCGTAGTTGGAGACCGCCAGGTCCAACTTACCGTCGCCATTCATGTCGGCCGCTGCCACTCCACCGGGACGATTGCCAACGGCAAATGCGGCCATTGGCTGGAACGAACCGTCGCCGTTGCCAAGCAATATGCCGATTGTGTCAGTGCCCCGGTTGGGAGCCAGCACGTCGGGATTGCCATCACCGTTGACATCCGCCACCGTCACCGAAATCGGTCCGGAGCCAGTGACGATCAGTCGCTGTGGTTGAAACGTGGCATCGCCGTTACCCAGCAGCAAACTGATGTCGTTGCTGCGGAAGTTCGGCACAACGACATCCGGAATGCCATCGCGATTGAAGTCGCCCACCGCGACCGATCTCGGCAGACCTCCAGTGACCAGCGGTGACAGCGGCGAACCGGCGACCGTGAACCCCGTCGTGAGCTGGTAATCTCCCAGCCCGATCTGTGCCGAGACGGATACGGAATACGTTCCCGGCTGGAGATGCTGGACGATACGACCGCCATCGGACTGAATCAACAACTCGCCCTGTGGCCCGGACAGTGTCAGTCGGGGAATCAAACCGCCAGTCGTGCCAATCACATTCGTCGTGAGACTCCCGCTGCCCAGCGCACCGCTGACCGTGAACGAGTACGTGTCCACTTCGTCGGTGGTGAGTAGCGTGCCGTCGGTCACGTTCGCGGGGACCGGATTGACGGCCAGTTCCAACGGCGACGCGCTCAGCAGAGTCCGGTTCTCAAGCGACTCCAGCGCCAGCCGCTGTTTGGATTGCGGGCGGCGAGGACGAAGGCGCGGGAACCAAGCTGGACGACGAAACACCATCGGTCACTTCTTCGACAAGAGGTCGATTTCCATTTGCAAGAACCAGGGATGCTTTCGAATCGCATCCCAAGCCGCATCCGTGTGAATCTGCGTGGAGGAAAACTTAGAGCGCCATTCATCGGCCAGCAAGTCCAAGGCGTCATCGATCGACACTGAGACTCGCAAGTCGCTCGCACCGGCGGCCTGGACATGAATGCGGGCTGCATTGTACAGAAATCGCGGCGAGTTCTGGCCGAGACGTAGAGCATATTCGGCATCTTCAATAGTCTCCCGAGAATTCTTCCGAATAGCCCGCACAATACTCCCGTCGGTGTCGTCATCGCCGTTCTGGACGGCGAAATCAATCGCCAGTTCGGAAAACGGGGCGAACCAGAGACTTCGACCGACGATCGGTCCCGGCTTCGGATGCAGAGCGGGCGACGTCACTCATCGGGAGAATCCGCGAGAAGGCAATTCGATCTGCCTTTCATCAATGCGACTCGCAGGCCCCGTTCGGAATCTCTGTGTCGTCAGCAGACCGGCAACCAGGATGACGGGATCTCGGCATCGGCACGATCGCGAGTCGCGGACGACGGAACCAACCACAGATCTTCGTCAGCGAATTCTTCCCAAAAGGAATCGAACAACGCCTGCTCAGCCGGCGACGAACCCTGTTTCAATCGGGACTGTTTTGCCTTGAAAGGATCTGCGCCTTCCGGCGGGGCTTCCGTTTTGGGCGCCTGCGTTGGGGGTTCCTGCTTCTCTTTCGGAGCGCGGGCCGGCGGTCGAACAGGTGGGCGGCGCTGGAAGATCTCCTCGTTCCACGGATCGTTCAGTGGCACCTCTCCATCCTCGGGGAAGAGGACGTCGTCCGCAAATTCCAGGATCGCTTCCTCGATGCCAATCACGAATCGTGTCAACGGAGACGTGCTGCCGAATGGGAACCGAGTCGAGAGTTCCGGCTTTCGTCCGCGGCCATCGCCCGAATCGTCATCTTGTTGAGACCCGAAGTCGAGGACCGCCACGGTCGAGTAAGAGTTCCCTTCGACGGCGACAAGTGCGGCGGCACTCGCCGTCGTGAATATGAGGCTGTTGGTCGACAGGAAACCGGCCAGCGAAAGTCCCGTTGTCCCGCTCAGCGAGTCGGTGAGTGAGTTCAAACTGAGCAGCGTCGATATTGTCAGGAGCGAATTTGGAAGACCCGCACTCGACGGCTGGCTGTTGATGACCTGCGACGGGATCAACAATGTCACCGAGGGTAAACCTACAGCGACCGACGCGAAGACCGAGACGGTATCTGATCCCTGGCTGCTGACGAGCACCTGAAATTGACCACTGGCTTGTTGCAGCACCACCAGCGAACTGGGTAATGCCGGAGCGCCGGACTGTGCCCGCAATTCGGAAGTGACGATCAAGTGGTCCCCTTGCGGGCTGAGAATCTTGACGGTCCCATCGGCGACGGCCACGACAACCTGGCCATTCGACAACGCCCGCGCTGCCACCAACTGACTGCCCGAAAAGACAACTCCGGCACCACCACTTGGGTTGCTCAGGTTGAACCGGACCAGTTCTCCAGCCGCCGTCACCGCGAACCCGAGGCCGCTGTCGCCCTGGAACGTGGGCGGTTGGTCCACTGCAGCGCCCAGGTTGAACAGTGTTCGAGGCTGCCGGTCATCGAAGAAGCCCAACCCGACGCCTGCCAACACTGTCACGGTCCCGCTGCCGCCGTTGGTCAGCGCCAGGTCGGGAACGAGATCGCCGTTGAGATCGCGCACCGCGACCGCGATGGGTCCAGCTCCGCCGGATCGCAACCGGGGTCCGACGTTTCCCAACCACTCGCCGTTGGCGGCGTAGGTGCCAAACAGCACCGAGACGTCATTGCTGCCTCGATTGGCGACCAGCATGTCGGGAATGGCATCCCCATTGATGTCCGCCACGGTGACACTGGCCGGAGCAGTGCCGACGAAATACGTGTGCGGAGTCGCGGAGAAGACCGGTGCTCCATTGGAGACCGAGATCGTGTGGTACACGATCACTGCGTTGCCGCCAGTGCTCACCACCACAGCGTCGGGGATGGTTGCGCCTCTGGCCAGCATCGACCACTGGACATCACCCGGAGCCAGTTGTGATTCGTTGTCCGCACCGAGCGTCTCGACGGCGCTGAAGCCTGTCCCACCGGAAGTTTGAGCCTGGACGGTGACACGGTTGTCCTGCTGATTGCCGACCAGCACGCCGGCTTGACCGGAACCGAACAAATCGGGAACGACCGACAGCGAGACACGATTGCCTCGAATCTGAAACGTGCCGTCCCCTTTGCCGGCGAGATGCAGGACGTCCCCGAAGCCATTGCCGACGAGCAAATCCAACAATCCGTTGCCACTGCCCGGCACGACGGATAATCCCGTGGCTTGGTCCCCGGCCGCGATGGTGAACGTGTGGCGAAAGGTCCCATCCCCGTGGCCCGCGAAAATCCAGACCTGACCGGAATCCTGCATCAACACGGCGACGTCGAGATGACCATCGCGGTTGAAGTCGCCGGCAACCACGGCACCCGGCCGGTTGTTGACGCTAAAGCCGTCGCTTGTCGAGGTCGTCAGATTTGACTGCGGATTGTTGAAACCGCCTCGTCCGTTGTTGGGCAGCACGTTGAAAGAATGCGTGGCGCGGTTCACAACGACGAGGTCATTGCGTCCGCTGCCAAGGAAGTCGCCGGCCACCATGCTCACCGATTGCTGCAAACTGGTGACGATCGGTTCTGGCCTGGTGGCATCCAGCCCGAACAGTCCGATGCCGGCGCGAAAGCGAGCGCTGCTGCTGAACGAGTGGCTGATGTCATTGAGAAAGACGCCGACGTCGCCCGACGCCTGATTGGTGACGAGGATGTCCGTCCGACCGTCCGCGTTGACATCGGTCGCCGCCAAGTTCGAGGGTGCTTCGCCGGTGACCAAAGTGATGGGAGCGCTGAACGATCCGTCGGGCTGCTGGAACGACACCTGGATGCTGTTGTCCAAAGCATTGGCCACGACAATGTCATCCAAACCGTCGGTCGTTAGATCTGCGGCAATGATGCGGGTTGGCAGCAACGAGGACGTGAAGGCCATGCCGCGCTGGACCGAACCGGACGCGAAGGAATACAGCGACACCGTGTAGAGGTAGCGGTCGGCTTCCGCACTCAGGTGGAGATCGAAACTGGAATCGGCAGCGGCGACGACCAAGCCATGAGCGGTTGTCACGCCGGCGAGATCACGGGCGCGACGATCCGGATTGAGGATTTCGGGGGGAGCAAACGCGTCTTCACTGCCCGGCAATCCTTTGCGGAACAGGATCTTGCCGGCAGCGTCGAGGATGACGCGATCGCGGACACCATCGCGATTCAGATCAGCCAGACTGGTTGTATTCGGCGCCTCGGTCGCGTTGCCCGGCGTGGTCGGGTTGAAGGAAGTGCTGCTGGCCAAGAGCACGCGCGGCGTGCTGTTGCTGTAGTTGACGGTGATGATGTTCGGTCTGCCGTCGCCGTTGACGTTGGTGACCGCAGTCGACACCGGCTGGGCGCCGGCAGCGAATGTTTGCTGGGGCGCGAAACCGCCGCCGCTGTTCAGCAGCACGCCGACAGTGCCGTCGCGTCGGTTGGTGACGATCAGATCGGGACGCGCGTCGCCGTTGACGTTGTCAGCAGAAACTGCTGCCGGCCGATCACCGACCGCGGTGACCTGCTGGGGATCGAATGAACCATCACTCCTGCCCGCCAGAACACTGACGCTGTTGCCGCCGTAGTTGGCGGTGATCACGTCGAGCCTGCCGTCGCCGGTGACGTCTGCGACCGCAATGGAATACGGCTGTTCGCCGACCGGGAATGTTTGCCGGGATTGGAATGTGCCGTCGCCATTGCCCCGTAAAACGCTGGTCGTGTTGTCGAAGATGTTTGTGACCGCCAGATCAAGTCGCTGGTCTCCATTGAAATCACCCGTGCTCAGAGCATTGGGACCGCTGCCGACTGCGAATGTGGTTTGTGGTCGGAAGGAGCCGTCGCCGCGACCCAGCAAGACGCTGACGTTGTTGCTGCCGTAGTTGGCGACGAGCAGATCGCGGATGCCGTCGCCATTGGCGTCCGCGACACTGACAGCCGCAGGGCGTTGTCCAACAGCGATGACTTGTTGCGTTTGAAACGTGCCGTCACCATTGCCCAGCAGGACGCTGGCCGTGTTGTCGGCGCTGTTGGCGCTGATGAGGTCGGCTCGGCCGTCGCGGTTCACGTCAGACAGCGCGACCGCCAGCGGCCGGCTGCCGACGGCGAACAATTGGGGAGACTGGAACGAGCCGTTGCCGTTGCCGCGAGCGACACTCACGGTGCCGGCGTTGTAGTTGGCGGTGATGGTGTCCGGGTTGCCGTCGCCGCTGACATCGGCGACGACCACGGCATAAGGCCGCTTGCCGAGTGCAAAGGGACTCTGCGGTGAAAAGGTGCCATCAGCGTGGCCCTCCAGCACACTCACGGTGCTGTCAGAAGCGTTGGCCGTGATAATGTCGGGTCGACCGTCGCCGGTGACGTCGGTGGCTGCCACGGAAAAAGGCTGGCGACCAACGGCAAAAGTCTGGTGCGACTGAAGCGTGCCGTCACCGTTTCCCAGGAGCACGCTCACGTTGTTGTCGGCGCGGTTGGAGACCACGACATCAAGGAATGTGTCGTTGTTGAAGCGTGCCAGCGCCACGCCGGTGGGTACTCCACCGGTGCCGAACGCCTGCGGCGCACCGAAGCCGCCGAGTCCGTTTCCCAAGAGCACCGCCGCTTTGTTGTCGCCGCCGAGGGCGACGACGATATCGAGAAAGTTATCGCCGTTGACCTTGCCCAAGGCCAATGCGGAGGGAAGCGCGCCGACGTTCCCAACGACTTGCTGATCTTGAAACGTGCCGCCACCGTTCCCCAACAGCACGCTGATCGAGTCGTCCCCGTAATTGGAGGCGACGATATCGGGCTTGCCGTCGCCGTTGACGTCCGCCACCGCCACGCCATAGGTGGTGCGGCCGGTTGGCAACTCTTGCTGCGGGGAAAAACTTCCGGCACCGTTCCCAAAGAGCACGCTGACTGAGGTGCCGGTATTGTTGGTGACGACAATGTCCATGTCGCCGTCGCCGTCGAGATCTGCCGTCACCACATACAGTGGCTTCGTGCCGACGCCAAACGTCGTCTGCGGTCCGAACCCGCCCGCGCCCAGCGCCAGAAGCACGCCCACGGTGTCGTCGGCCTTATTGGTGACGACCAAGTCGAGCTTGCCATCGCCGTTGAAATCCGCCATCGCCACACCAATCGGCTGATCGCCGACGTCGAGCGTTTGGTGCGGCTGGAAGGAGCCGCTCGTGGCACCCAAGAGAATACTTACCGAACCGTCGGAGCTGTTGGCGGTGACGATGTCGGCATGTCCGTCGCCACGGAGGTCGCCGACTGCAAAAAGAAAGGGACGCTTGCCAGCCGCAGCGATGGCCTCGGCGGGGAAGGAGAACGAGCCGTCGCCGCGCCCCAATAGCACGCTGACGGAATTGTCGTCGGCATTGGCGGCGAGGATGTCGGGGTGCCCATCGTGATTGACGTCCGCGGTTCGAATGGTCAAAGGCCGCTGCCCGACCGGGAGGGTCACCTGTGGCTGAAACGTGCCATCCCCTTTGCCCAGCAGCACACTGACCGTGCCCGCGTTGCGGTTCGCGACGGCGACATCGGGACGGCCGTCGCCGTTCACATCGGCCACGATCATCGCATACGGCGTGTCCCCGACGGCAAAGCTGACTTCGGACCCGAACGTGCCGTTACCCGCTCCAAGCTGAACGCGGACGGTGTCATCGTTCCGGTGAGCGCTGGCCAAGTCTGGTCTGCCGTCCCCGTTGAAGTCGGCAATCCCGATCGCAAACGGGAACTCGGTGGTGGGAATCACAGACTGCGGCTGGAACGTGACGTTTCCCCCCGCCTCGTTGCCCTGGTTCAGGAGCACGCTCAACGAATCGCTACCGTTGGGGCTGATGATGTCGAGTCGTGAGTCGCCATTAATATCTGCCACGGAAACGAAGGCGGGATACGCGCCAACCGTCATCTCAGATTGAGACACAAACGTGCCGTTGCCGTTCCCTCGGAGCACGCTCACGGTGCCGGCTCGGTAGTTGCCAGTGATGATGTCCGGTCGACCGTCGCCGTTGATGTCGGCGATCACCGGGAAGAGGGCACCGTCGCCCGTCGTGAAGTTCGTTGTCGGCTGGAAGGTGCCGTCGCCATTTCCCAGCAGCACGCTGACCGTGCCGTTGCTGAGATAGTTGCCCGTGACGATGTCGGCAATGCCGTCACCGTTGAGGTCAGCGGCGGCCACACCCAGTGGCCCCGCGTCCACCGGGAAGTTTGTAAACGCCTGGAAGGAGCCATCCCCGGCACCCAGCAAGACGCTCACACTGCCGTCGTTGTAGTTGGCTGTGATCAAGTCATCGAAGCCGTCACCGTTGACGTCCGCCACAGCGAGCGTCGGCCGCTTCCCAGCTCCGGGCGGTTGGAAGGGAGGCTGAGTCGGAGTGAACTGCGTGCTCAGCCGGTAGCTACCCAGCCCCGCCTGAACAGAGACGCGGAGAAAAAACGTTCCCGGCTGCAGGTGCTGGACGATCCGTCCGGAGTCCGACTGGATCAGCACAACGCCGTCCAAGCGGGCGAGGGTCAATCGCGGCACGAAAGCGGCGCTCGTCGTCGCAACACTCGCGATGAGCTGGCCCGTGCCCATCGATTCTGTGACCGTGAGTTGATATGTGTTGGTCTCAACCGCGCTGAGCAGGACACCGTTGGCTCCGGTGTTAAGACTGGCGTCGGCCACCGAGAGATCCGCGACTCCGGGTGGGACCGGAGTCAGCACCGCCAGCGATTCAAAGTTGGCACCCCGCCGGGCGACGGCCTGATCGAAAGCGTTCGATTCGGGCGAGAACGGGTCCGCGCTGATTCGCAACCCGACAAACAGCGGCCCCGTAGCTTGTCCCGCAGGCACCGTGATCGTGTAGTCGGCAGGCGCCGCGAAGCGCCGGCCTGTCGCATCCGCATTCAGATCGGCACGCGTGAAAGTCCGATACACCAGCGTGGAGTTGTCGAATCGCTCGCTGCTGGACAGAAGCACGTCGACCCGAAAGTTTCCCGGATCGGCCGCACCGCGGTTCTCGACCGTGAATCCGACCGGCACCGCGTCGCCGGGCACCGCCGCGTCCGTGCCAAGCCGGAACGAGCTGCCGATCAAATCAGGCAGAAGCGGCGCAGCCGTCGTGAGGGACACGTCGAGGGTGTACAGCCCCGTGGTGTTGCCAGCGACACCGCTGCCATCGGCCGTCGGGTCGTAGTTGCCGTTGGGAGCGCTGCTGACGCCGATGAAGTAAACACCAGTGCTCACCGCTTGAAATCGCAGGTGCGGGTCGCCACCTTCCTGGTCGTCAAGAGCCAGCGGAGTCCCCTGAGCGTCGACGATGCGCAAGAGACTCACCAAGCCGCTGCCCGCAGTCTGGGCGCGGACGCCGGCATCGACCGTATCGCCGCCACTCAGGGTCACACGATAGAGATCGACCTCGTTGGGATTGGCGAGCAAGTGCGATACGTGAGCAGCTTGGAACGCATTGAACTCCAGCGGCAGCGCGGCGTCCAGCGGCGAGCCGCTCAGCAACGTCCGGTTCTCAAGCCACTCCAGAACCCACTGCCGATGATGCTGTCGGCGACGAGATTGAAGGCGCACGGACCAGGCTACCCGACGAGCCACCATGAGTCAGTTCTTTGTTCGACCGACCGGTTCTTATTGATTCGACAATACATCTTTTTCCACCTGTAGAAACCGAGGATGTTGACGAATCGTATCCAGGGCCGCATCCGTTCGAACTTGAGTGGACCAAAAAGCAGAACGCTGTTCAGCGGGCAAAAGTGCCAGGGCCTCACTGATGAGATCAAAGACCCGGGAGTTGCCCGCTCCGGCGGATTGGGCGTGGATGCGTGCCGCGTTGTATAGCAATCGCGGCGACTTGGGTCCGAGACGCAGAGCTTCCTCGGCGTCTTCGAGGGCCTCGCGAGACTGTTTGTGAATGGACCGCACGAAGCCCCGACCGGAGTAGGCGTCGCCGTTCTTGGGATCGAGTTCAATGGCCAGTTCGAAATCGCGCTGAGCCAACTTCGGCGCATCACAAACCACGTGCATCCAGCCGCGATAAGCCTGCACCGCCGACGTGGGTTGAAGTTCGAGGGCCTTCGTAAAATCCTCGATGGCGCCGGGGTACATGCCCAGTTCAGACTTCGCCAATCCGCGACCTCGATAGACCGATTCGAGCGGCTTGCCCGTCACCAGGTAGCGGTCGAACGCCTCGATGACTTCCTCGAATTTGCGCAAGTGAAACAGAGTCTCGGCCCGCAGGCGTTGCGCGAGCGAGTGGTCCTTGCGGACGTTGAGAGCCGCGTTAAATGACGCCAGCGCCTCCTGGTGCTTCCCTTCACGCAACAACAACCGTCCACGTTCGACGAGATCATCGGCATGGAACGGGCTGCTCGTATCGTCGCGGTGGACGGCCTGATCGAAGTCGGCGAGTGCCAGGGCCGGTTCGTTGCGTTCCAGATGCAGCCTCGCCCGCAATCGATACAGTTGAGCCACCGACGGCTGGTGTTCGACCGCGAGATCGAGTTGCTTCAGAGCCAGATCCAGATTTTTGAGCAGGCGGTAAGCGAGGGCCATGTTGACGAACGCCGGATACGCGGCTGGCTTGAGTTGGATCGCCTCGTTCAGATCGACAATTGCATCGTCAAATCGTTCCTGCTTGATCCGCAACACGCCGCGATTCACCAACAGGGCGTAGCGGGAAATCTCATCCAGCGGCATTTGCAACGCCTTCTGAAAGTCCGCATCCGCCGCGTCAAATGCCTTCAATTCGATGTGAGCGAAACCTCGATTCAGGTACAGCCAAACGTAATCTCGCCCCTGGCCGAGACAGGCCGTGAGCACAGTTTTCGCCTCGAGATGCCTCCCCTGTTGCAGCAAGCACAGGCCGCCCAAATACTGAGCCCAGAAATGATCCGGCTGGCTTTGCAACACCTGTTCGAATTCCTTGATCGCCTCATCGAAGTTCACCCGCCGGAAGAATTCATCCGCCAACAGAAAGTGATCGAGGACGTTGGTGACCGCAGCGGACAGGGCCAT
>JACRIH010000072.1 GCA_016235885.1 Planctomycetales bacterium | reverse complement strand
CGATGGCGTCCACCACCGTTTCTTCGGAGATATTCAGACATCGACAGACCACGGGTTCTTGGCCGTCAACAGTCGAGCAATGATTACGCTGGCAGGACAATTCCATTGTCAAATCTCGGGCGGGTTGTAGCAGACAGGTGAACTGACGGCGGGGCCACTTCGCTGAGAATGAGTCTCAATTGCAGTGGTTGCATTGTTATTGTCGAAGTATCGAATGTCAACTCAGATTATCATTCGCGAAGTGGGAATCTGTCGGAACTTCCAATCTCGTAAAGAGGTGTGAGCCAGATGTTGTGCCCGTTTTGTCGTCGATCCGAAACCAAGGTCGTTGATTCGCGGACCAGCGAACAGTTCGTCATCCGTCGTCGTCGAGAATGTCTCGACGTCAAGTGTGGCCGCCGGTTCACGACTTACGAGAAGATCGAGGAGTCTCCACTGCGAGTCATTAAGAAGGATGGATCGCGGGTTCCGTTTGATCGCGAGAAGATTCGGATCGGTCTCGAAAAGGCGTGCTACAAGCGGCCGGTGAGCGATGAAGTCATCGAGCGGATCGTCAAGGAAGTTGAAGCGGACGTCTATCAAAACTTCGAGCGTGAAGTGCCGTCGCGGTACATCGGCGAGCAGGTCTTCAGCACTCTCCGCGGGGTCGATCAAGTTGCGTTTGTGCGATTTGCGTCGGTGTACCGGGAGTTCAAAGATGTCAAAGATTTTGTCGATGAGTTGCAGCCGATGCTTCGGGATTCCAAGCGTCGCTGATCGGCATTGACTCGAATTTCGAATCGGTGGATGATCCGCCCGCCCACGCGTCCGCGACCACTGGCAGGAGGCCAGCGCGACCCGATCGGGCAATCGCAACGGATTGCGACGGCATGTCTTACCAGCTTGTTGACATGGTCCAACGGATGGGCCATCCCCGTCTCCTCGTGATCGGCGACGCGATCCTCGACCGTTACATCTGGGGCGACGCCGAGCGAGTCAGCCAGGAAGCACCTGTCATTCTCTTGCGGCGCGACCGGGACGAAATCCGAGTCGGCGGCGCAGCCAATGTCGCGAACATGCTCCGTGGCTTGGAAGCCGACGTGACGCTCGCCTCGGTCGTCGGTGCCGATCCTGATGGGACGGCGCTTCGTCACGAACTCGAACAAGCCGGAGTCGATTGTTCCGCGTTGCTGGTGGATGCGTCGCGGCCGACGACCGTGAAGGAACGATTCATTGGAAGGGCGCAGCATCGGCATCCGCATCAGATGCTCCGCGTAGATCGCGAGGTGCGCGACCCGCTCTCTGCGGAACTTGCGGAGGAATTGCTTGCCACGCTGCTGCCACGGCTGACCGAGTTTCAATCAATTTTGATCGCTGATTACGGAAAAGGGGTCTGCACTCCGGTTGTGTTGGAGCGTTTGTTTGACGCCGCCCGCGCTGTCGGAATTCCGGTGATCGTCGATCCGCGTCCGAACGCGAACTGCGAAATCTACCGCGGCGCCACAGCAATCAAGCCGAATCGGCTTGAAACCCACCTGACCACCGGTTGCGAAATCAAGTCGCCTCCCGATGCGTTTGCGGCCGGGCGGAAACTGTGCGAACAACTCGGACTGGATTACGCGTTCATCACGCTCGACAGCGATGGCCTCGCGATCGTGCAACCGAATGGCAGCGGGGATTTGCTTCCGACTCGAAAGCGGCAGGTCTACGACATCACCGGTGCGGGAGACATGGTACTCGCGACGATCGGACTCGGCGTGGCGGAGGGGCTGTCTCTGAGCGACATCGGGCGTCTCGCGAACGTCGCGGGGGGACTCGAAGTCGAGCAGATTGGCGTGGTGTCGATTTCGCGTCGCGAAATCATTGCCGACCTGCTGGCGAACTCGCGATCCTCTCCGGACAAAGTCTGCTCGCTGGCTGAACTCGAACGACATGTTGCATCGCGCCGGCAACTCGGTCAGAGAATCGTGTTGACCAACGGCTGCTTTGATGTTCTGCACATCGGCCACGTGAGCTACCTGCAACAAGCAGCGGCGGAAGGGGATTGCCTGATCGTCGCCATCAACAGCGACTCCAGCGTCCGGTCACTGGGCAAAGCTCCCGACCGGCCGATCTTCACGCAAGCCCAACGCGCGGCGATGTTGGCGGCGCTCGAAGTCGTCGATTACGTGATGATCTTCGACGAGCCGACTCCGCACGCGTTGCTCGATGGCCTGCGTCCCGACGTCCTCGTGAAAGGGGGCACCTACCGCCACCACGAAATCGTCGGCTGGGAGACGGTCGAATCGTACGGCGGTCAAGTCAAAGCACTCGGCGAAATTCCCGGTGTCTCGACCACGCAGATTTTGAAACGGCTTCGCGGCGAACCGGTCGACATTGTGTTGCGAAAGGCAGGGTAACAGAGCCATGCGTATCGCGGTTTTCTGTCCAAACTGGGTGGGAGATGCGGTCATGGCGACACCAGCCATGCGCGCCATCCGTGAGACGTTTTCAGATGCGAAGATCACCGGAATCATGCGGCCCAATGTGGAGGGAGTGCTCGACGGACTGGACCTGCTGGACGGACGGTTGCTTCACAATCCGCGCGGCCAAACGCCGGACGAACGCGGTTGGAGATTTGCGTGCCGCCTGCGGAAGTATCAATTCGACCTCGCGGTTCTGTTTCCGAATTCTTTCCGCACCGCCATGCTGGCGATGATGTCCGGGGCCAAGCGTCGAGTCGGATTCAATCGCAACGGTCGGGGTTGGATGCTGACGGATCGGTTGAAATCGAAGTTACGCCGGATGCCGAACCCCGTGATCGATGAATACCTGCGATTGGCGGAGCATCTCGGTTGCGAGAACTTGTCGCGGCGGATGGAAGTGGCCACGACGGCTGAGGACGAACAGCGGTTGGATCGTTTCTGGCAGCGACAGGCCAACAGATCGGCGGCAGCACGCGGCGTGGTCTGTTTCAATCCTGGAGGGGCGTTCGGTTCCGCGAAACATTGGCCGGTGTCATCGTTTGCCGGGCTTGCGAAAATGGTTGTCGAGCATTTGGGAAAATCGGTGCTCGTCCTGTGCGGTCCGGCGGAACGGGACGAAGCCCGTGAAATTGTGCGACTGGCCGACAACCCGTGCGTCTTCAGTTTGGCGGACGAACAGGTGTGCCTTGGGCTGACGAAGGCGGCGGTGAGTCGCTCCGAATTACTGATCACCACCGATTCTGGGCCGCGGCACTTCGCGCCGCCGTTCGGCGTTCCGGTCGTGACGCTGTTCGGCCCCACGCACATCGCGTGGAGCGAAACGTTTTACGATCGAGCGCTGCATTTGCAAATTGGCGTGGATTGTGGTCCCTGTCAGAAACGGACCTGTCCGCTGGAACATCACCGCTGCATGCGCGATTTTTCGGTGGACCAGGTCTTCCGTGCGGCGGCATCTCTACTCAATCAATTCCCCAGCCGCCGCACTGCCGCCTGAACCATCACTCCATGCCCACTGATCGACACCAGCTCGCTGAAACTCTGGACGCCGCGAGCCGACTGGCTGTGGTGTTGCTCGGCTTCAGCATCGCGGTTTCCACATCGCTGTCGAGTGTATTGGTGATTGTGATCGCCTGTTTGTGGCTCGCGACCGGCGACCTGTCTGGAAAGCTGCGACGCATTGCCGCGAATCCCCTCGCATGGCTGCCGCTGGTTCTGTTCGCGTGGTTTCTCGTGGGCGTCGCGTACACCTCGGTCAGTCCCGGCGAGTGCCTGCGCGGCGCGACGAAATATCGTGAACTGTTGTACATCCCGATCCTGCTGACGTTGCTTCCCGCGTCAAATGCGAAGCTCGGCGGGCTGGCAGATGTCGTCGAGGCCATTCGTCAACGGAGACTTTTCAGCGTTGATTGGCGAACATGGTCGGTCGCCGGGTTCATCTTCGGCAATTTATGTGAGTTGGCGGCGTCGTACGGCGAGTGGCTGTTCGATGTGGATTGGGGCTTTCCAACCGAAACCGATCACGTTGTGTTCAAGGATCGGATCATCCACAACTTCCTGCTCGCGTACATGCTGTTCGTGTTGGCGCACGACTCGCTGCCAACGCTCCGATGGCGATGGGCAGCCATCACGATTGGTGGAATCACATTGGTCAACATGGTTGCGATGGTTCAGGGACGCACCGGCTATCTGGCTCTGGGTGTCCTGACCGTTGTGTTCATGGTGCAGAAGTTTGGCGGGCGAGGCATCGCATACGCTGCTGCGTGTCTGGCCGTGCTAGCCGGCACAGCGTTCGCCGGATCGGCGACGTTTCGGTTTCGCGTGCAAGAAAGCTTGTTGCAGGTTCAGACTTCGCTGGGGCAACAGGTCGCACCGGCCGACGCACGCATGACTGCCGAGGAACCGCGGCTGAAGTTTTACCAGCGAGCCATCGAAATCATCAGCCGCCAGCCATTCCTCGGTTTTGGCACCGGGAGCTTTGAGAAGGAATATGCGGCCGTTACCTCTGACAGCAATGCGCCACCAACGGTCGATCCACACAACGAATACCTCGCCATCACGTCACAAAGCGGCTTGATCGGGTTGGGGTTTTGGTTCGCAATTCTGATCGGCCAGTGGAAAACCACGTGGCGTTTGCCGGCTGAGGAGCGACAGTTGTCGCAGGGGATGCTGGCATTGATGGCCGCCGGATGTCTGGTCAATTCGTTGCTGCTCGGTTTCACCGGCGGTTTGTTTTGGGCGTATTTCGCGGCGGTGTTTTTCACATCCGCCGAACAAAGCGCAGCCCACACCGCGCTCTCGTCGGACCAGACTTCCGCAGAAATGCCACTTACCCTTCGTTCCGCCGCTTGAAGTGTTCACGAGGAATTCATGCAGATCAACTACGAACCGATTGCTCGCCGTTGCGACTTTTCCGCCCGAGTGGCGCTGGTGCTGCTGGCGATTTGCCTGCCGCTGACCACAAGTGGTTCTGAAATGTTGGCTGGCTTCATCGTCGTGATGTGGCTGGCGACCGGGCGATACCGCGAGCGGTTGGAACTCATGTTCTCGAACCGCATCGCTGTGCTTTCGCTGGCGCTGTTCGGTCTGTTTTCCTGTGGCATCTCGTACGGATCGGCCTCGGGTCGTGAAGCCTTGCACGGCTTGATGAAGTACCGCGAGCTGCTGTTGCTTCCCGTGCTGCTGACTCTGTTCCAGCGACCACATTGGGAGTGGTACGACAAGAATTGGGAAGAGCGCTGGTTCGTCCGTTGGTATTGTCGCCACGATCCGTCGGGAGTGGCCTGGCGTCAGTGGGGTGTGTGGTGCATCGTACTGGGGACGCTGGTCGCGGTGGCCGGGTCGTACGTCGAATGGTTCGTGGGGCGAGACATCGGATTCGTGGCGATCAACGACAACGTCGTATTCAAGGACCGCATCATTCAAAGTCTGTTCGTCGCGTTCGCAGTCTATTTTCTTGCGTACCGCGCGCTGGAGTCCCGTCGCTGGTGGTGGGCCTACTCGGCGGCGATCGGCGTGTCATTGTTCAGTTTGTTCGCGCTCGTCCCGGGTCGGACGGGGTATCTCGTCCTCGCGGCATTGGTGTCCCTGTTGATGTGGCAGCGATTCCGCTGGCGAGGTCTCGCCGTGGCGACAGCGGCGGTGATGCTGCTCGTCGGCGGAGCGTTCGCCGGTTCGTCGATGTTTCGCGCCCGGATGCAACAGTCGATGGCGCAGGTCCAGCAGTACTTTTCCGGAGACGCGATGGGGGCTGGCGCGGCGGCATCAGTCGAGCCGCGACTGAAATACTACGAAATGACATGGCAGTTGATTCGCCGCAGCCCGATCGTTGGGTTGGGAACTGGCGGTTTCGTTCGCGGATACCGCGACTTGCCAAACCCCGAGGGATTGCCGGTCCCCGCCGAACCGCACAACGAGTACCTCGCGATCGCGTCACAAATCGGCTTGATCGGTCTGGCGGTTTGGTTGTGGTTGTTGATCGCACAATGGAAAGCCGCCCAACGGCTGGCTCTTCCGGAACGTCACTTTGCACAAGCCCTGCTCGTGTTGATGTCGATCGGTTGCCTCGCGAATTCGTTGTTGCTCGGCTACACGGGCGGGATGTTGTACGCGTACCTCACGGCGCTGCTGTACGCGGGACAGTTGGATTCGACATCCGCCATCGCGTCCGACTCGAGCGAACCATCGACGCTGAGTCATCCGGCGTTGCGAGCCATCGCACCTACGGACGCCTTGCGTCCGGCGGCCTGATTGTGGGGAGGCCGCTGTGAATTCATTCGAGTTCGAGGACTGGGACGAGGGCCGACTGCGAATCAACGGCCGCTTCGCCGGCTTGCTGCGCGAGAATGGTCTGACCACGTTCGAGTCGCTGATCGGATGCGAATCGGGCGATGTGGCGCGACAGATGGACAGCCGCATCACGTCGCGAATCGTCTTGCACGACGCGGCCGGTTCGCAGGCGTTCTACCTCAAGCGCCATGGCCACGCGTCGGTCGGCGAATATCTCCGCCCGTTGCTGCACGGACGTTGGCCGATTGTGGGAGCCGCAAACGAATGGGACGCGATCCTGCGGTTCCACGCCGCCGGAATCCCGACGATGGAACCGGTTGCTTTGGGCGTCCACGGGCGGCGGTCGTTGTTGATCACGAAGTCACTGGACGGACACCAAACTCTGCTCGAATGGTTGCGAGATCAAACGGAATCCGGATCGCACCCCGACCCCGATCACGTGCGCCACGTGATCGGCGAACTCGCCCGAATCACACGCGACATGCACGGAGCCGGGTTGCACCATCAAGATTTCTACCTGAACCACCTGCTGATTCCGAACGGCCGCGAACCGGGGGACATTCGGGTGATCGACCTCGGCCGAGCCCGGCAGCAACGGCGCCTGGGCGACCGGTGGATCATCAAGGATCTCTCGCAGCTCGACTACTCCTCGCAATTGCTTTCCTGCCGCGATCGTCTACGATTTCTGCGAGCCTACCTCGGCCGCCCGCTGACGCGCCAAGACCGAGGGATGATCCGGCGAATCAGCCGCAAATCTCAAGCGATTGACCGACACACGCAGAAGCATGGACTGTAATCGACATGGCGTTAATCGAAATCAACCACAATCCGTCTCGCCGCGAACTGCGGCAGTTCGCGGGGATCTGGTTCCCGGCGATGATGGCGTTCATCGGTGGGATGATCTGGCGCAAAACCGATTCGATGTCGATTGCGATCGCGGTGTGGTCGGTTGGTGCCGTCGTGAGCGTGGCTGGCTGGTTCGTCCCCGCGTTCATGCGCTGGGTGTACGTCGGTTGGATGGTCGCCGTGTTTCCAATCGGCTGGACGGTGTCACATACGCTGCTCGCCGCGATTTTTTATCTGGTGCTCACCCCGATCGGCCTCGTCGCTCGGTTGAGCGGACGCGATCGACTCCGTTTGCGTTGGGATCGGTCGGCCAAGTCGTATTGGATTCCCCACGCAACCAAGACCGACTCGAAGCGTTACTTCCGACAGTTTTAGCGTAGGGTGGGACCAGCTCGCGAAGCGAGCGCCGGCCCACCAGTTTGTCTTGGTGGGCCGGCGCTCCGCTTGTCCCACCCTACTTGAGGAAGGAGCAATGGCCATATCCAAGAAACAACAAGCATCGCCTCCCGAGGCGTCGGGCACCGACTTCACGAAGCTGGCCGAAGAATCGCAGCCGGGCTTGCTGCGCGAATTCGCGGACTTCCTCGTACAGAATAAGCTGTGGTGGATTGCTCCGATCATCATCGTGTTGCTGCTCGTGGTGTTCTTCGTGTATCTCGGCAGCACGGCGGCGGCACCGTTTATTTACACGGTGTTTTGAAATGTCGGAGCGAGTGCCACTCGTCGGCGGGATCGTGCTCTGCGGAGGACGGAGCACTCGCATGGGCCAGCCGAAAGCGTGGCTGCCGTTTGGCCCCGAGGTGCTGTTGCAGCGAGTGGTGCGAGTTCTTTCCGAAGTCGTGTCGCCGATTGTGGTGGTGGCAGCAAAGGATCAGGAACTTCCGCTGTTGCCGAGCGACGTGCGAATTGCACGCGACGAGCATGACGCACTCGGACCACTCGCGGGATTGGCGGCTGGATTTGCCGCGCTGCGCGGTGAAGTCGAAGCTGCGTACGCGACGTCGTGCGACGTGCCGTTATTGCGCCCGGGATTCGTGCGGGCGGTGGTCGAATCGCTGGGCGATCACGATCTGTCGATCCCGCGCGACTGCCAATATCATCACCCGCTGGCGGCCGTGTATCGACTGCGGCTCGAACAGGATGTCCGCGACCTGATCGCCGCGAATCAGTTGCGACCGTTTTTCCTGCTGCAACGGGCGCGGGCACGCGAAATCGATGTCGCCGACCTGCGCCGAGTCGATCCGGAACTCGATTCACTGCGGAACACGAACACGCCCGACGAATACGCGGCCGTCCTCCGGCTGGCCGGATTCGATGCCAGCCAGAACACGGAGACGTGATGAACGACCGTCCCACTCCCTCTCGCGACGTCCGCATGCGCGGCTTCACCAGCCGCGTGCGCGTTGAAGTCGCGTGGGAGTGGATCGACCAATCTGCAAAGCGTCTCGAAAACGAAGTCGTTAGGGTGGCCGAAACGCATGGCCGCGTGTTGACGAGCGACGTGGTGGCGAGAATTGACGTCCCTTCTTTTCCACGCTCGGCGATGGATGGCTACGTCGAACCGATGGCGATCAGCGGCGCGTCGATCTTGTCCTCGACGGCTCAGGCCGACGGCTTCCTCATCGTGCCAGAGGAATTGAAAGGTTACGGCCCCGGAACCCACGTGACGGTGTACCTGTATGACCCCACGTGAAAACTCGGCGTACCATGTCGCCCGGCAGGACCGGTTCCTCGAAGTGATCGACTGCGATGAAGCGTGGCGGCGGTTCGCTCGACATCTGCCTTTGGAACCACTCGGGATCGAATCGGTTTCGCTGGCGAAGTCGTTGGACCGCCTGCTGACTGCGGACGTGGTGGCCGCTGTGGACGTTCCCGGTTTTGATCGGCCCAACGTCGATGGTTTTGCAGTGCGGTCGGCCGACACTGTCGGAGCCACGGAGACGGCTCCGCGCTGATTGCGACTCAACGAGGAAGTCCTCTCGCCGGGCGTGGTGCCGCACGAAGTCGTGTTGTCGGGAACGGCGACCACGCTTGCGACCGGCGGCATGTTGCCGCGCGGGGCCGATGCCGTGCTGATGGTCGAGTCCACCGACGTGGTCGAGACGACACCCGACGGGCGGGCTGTGGTTTCAGATTACACGAGCGGTGTCCGCTGTTGAACAAGTCACGTTCTCGGGGACGGATATCGCGAGGGGCAAGACGATTTTGCGAGCTGGTCAGGTGCTCACGTCTCGCGAAATCGGCATGCTGGCTGCGATCGGGCGGGCGGACGTAAGCGTGTTCCGGCGACCGCGAGTCGCGATCATTTCCACCGGCAACGAAATCGTTTCGCCGGGATCGCCGCTCCCATCCGGCGCGGTGTTCGATTCCAACGCCACGATTGTCGTTGCGTCAGTACGAGAACTCGGCAGCGCTCGGAATCGTCGCCGATGACGAGTCACAACTTGCGGTCGCATTGACTCGTGGGTTGGAGTTTGACGCGGTCGTGGTATCGGAAGGCATACAACCGGTGAATACAACCGACCGTTTTGTCACCCGATCTCGAATTGGTTCGCGGTTATCGCCGTCGGCAGGGACTCGTTCATCGGCCGAATGATCTTCGAACAGACCATTGCCGAACTGACGGTCCGCCTGGCTTGCGAGAATCCGACATGGGATTACGAAAAACTGCAGGGTGCCTTGGCCAACCTCGGCTACGACCTCTGCCCGAACACGGTCAAGAACATCCTGAACGCACACGGCATCGAACCTGCTCCCGAACAGACACGGTTGCCAAGCTGGAGCGAGTTCTTGAAATCCCACTGGGAATCTCTGGCGGCGACAGACTTCTTCACCACCGAAGTCTGGACCAAGAACGGTTTGGTGGCATGCTGAAGTCCTATCACCGGTCAGCGGCGTAAACCAGTTGCGGGAAACTTGTCGGCGCTGATTCGCGACTCCGTACGTCACTGCGCGCAACTCGCGAACACGCGACTCGCTCCCTGGCGGACAGCTCTTGTTCGCGGCTCGTGACACAGAATCGATCCGCTGCGGTGCCGCAGTTCGTCCAAGTCATTCGTCGAAATCTCCCGGCGGCCGCCGGGTCAAGCCTCCGCGTTCTGGTTTTTGCACCCTACGGGAGGGGAGGGCGACTCGTGGATTGACATTCGTCAGTTACACAATACTGTGTAACCTATGAACTCCCGAAAACGAGCGACGAAAAGCGTCGCGCCGCCACTGCGGCCGGCACTACATCAACGGCCTTTGCTGTCGCCCCAACAGGCGCTGGCGCTTAGCAGGCTCTTCAAAGTCTTCGGCAATGACCTGCGGCTGAGATTGCTTCACGCGCTGGTGCGCGAGAAGGAACTCTATGTGTCCGAGTTGGCTGAGGCTGTCGGCATGAAGCCACAGGCGGTCTCGAACCAGCTTCAACGGCTGGTCGATCGCGGTATTCTGGCGGCGAAGCGCGAAGGGACCAACATCTGTTATTCGATCATCGACCCATGCGTGCCGGTGCTATTGGAACGCGGCGTCTGCCTCACTCAATGTTGCCCGGAGGAAAAATGAGCGCACTCCGAAAACTGTGGCTCCGCGCGGCTGTGCTCGTGCCGGTCCTACTCATCGGAGTTGGCATCGTAGAACGGAATTCATTCTGTTCACTTGCAGACGGGGAAACCGGAGAGAATACACAAAACGCAGATAACGGAATGAATTCCGTTCTACCGCTCGCGACGTCACCGCTGACTTCCGAGCAAGTCCACGACATCCAGCAACAATGGTCCAAGCGACTTGATCGACCGCTCGTGCTGACGAATTCGATTGGCATGAAGTTGTCGCTGCTGCCGCCCGGTGAGTTCACGATGGGACGCACTGAAGAGCAGTTCGACGAGTTGATCGACACGGTCAAGAACGATCCGAAAACGAAGCGGAACTACGTCGGCCAAGTCGTCTGGTCGATGCTGATGATGCCCGCGCATCGCGTGCGGCTGACGAAGCCGTTTTATGTGGGTACGACTGAAGTCACGGTCGGTCAGTTCCGCCAGTTCGCCGACGCGAGCGGCTATAAGACCGAAGCCGAACAGGGACTCAACGCTGGAGTGCCCTTCAAAGAACAGCGGCCAATCTCGACGTGGCGAAAGCCGATGGCGTGGAGGTCGGACTACAAGCCAACGGACGACGATCCGGTCATGCACCTGTGCTGGAACGACTGCGTCGCGTTCTGCAAATGGCTCAGCGAGAAAGAGGGTCAGGAATACGCGCTGCCGACCGAAACCGAGTGGGAATACGCCTGCCGCGCGGGGACCACAACGCCGTGGTCGTTCGGAGACCGCGCCGCGGCCGATCGCGTCGCGCACGAGTACGCTTGGTGGTCCGAAACTCCGCAAGGTCAGCACGACAAGCCGCGCGCGGTTGGGCTGGGGAAGCCGAATGCGTTCGGTCTGTACGACATGCACGGCAACATGTGGGAGTACGTCGCCGATTGGTGGCATCGGCTCTCGTACAAGGAATCGCCGCTCAACGATCCAACCGGCCCGGCCGAGCAGAGCGAGCAGCAAGACTTGCGGCGGATCATTCGCGGCAGTTCGTTCGACTGGGATCGCTGGGGCGGCGACGCGGCGTATCGGATGCGGATCACGCAGCGCTCGAATCAGCATCCGCACATGAGCTTCCGAGTCGCGCTGCGTCTGAAGGGCGTGGAAGGTGTGCCGCCGGCCGTCGATCTTGAAGAGCCGCGCCGCCAACAGAAACGCGATCCCGGTGCAGAGTCGGCTGAAGTGATCGCCGCGTTGAAAGCAGGGGCGAATGCGACACCGCTCGCCAAGGAACTCGGCATCGAACTCGGCAACGGCGTGAAGATGGAGTTCGTGTTGATTCCGGCCGGCTCGTTCTTGATGGGTTCGGACAAGGGACTCAAGGATGAGCGCCCCGTGCATCGGGTGGTGATCTCGCGGCCGTTCTATCTGGCGAAACACGAGGTCACTCAAAGCCAGTGGGAAACGGTGATGGGAAAGGACGCGCGCCTCACGGAATACGCGATGGCCGACAACGAGCTGGTCGGCCCTCACAAGGCGATGAATGAAATGAGCTGGAACACCGCTCAAGAGTTCGTCGGCAAGCTGAAGGCCAAAGCTCCGGGTCACGCTTACGCACTGCCGACCGAGGCGCAATGGGAATACGCCTGTCGCGCGGGAAGCACGACGGAGTTCAGCTTCGGCGACGATACGGCGGCGCTGGGAGACTACGCTTGGTTCCAAGGGAACATGAACTGGGTCGGACATCCCGGCTACCGCGGGAAGGCGTTCTATCACGACGTCGGCATGAAGAAGCCGAACGCTTTCGGTTTGTACGACATGCACGGTGGCGTCTGGGAATGGTGCGCGGATCGGTACGACCCGGACTACTACTTCAACGCTCCGCTGGTCGATCCGCGCGGGCCGGAGACCGGTCAGTTCCGAGTGCTGCGCGGCGGCTCGTGGTTTCGATTCGCCAAGTACGCCCGCTCGGCCTACCGCCGCGAGTTCCATCCCGATGGCGATGGCGATGCCATCACCGCCTACATCGTGGACTTCGGCTGCCGCGTCGCCATCAACCTGACAGAGACATCCGACAGCCGCAAGTAAACCGCCCGCCTCAGTTCACGCCCACCTTGGTTTCATGGAGCAGACAAATGACCTCTTGGAAATCGTTCGCCCACGTCGGCTCGACTGTCCGCCTTTTATTTCGCGCGTCGGGGGTGATCCTGCTGGTTGGCACGCTTGTCACACTTCCAAGCGCTCTGGCCGATGAGTCGGCGAAGACGCCAAGCGAACCGAAAACTGGCAAGACCTATCTGCTGGCTTGCCCCGATGGCGCGGACGTCTTCAAGTTGCCGCCGAAGGATCTGCACTGGCAGGAGCTGCACCGCATTCTCGATGAGAGGGCGGGCCAACTGATTCAGATCGCCGATCGCAGCCAAGTCGATTCGTCACTCTTCATCGACACCGAGGGGCTGCGGCTGTTCGTCGCGTCCGCCGCATGCCGCACGCGGTTCGAGCAGCTTCCCCGCGAAAGTGTGGACCAGATGACGCTCGCGTATCTCGTGAGAAATCTCCTGCTGCGACGCTACTCGGCAACGGGCGTTGAGCCGGATCGCGTTTCCGTGCGCGGCGACGCGGGCAAGAAGCTCGGCGCGGAAGCGATGGTGAAAATCAAAGCGGGCGAGTACGTCCGGCCTGGTCACTACTTCACGTCGCAGAGCGCGGAACTCGGCGAGCGGACCTCGGAGAAGTACACGGTCAAAGTCGCGGCGTTCTCGATCGACAAATACAAAGTGACCAATGACGACTACTGCCGCTTCCTGAACGACGGCAATCCGGCTTATTGGAATTCGGCGAACTGGTCGAACATCACGCGCGACGCGGACGGCAAGTTTCAGGTGGTTGCCGACAAAGCGAAGTGGCCGGTGATCGCGGTCAACTGGTATCAGGCGGCGGGCTATGCCCAGTGGGCCGGCAAGCGGCTGCCGACCGAAGCGCAGTGGGAATTCGCCGCTGGCGGTCCCGATGGCCGCACCTACCCGTGGGGCAACGACACGCCCGACGAGACGCGGGGCTACTCGCTGACCAGCGGCGACTACACGCCGGTCGATGCCTTTCCGGCCGGAGCCACTCCCGACAGCGTGTTCGGTCTGGCCGGCAACGCGGCCGAGTGGTGCGCGGACTTCTTGAGCGAAGACTATTACGACAAGGCACCAGCAGAGGGCATGCTGATCGACCCTAAGGGACCGACGACGGGCAGCTCCGCCAATGGTTACGCCCGCATGTTCAAGGGCTTCTGTCAGGGCCGTTCGCCGGGATTCCTGACCTGCACCAAGCGGCATGCCCGCAATCCGCTGCTCACTGCCGCGATCGGCTTTCGCTGCGTGAAGCCGGGCTGTGATTGACACTGAGCCTGCCGGCATCAGTTCGATGCCCAACCAATCCGCCAGAAGCGATGATGAGTTTCAGGTAATTCGTAGTTCACTGACCCCGTGAGTTCCGTCGCGACGGTGTCGCGAGTTGTTTCGGTGTTTTGTTGTCACTCAAACTTGGGAGGATCGAACGATGAAAAGAAACCGAATGGTGGCTCTGCTGGCTGTGTTGGCCGTAGGGGGACTGATCTTGGCCGGTACGTCATCGGCGCAGGTGAAGAAGGGGAAGACACGAACAGCGGCGACCAAGTACCTGATGCGCGGCATTATGCAGCCGAACTGCAAGGGCTTGGGCGACTTGCTCAAGGATTCCGGCCCGGCCGACGACAAGGCGTGGGACACCGCGGCCTGTCACGCCTCGTGCATGAACGAGCTGAGCCATTCGCTGATGGACGACGGCCGTTGCCCCGACGCAGTGTGGGCGGAAGCCGCCAAGACCACGTTGCGCGAAGGGAGTGCGGAAGTCCTGGCCGCCTGCGAGAAAAAGGATCTCGCCGCAGCCAATGCCGCCTTCAAAAAGGCGACCCAGGCATGCGCCGCCTGCCACAAGGCGCACAAGGGAAAGTAATCAGGCGCGGAGAGACAGCCAACGAGGCACGGACACAATGAGCATGCTCAAGCAGAAAATCGTGCTGATCACTGGAGCGGGTTCGGGCGTGGGTCGAATGACGGCCCTCGCCTGCGCTCGCGAAGGTGCTCACGTGGCCGTCGTGGACTTGGACGCCGCTAGCGGCGAGGAAACTGAGCGCCCCGTTCAGACCACGGATGCCGAGGCGGTATTCGTCCGGGCCGACGGCGGCCAGCGTCCGCGTCGCCGCCGTAAAGGAAGTCACATGAAACGGCTCGCGCAAGTTGTTCTCGGCATTGTGGTCTGTTGGCTGGTTGCCGGCTCGTGCGCCGTCGCTGCCGATCCCGTGGTGAATTACACGAAACTGGCCCGCAGCTTGGTGCGCTATCCCCACAATCCCGTCATCAAGGTCGGGGAAAAAGGGGCGTGGGACGACCAGACACTCGGTTGCTTCGCGGTGCTCGACGACGGCGACAAGTTTTTCTGCTACTCCGATGGGGCTCAGTTCGGCAAACCCAAGAACCTCGGCATGGCGACCTCGAAAGACGGCATCCACTGGACGAAATACGAACAGAACCCGCTCTTCCCAGGCAGCATGCCGCACGCGATCAAGGTTGGCGACACGTTTCGCCTGTACTACCCGCACGCAGGCGGAATGCAGATGAGGATCTCGCAGGACGGATTCCGCTGGGGCGAACCAAGGAAAGTCCTGGAGAGCCAATTGGACCCGTGTGTCATCCGTGTCGGTGAGAACAAGTACCATTTGTACTACTGCGCGGGCGGCAAGAAGACGATCGACAACAAGGAGCGGTGGGAATTCAAGAATTACCTGGCCACGTCGCCCGACGGAATTACCTGGCAGAATGAACCGGGCCCGATTCTGCCGCTCGGTCCCCAAGGGAGTTGGGACTCGCAGTCACACGCTGGTCCGTATGTGCTGAAGCTCGCCGACGGTTACCACATGTGGTATCTCGGCAGCGGCCCTTACATGGGCGACAAGGTGGCGTGGCGGATCGGGCATGCCACGTCGGCGGATGGTCTGAAGTGGACTCGGTCAGGCGAGGATCCTGTCCTCGACATCGGCAAACCGGGCGACTGGGACAGCGGTACGTTCCTGCACTTCAACATCATTTTCCGCGACGGCAAGTTCCACTTCTGGTATGCCGCCGCCCCGACCGAGCACGGCGACGAGACCAAGATGAAGATCGAGATCGGCTACGGAACCAGCATGCCGTTGGACGCCACCTCGGCAAACCGCTGTCACAAAATGTCGACGCTCAGCACCAGCCTCTCGCCCATTCCCCGCAGTTGACAGCCGCCATCGGCTTTCGTTGAGTTGTGTTGTGTCGGGCGAGTGAACGACTTTCGAACTCTTGGGAGAAACATAATGCGAAGAACAATCCTCACGGTGGCTCTGGCATTCGGGTCCGGCATCCTGATCATGTGGCTGGTGTGCCACCAGCGCGGTGTCCTGAACGCCTCGCCTGTGGCACCCAACGCGACCGCGTCCAACGCTCGTCAGAACGATGCAGCGGACTCGCAAGCACATCACACTGACAACCACTCCGGACATGCTTCTGGAGAAAGTAGCGGTCACGACGCCGAGCACAATCACTCTCAAAACGGACACGACCACGGCCACAAGGACCACAGCGGCCCAGGCCCCGGCGGAATGATGCGGCCCGGCGGCATGGGCGGAATGATGGGCGGCAACATGGCCGACATGCAGGCGCTCCGACAACTCCTGGCGAATCACGAACTCGTCGAACGAACTGTCAAGCAGCTCGAGAACGGCGTCGAAACGGTCACCACGTCCCCGGACGAGCACGTCGCGAAGACGCTGCGCGAGCACGTCAAGGCGATGTACGAACGACTCAAGAAGAAGCAGGTCATCCGCCCGATGGACCCGCTGTTCGTCGCCATTTTTGAAAACGCGGACAAGATCGACACGGTCGTCACCGACTTGTCCGACGGCGTCAAAGTCGTCGAGACATCGGGCGACCCGTATGTCGTCAAGCTCATCCAACTGCACGCGGCGGCCGTCGATCGGTTCGTGGCCGAAGGCATGTCGGCCATGCCGAAGACGACCGACGTCCCGAAAAGGGATTCGAACGGAGGAAACCGATGAACCACGCCCTCCAGTTGTTCCTGACCATAGCGATCCTTGTGATCGGAGAACGCGGCCGTCTTGTGGCGGACACGATCCATGTGCCTCGTGATCAAAAGACGATTCAAGCGGGCATCGACGCGGCACAGTCGGGTGACACGATTCTCGTCGCGGCGGGGACGTATCGCGAGCGGGTGCGACTGAAGGACGGCGTGGCTCTGCGGAGCGCCGGCGACGACACAAATGGAAAACTCGGTCTGAAGCGGGCCGAGGCGACGATCATCGACGGCGGTGGCAAGAACGGCGAAGGACCGGGAGTCGCGATGGCGGAAGGTGCGACGCTCGACGGTTTCACCGTGACTAACGTCGGTGTTTACGACGAGGCCGAATGGAACAAGCATCACGCGACGCACGGCAACGACCAACCGCACGAACACATCGGCGAACCGGGAACGGCCGGCATCGGTGTGATCGGCGTGACGTGCTCGATCAAGCACAACATCGTGCATCACATCGGTTATTCCGGCATCGCGATTCAAGGGGCTGAGGGCAAACGCTGTTCGCCGCAGGTGCTGCACAACGTCTGCTATCGGAACATGGGAGGCGGGATCGGTTCCATGCGTGGCTCAACCGCCGTCATCGAAGCGAATGTTTGTTTTCAGAATTTCTACGCGGGCATCGGCCACGAAGGTTCCAGCCCGGTCGTGGTCAACAACGACTGCTACGAAAACATTCGCGCGGGCATCGGGATCAGCGAAGGCTCGAAGCCGGTCGTCCGGGGCAATCAGTGCTACCGCAATCGCCGCGCGGGGATCGGCATCCGCACGGGAGCCGACACCAGTCCGGTCGTCGAAGACAACGACTGCCATCACAACGACATGGCCGGCATCGGCTGCGAAGAGGAATGCACGCCGTTGCTCCGCAACAACCGCTGTCACGAGAACACGCTGGCCGGCATCGGCTGCCGTGACAACGCTCGGCCGGTGATCGTCGGCAATCACTGCTTCAAGAATCAGGCCGTTGGGATTGGCTTTGACGAAACGAAATCCAGCCAAGCGGTCGTCATTAACAATCGCATCGAGGACAACGACAAAGTCGGCATCGGCCTACATGCCGGCTGGAAGGTGCGGTTCATCGGCAACGAGCTATCGACTTCAAAAGGGATGCCGCCAGTGGTGATGGTCTTCAAGGGGGCCGAAGCCGACTTCTCGGACAACACCATTCGAGGCAGCGGCGTCGCCGGTATTCGGACCGAGGGGGTCGTCCGCGCGAACGGCAACACATTCGAGTCTCCGGCACTCCGCGCTGGCGGTGGTCCACCACAGTTCGCGGTGTGGGGACTGCCTGGTTCACACATCAACTTCAGCGGCAACACAGTTCGCGGTTGGCGGCATGCTTTGTCGGCCGACAAGGCCGCGGTCACGGCCAACGAAAACCGGATTGCGAACTACGGCCAAGTCGGAATCAAGATCACGAACCCAACGACAACGGCGGTGATCGTTGGCAACAGCTTCGAAAGCGAAACGGATCGCGAGGGAGTCAACGTCACTGGCGGCCAAGCGATCGTCGAGAACAACCGTGTCGAGAAACCCAAGCCAAGCGGCGTGAAAGACACTGACCCAAGTAAGCCTCAATAAGGAAGACACCATGCTGAGTGTGCCGAGAAATCTTCGACTTCAAAGGGTCGCCAAAGCAGCCCTGCTGCTGGCCGGCGTGTTGATCACGAGCAACGGATCGAGCCGTGCCGAGCCGCCGAAGTCAGCGACCGAGCCGACCAAGCAGACATACTTGCTGTCGTGCGTGAGCGGTGATGCGCCGATCGGACTCATGATCGTCGATCGCGCCGACTTCAAACAAGAACTCGCGGTAGACATCGCCGGCGTGCGGTTGTGGGTGGATAACGCCGAGTCGTTGCAGCGGATTCGCAATCGCGTCTCCAACGCGGCGGCGGCCCGGCGGCTCGTGGCCGACGATGTGGACAAGAAGCTGCGCGAGACCGGTCTCCTGCCGGATGCGACTCCCGTGCGCGGCGAGGAAGGCAAAAAACTCGGCACCGAAAACATGGTGCGGATCAAGGCGGGCGAGTTCACTCGGCCGGGCGAGTTCTGGGATTCCAGCGGCGGCGGACTCAATGAGAAGCCGTCGCACGGCGACAAGTACCGCGTGCGTGTGCCGGCATTCCACATCGACAAGTTCAAGGTCACGAACGAGGACTATTGCAAATTCCTCAACGACGGCAACGAGAGCTACGCGACGCCGTGGAATCTCCGCATTGCTCGTTCGGCGCTGGACCCGCACATCGGCAAGTTTGTCGTGGCCGATCGGTCGCTCGCGAAGAACCCGGTCGTGCTGGTGAATTGGTATCAAGCGAAAGGTTACGCGGCCTGGGCTGGCAAGCGATTGCCGACCGAAGCCGAATGGGAATTCGCCGCCGGAGGTTCCGAAGGCCGCCTGTACCCGTGGGGCAACGAACCTCCCGACGACACGCGAGCCGACTTCCCGGTGCAGCACAAGCACACCGTTCCGGTCGATTGGTTTCCGAAGGGAGCGACGCCCGATGGGGTGTATCAAAT
>JACRIH010000076.1 GCA_016235885.1 Planctomycetales bacterium | reverse complement strand
GGGGGGGGTGAGGGGCGCGCGGTTCTGGACTTTGCTTGAAATCAGAACCGAGAGGCAATCGCCCCTCACCCCCCGGCCCCCTCTCCCCCTTCGGGGGCGAGGGGGAGTTGTCGGCGATGATTCGTTTGACTGTTTCGCCCATCGCGCCGAGATGCACGGGGATGTGCGGTGCGTTCACCACGAGATCGCCGGTGGCCGTGAAGATCGCACAACTGAAATCGAGCCGCTCCTTCACGTTTGTCGAAAGGGCCGTGCGCTGGAGCGTGATCCCCATTTGTTCGGCAATGGAAGCGAACAGGTTGTTGAAGATTTCGAGCAGGATGGGGTCGGGGGAAGGGGAATTGCCGATTGCCGATTGCCGATTGCCGATTTGATCTGACGTAGATTGGCGACCTGCATCCGTTCCATCCACCGTCCACTGTCCACCGTCCACCGCGATCAACACTTCCCCCCGCGCGAGTACCTTCGCCGCACAACCCGGATCGATCACGACGGTCGAACTCGGTTCGCAGATAATCGCCGGGCCGTCGATCTCGTCTCCCGCATGCAGATCGTCGCGGAGGAAGACGGAGGTGTCGTGTTCCCGGCCGTCGAACCATGTGCGCGTGCGGTTGGTGGACTCGGGGTGACGCGAAATCAGCGACGCGGCGTCATCCGGTGGTTCGGGCATCCGGCCGACGATTTCAACGCGGGCGTTGACGATTTCGATTCCGCGAGACGTGTGGCGGTAGCCGTACAGTTGCTGGTGCAGTTCTTCGTAGCGCGACAGGTAGTCACCGTCGTCGGGGCGCGGCACGTTGATCGTCGCTTCGACTCCCTGGTATCGCAGGTCAAGCGACCTCAGCGGCGGATCAATGTGCGCCGCGACGACGCCGTCGGACAGCACGGCGTCGCCGGCCTGCTGTTCGAGCCGCGTGAACAACGGCTCGAGGTCGGCGACGGCTTGCGGCGAGTACGGCTTCAACACCGCCTGTTCCGCGAACCGGCGCACGTCGGCGAGGCCGATGCCGTACGCGCTCAGCAGGCCCGCGAACGGGTGCGACAGGACGTGGCGAATGCCGAGTTCCCGCGCGATCGCGCACGCATGTTGCGCCCCGGCACCGCCGAACGTGACCAGAATGTAATCGCGCGGGTCGTACCCTTTCGCGACCGAGATGCTGCGGATCGGCCGCACCATGTTCGCGTTCGCAACGCGGACGAAGCCTTCGGCCAACGCGTGCGGTGTGAACTTGTGGCCGGTGGGCGAACGGGCGATCTGGTCGCACAGGCGCTGCAAATGGGCATCGACCGGATCGCTGAGCAGCGGAAACGGGAACCGTTCCGGTGGAATCTTACCGAGGAACAGGTTGACATCGGTGATCGTCAGCGGCCCGCCGCGTCCGTAGCACGCCGGACCCGGATTCGCCCCCGCGCTGTCGGGACCAACCGTCAACTTGACGCCGTCGAACCCGCAGATGCTCCCGCCGCCCGCCGCGACGGTTTCGATCGCCAGCATCGGCGCCACCACGCGCACGCCCGCCTTTTTCGTTTCGTATTCCATTTCGTACCGGCCGTCGAAGCGTGAGACGTCGGTGCTCGTGCCCCCCATGTCAAACCCGATCGCCTTCGTGAATCCGGCGCGTTGAGCGACTCGCGAGAATCCGATCACGCCGCCGGCTGGCCCGGAGAGGATGCTGTCCTTGCCGACGAACCGGTCAGCGTCGACGAGGCCGCCGGCGGAGGTCATGAGTTTGAGCGCTGAGTGCTGAGTAGTGAGTGCTGAGTGGTCTGCCGTGACTCCGTCCACCGTCCACCGTTCACCGTCCACCCCCTGCAACGATCGCCGCAGCGCCGCGACGTACACCCGCAGCACCGGATTCAAATACGCATCCAGTACCGTCGTATCACCGCGCGAGACAATTTTGATCAGCGGGGCCAGGCGGCTGGAAGTGCTCACTTCGGTGAAACCGACTTCGCGGGCGATTTGTTCCACGACGTGTTCGTGGTCGGGGAATGCGAAGCCGTGGAGCAGGCAGATGGCGACCGATTCGATGCCGGACTTGTGGAATTCGGTCAGTTGGCGGCGTACCGTGTCTGGGTCAGGTGATGCCAGCACAGTGCCGTCGGCTCCGACTCGCTCGTCGATTTCGACGACCTGTGCGAATAGCGGTTCGGGCTTCTTGATTGCCAGATCGAACAAGCGCGGGCGATCTTGATTTGCAATCAGCAGGATGTCACGAAAACCTGTCGTGGTGACGAAACCGACTTTCGCACCGCGTCGCGTGAGCAATGCGTTGGTGCCGCGCGTGGTGCCGAGTCGCACGACGACATTCGGAATCGGCTGGTCGAGACGCAACCCGAGCAGATGGCGGATCGCGACGACCGGCGCTTCCTCGTGCGACTGCAATTCGTAGCGAGTCCCCTCGGGCAAGCCGAGCGGCATCAATGCAGCGGTCGTGATCCTGCCGGTGCGAGAATCGAAATCGGCGACGCGTGTGCTGACGAACACGTTTCCGGATTCGTCCAGCAGGCGCAGGTCGTATCCGACCCAGAACTTTTCCGGATCGTGGCAGCGGGCGGAATCGACGAACCGCGACGGCGTGAGCTGTTCTTCGACGCAGCCCTTTGTGACGCCGCTGCTCAGAATTTTGAAGGGCACAAGCCGGCCATCCGGCGACCGGCCGATGCAGTCGGTGAACGTGCCTCCCACGTCGATCCAGAATTCCCAATTTGGCTCAGACACAGATGAAACCTCGCTCCGTGGAAGACTACTGCGTCTTCAAGACTCGAAAAGTAGGTTGTGAGCGGCAAGGCGCTAGCCGCCGGTACCGCCAAATGACCGGCGGCTAGCGCCTTGCCGCTCACTCATGAATCCCAATTCTTGGCTTTGAAGACGCACTACGCCAGCTTGATGGAAACGCGGGGGCAGGCCAGTATACTCGGTGCTCGGAGTTGTCTCCACGAATGCACTTCGATGCAGTAGCTCGCGCCCCAGGCTCACCTGACTGACACCATGACGACCACTGCTACCGCAATTCCCGTCCCTGAACAATTGCCAATTGAGACGGCGCAAGACCCATTGCCGATCGGTCCGGAACATTTTCTCAACCGCGAATTGAGTTGGCTGGAGTTCAACGGCCGGGTCCTCGAAGAAGCCGAGGACGAGACGAATCCGCTGTTGGAGCGGCTCAAGTTTCTCAGCATCTTCAGCGGGAATCTGGATGAATTCATGATGGTCCGGCTGTCGGGGATTCGCTCGCAACTGCGGGGCGACGCCGAACCGGAGGACCAGCTCCCCGACACGCTGAGCATTCAGGAGCAGTTCCATCAGGCGCATGCCCGGACGCACGAGTTGGTGGAACGCCAGTACCGGTGCCTCAATGAACTCATTCTGCCGAGGTTGGCCGAGAAGGGGTTGCGGCTGCTTGATCCCAGCGACCTGACGAGTGAGCAGCAGTCGTTCATGAATGATTTTTTCCATCAGACGGTGTATCCGGTGTTGACGCCGATGGCGATCGATCCGAGTCACCCCACGCCCCACCTGCGCAGCCGCGGTTTGTACGTCGCGGCGTTGATCGAACAGAAGGCGCTGCGGCCGGGCGGTCCCAAAAAATTGCTGGCGGTCGTGCAAATTCCGTCCGTGCTGCCGCGTCTCATCCGGTTGCCGAGCAACCCCGAGATGTACCAATATGTTTTGCTCGACCAGTTTGTCGGAGCGAGATTGAGCCAACTGTTCGGTGGGTCGGACGTGACCTGTTGGACGACGATGCGGATCACCCGCGATTCGGACTTGGACATCGATGGCGATCAGGTGTTGACGGATCTCTCGCAGGCGGTCGAAGAGGGACTGCGGCAGTTGCGGCATCGGGAAGTTGTCCGGCTGGAAATCGCCGCGGGGACGGATGAAAAACTGCTCGAACATTTGCGGCGGCCGATGCAACTTCTGCCGCAGGAAATCTACCAGGTGCCGGGGTTGCTCGACCTGACGTCGCTCATGGAGTGGCACGGGCTGGAGAGTTTTTCGCAACTGCGCGACGAACCATTCGTCGCGCGGCGGCCGATTGGGTTCGAGGAGGGAGCCGATTTCTTCCGGACGATTCGCAAGCGGGACGTCTTGATTCATCACCCGTACGAAACATTTCACTGCGTCATCGAATTCCTTCAGCAAGCGGCCGAAGATCCGGATGTGCTCGCGATCAAGCAGACGCTGTACCGCACGGGGAACGAGAGTCCCATTATCCGGGCGCTAATCAAAGCGGCCGAGAACGGCAAGAACGTCACGGCTGTGGTCGAGCTGCTGGCCCGGTTTGACGAGTTGTCGAACGTGACGTGGGCGCGGCAGCTCGAGCGGGCAGGCGTCCACGTGGTCTATGGTTTTGTGACTCTCAAAACCCACTGCAAAGTCACGCTCGTCGTGCGGCGCGAAGGGGACAAGTTGCGACGCTACGTCCACCTCGGCACGGGCAATTACAACGCGGCCACCGCGAAGATTTACACCGACTTCGGCCTGTTCACGTCACGCCGCAGATTTGGTGAAGACGCGACAGCCCTGTTCAATTTCCTGACCGGATACGCCCGCGGCCACGAATGGCATCGACTCGCGATTTCTCCGCAGGACTTGCATCGCCGGGTTCTCGAATTGATCCAACGCGAGATCGTGCGAGCACAGACCGGGATTGGCGGACGAATCGTTGCCAAGCTGAACGCGCTGGTTGATCCGGAAGTCATCACAGCGCTGTACCAGGCGTCGCAGGCGGGTGTGAAAATTGACTTGCAGGTTCGCGGAAGCTGTGCGCTGCGGCCGGGTGTCCCCGGAATTTCGGACAACATTCGCGTGACGAGTGTCCTCGACCGGTTCCTCGAACACAGCCGGCTGTACCTGTTCGGCACGGGTGACGATTGCGAATTGTTCCTCTCCAGCGCCGACTGGATGCCCCGCAACTTCCGCCGCCGCGTCGAAGTCATGTTCCCCGTGCTGGAGCCGTCGATCAAGAAACGATTCCTCACGCGAATCATTCCAATCCAATTCGATGACAACGTGAAAACTCGCGAAATGCTGCCGGACGGCAAGTACCGCCGCGTCCAGCGCCCGGACGGCGTGCCTCCGCGACGTGCTCAAGTGTCCTTCCTGCTCGAGCCGCCGTTCGTCGATGCCACGGACCACGAAGCGTTGAACCGCTGACTCCATGACTCACGTCAAAAGGAACCGTCCCATGAAATGCCTCGCCGCGGTGTTGCTGCTCGTGATGCTTGTCCCCGCGTGGGTCGTGGCTGCGGAACCGGCGCGCGTGATCGACGTCTGGCCGGGCAAGGCGCCGGGTGAGACGAAGGAGATCGGGCCGGAAGAAATCCAGCCGGCGAAACCGGGGGAGAATCCGCCAACGACGCGGATCACGAACGTCAGCCGGCCGACGTTGCACGTGTTTCCGGCTCCGAAAGAAAAACGGAACGGCGCTGCGATCGTGATCTGCCCCGGTGGCGGGTTTCGTATTCTCGCGTGGGACAAGGAGGGGACCGAAGTCGCGGCATGGGCGAACTCGATTGGCGTGACCGCGATCGTGCTGAAATATCGCACCCCCACGGCCGAACGTCAGCCGCGCTGGCAGGCTCCGTTGCAGGATACCCAGCGGGCGATCAGCCTCGTGCGCAGTCAGGCCGCCGAATGGAATGTCGATCCCGCACGAATCGGCGTCCTGGGCTTTTCGGCCGGTGGCGAGATCGCCTCGCTGGCGGCGGTGAGGTATGGCAAACGGGATTACGAATCTCTCGACGTGTTGGACAACGTGTCGTGCCGTCCGGACTTTGCCGTGTTGATCTATCCCGCCGGCATCATCGACGAAAAAGGGGAACTGAAATCGGACTACCAGGTCTCCAAAGAGACGCCGCCGATCTTCTTCGCACACGCGTTCAACGACGGCGTGAAATGCGAAGCCAGCGTGCAATTGTTTCTCGCGCTGAAAAAGGCAGGCGTGGCGTCGGAGCTTCACGTGTATTCGGCCGGGGGACATGGTTTCGGCTTGCGGCCATCAGCACATCCGGCGGCAACATGGCCCAAACGCTGCGAAGAATGGTTGGGCGCGAGTGGAGTACTCGGTATCAAATTCAAGTGAGTGCGCGCCTACCGGGCGAACCTTCGCGTCCCCGCGAGCGTCCTCCCCTCTCCCATTGGGGGTTAAGGGGCCTCTTACTGACCGGAATGGAAATCCCTAAAGACCAGCCGCATTGAAGAAGGCGGGGATGAGGTCGTTACGACGGCGGAAACGACGAATGGCGTTGAGGAGTTCGTGGCGATGAGTGGACAGATCCGGGCTGCAGACGTTGGCC
>JACRIH010000069.1 GCA_016235885.1 Planctomycetales bacterium | reverse complement strand
CGAGGACTCTCCGAAGTCGAGACGAAAGAACGGCGCTCCGCGATCCGAGGACGACGCGGCTCTCGATTGGATGGAAGGTCGCGACGAGCCGACTTCGCACGACTAAGGAACAGGCACGAAATAACTTCCCGATTTGCTGAGGTCGATTGTGAGCGGCAAGGCGCTAGCCGCCGGTGATTGTTGCCAGACCGGCGGCTAGCGCCTTGCCGCTCACGGGAAGATATTTCGTGCCCGTTTCTAAGTGGAACCGCATTGAAAGTTCTGTAGCCACACTCGCCAGAGCGTGGGTTTTCGCCGATATCTCCCACGCTCTGGCGAGCGTGGCTACCCAGAGATCAATGCGGGGCCACTTAGTCGTGCGAAGTCGGCTCGTCGCGACCTTCCATCCAATCGAGAGCCGCGTCGTCCTCGGATCGCGGAGCGCCGTTCTTTCGTCTCGACTTCGGAGAGTCCTCGTCGAGGGTCGGTTCGCGCTTTGCCAAGCCCGCTTTTTCGAGGAGGCTCATCTCCATGCCAGTCAATTCTTGCGGAGCCGGCTCTACGCCCGTCGCCGTATAGGTGACTCGAAAGGGATGCTTGGCAATCGACAGCTCGTCGCCAGGCAGCAGCCACTGCGATTCGACACGCTGCCCGTTCACCTTGATCCCGTTGCGGCTTCCCAAGTCACGCACTTGCCAGTAACCGTTGACCAACTCCAATTCGCAGTGATGCGACGACACGTTTGTAAACCGCAATGTGATATCGCACGACGGCCGGCGGCCGATCAACAACCTGGTTTTCAGCAGCGGAATGTTGTCTCCTCCGCCCATTGGCTGCAGCTCTCCGTACATGGCACTTCAGTCCTTGAGATGACAGAATCCACGGCCCGCGGAGTGGATATTCAGTTCGATTTGTCGAGGTGAAATAACCGAGGCCATCCTACCTCTGAGGTTGGTCATCGTCAATTGGGGTGAAATGCGCTTCAGCGAGTCTTCACACTGGCATTTTCCAATGGCGGCGTGGCCGGTGTTCGCGGTACAGTCCCCGCGCTCAGGGTTCGGAATGCTGAGGCTTCGAAGCGGTTCGAATGGGTGACACTGCCGGTTGCGTGAGGTTTTCCAGCCGCAGCCATCGCACCGTGCGTTCCGGCAATGACATTGATTGAGATTCGAGCCGGAGGCCGTTCGTCCGGTGTGACTGAATCGGTTCGTCGGCCGAACCGGGAACTCCGATAAATCGGAAACGCCACATTTCGTCGTGTGGAATCAGGTCGAGTTTGTCGGGAGCAGCCACCCGTGAAAGTCACCCTCCTTCGATCAGCCATCGACACGGCACCGGGGGACGACTTCCAGTACTTGACGACGTACCTCGTCAACGACTGCCTTGCGATCGACGCGGGATGCCTCGGCCTGGTCGGATCGCCGAAGCGGCAGTCCGACGTTCGCGACGTGCTGTTGACGCACTCGCATCTCGACCACATCGCCTCGCTGCCGGTGTTTCTGGAAAACATCTACGAGGGGCGAGCCGACTGCGTCACGATTCACGCCAGCCAGGCGGTCCTCGACTGCCTGCAACAGGACGTGTTCAACAACCGCGTTTGGCCCGACTTCATCGCCATCTCAGAGCGCGAACCGAATTCCCCGTTCCTCAAACTGGCCGCGCTCGATGCGGGACAGACGGTCGAAATCCAGGGCGTGCGCGTCACGCCGGTGGAAATGAACCACATCGTGCCGACGTTCGGTTATGTGCTGGAAGACGACTCGGCGACGGTGGTGATTGTTTCGGACACCGGCCCCACCGACGAAATCTGGATGCGGGCGAATGCGGCTCGGAATTTGAAAGCGGTGTTTCTGGAAATCACATTCCCCAATGAAATGTCTCAGATCGCGGACATTTCGAAGCATCTCACGACGGCGATGTTCGGGGTCGAATTGGGGAAGCTGACGCGGCCGGCGCGAGTGCTCACCATCCATCTGAAGGCCCGTTACGCCGAGCAGATTTCGCGGGAACTCGATGAACTCTCGCTGCCCAACGTCGAGTTGGTACAATTCGGCCGCGTGTACGAATTCTAAAGTGACCGGCCGGCATCTCCCGCTCGCCGGCAGTTCTCGGTGACGGAGCCAATTTTGAATCGCGACCACGTTCGCCCATTGATCGCGGTGCTCGGGTTGACCGCCGTCGGATGGTCGATCGCGATGCTGATTTCGACTCGGGCGGCTGCGCAACAACCACGACCCGCTGCGGTATCGCAGGTGACCGCGCCCGCGACTCAGGCCGTTCCCACGCCACACACCTGGGTCGGTGTCTCGTCCTGTGCCGCGACGTCGTGTCACGGACGGACGGCTCCCGCCGGTTCCGTGGCCGCCGAGTACACCACGTTCATCACCCGCGATCCGCATGCGCGAGCGTACGAGGTCTTGTTCAACCCCGCCTCGGTGCGCATGGCGTCGCTGCTCCGCGAACCGATGCGCGGCAAGCCTGCCCATGAATCGCCGGTGTGCCTCGATTGCCATGCTCCCGGCCCGCACGAACCAGCGCGGCGCGGGCGTGATTTCGACCGGTCATTCGGCGTCGGCTGCGAAGCGTGTCACGGTCCGGCCGGGGATTGGTTGAACCCCCACACGACGGCCGCATGGCAGGCGCGTGGCTGGCAGGGAGCCGACGAAGAATTCAAGACTGGGTTGGGGATGATCGCCACGAAAGACGTCGCGTTGCGTGCGGCCGCGTGTGTGAAATGCCATGTCGGCGAACCGGGGCGCGACGTGAATCACGACTTGATCGCGGCCGGGCATCCGCGATTGACATTCGAGTTCAGCAGTCACCATGCGCGACTGCCCAAGCATTGGCGCGAGCGACGCATCGCGTCTGATCCGCGTCCGCGCGATCGAGACATCCACCCCGACTGGGATCTCCGCGTGTGGGCGGTCGGTCAGATCGTGTCCGCTCGGGCTGCGTGCGAACTGATTGCTGTTCGGGCCGCCACGGCCGGTTCTGACACGGGGCATCAGCATGTGTGGCCGGAATTCGCGGACTTCGACTGTGCCGCATGTCACCAACCTGTGCGACCGCCAGCCCTCGGGGCGCGTGTCGAGTTCGGCAAGACGTCCGGCGAACTGCTCGCCAACGATTGGTATGTCGGGGTCGTGCCGCTGGCGATTTCCCATTTCAGCCGCGATCAATCGGCCAGCCCGCTCGTGCGCGACCTGATGGCGCAACTTTCACAGCCCGATTCATCATCCGCGTCCGTGGTCGAAGCCGCGTGCAAGGCGGTCGTGAAATTGAAGTCGCTGGAGCGGCGCTCCGTCACCACCGCCCTGGACATGCCGGCCGCGAAGCGACTGTTGCGAGAACTCGCCTCTCCCCCGGATGCATCGGCCATCACGCGGGATCGCGCGGCGCAAATCGTGCTCGCGCTGCAAGCCGTGCAGCGGACGGTCCGCGAACAACCTCCGACGCCGGCAGACGTGTTGATCGAACAACGGCTGCGCGAACTGTCCGTGACGACCACCATCACGCCCGGCGTTCCCTTCCAGCCGATTGCGTTCGCCAGCCAGTTGAAACGGCTATGCGAATCGCTCGATTGAGAGGATTCTGCAAACCGTGTCACACCGTTTCCAATTCCATCTCGATCGGAAAATGGTCGCTGGTTCCGGCCTTTGTTTCGCGGTCGAACGCCCGAGGGTTGCCGCCGCGTGTTGTCATCACGTCGGGGGTGAAGATGCGAACCGACGCGAGGTCCGCGTGTAGTCCCGACGTGCCGGTTAACAGGCCGCGCGAGACGCAGAACTGATCGAGAACCATCTTCGGGTTGACCGCGGATGAGAAGTGAAACGAGCCGGTGTTTTCGCGACCAAGCAACGGCCACATGCAATTGAGGACGTAGGCCCACTGGTCCAGGTAGTCCCGCGCGTCGGGCAGTTTTCGACCGCGGGCCGGCTTGATCTCGACTTCGACGTGAGCGCGATCGCGAGTGGCAAGCAGATTGTCGAGGACGCTGCGGTTGAACGGTTCGTCGTTGAAATCGCCCATCACGAGTATGTTGCGGTTCCAGCGGTCGTTGAGTTGTTTCAGACTGGCTGCCCGGTTGGGCAGGGCGAGGAATTCCGTGCGGGTCAGTTTCACCGCTTGATCGACCAGCCGGCCGCAGTGCTCGGCGACGGAGATGCGGTACGGTTCCGATTCGTACTGTCCCCGCATGCGCGATGGCCAGTGATTGGTCAGCACGTGCAATTCGGCTCCCGTCTCGCGGACTCGCAGCGGCACTTCGAAGATGTCGCGAGTGGGGTATCGCAGGTGGACCATGTGCGCGACCGGATCACCCGCGAGTTCGAACAGCGAATCGGAGTAGATCAGCGACGTATCGATCCCGCGAATGTCGGGTGATTCGATATGCGCCAGCTTCAGGTCGCGTCGTGCGAGTCTGTCGATCAGGCGCTGTGCGACGGCCGCATTCTCAACTTCACAGATCCCCAGCAGATCCGGCCCGTGGCCGCCATGCATGAGGTTGATGACCGTGGAGAGTTGATCGAGTTTTCGTTCGAGCACCTCGGGGGTCCAACCTTGTTTGGGAGTGAATTCCAAATCGGCAGCCAGCTCCGACGACGTGGTGTCGAACAGGTTTTGCAGGTTCCAGAACGCGACGTGAATGCGAGACATGGCAGGCTCCAGGGAAGATGTGCGGAGTCTGACTGCGGTGCAAAAAGAAGGCAAGCAAGACGAAACTTTGAATCGCAACAGGGTGGCACGCTCTGACACTGCGGTGGCTTCCCCGCAGGGCGGCCGCCACACGCGGTGTCACGGAGTGTCACCGCCACAACAACGGTAGCCATGCTTGCCAGAGCGTGGGGGAGTCGGGGATTGCGGGGCCATTCCAACGGTCTGGCGACCGTGGCTACTCCTGTGGGGCTTCGATCTCTGGCCGTGCTTTGTCAGGGCGTGTCATCTGTCGATCCAGTGCGCAAACGAAAACGGCTGGCGTGTGCCGGGCACACGTCAGCCGTTCGAGAAGGTCTTTCGAAACGGATGTCAGGAGATCACAACGCGGCGTCGCCGGTTTCGCCTGTCCGGATGCGGATGATTTCCGCAATGTCGCTGATGAAGATTTTCCCGTCGCCGACGTTGCCGGTTCGCGTCGATTCGACGATCGTCTGAATGACGGTGGCGGCGAGGTTGTCGGTCACGGCCACTTCGATTTTTACCTTGGGGACGAAGTCCACGGTGTATTCCGCACCGCGGTACATTTCCTTGTGCCCCTTCTGGCGGCCGAAACCGCGGACTTCACTGACGGTCATGCCCTGAACGCCTTTGGCGCTCAATGCGTTCTTCACGTCTTCCAATTTGAAATGCCGAATGATCGCTTCAATCTTTTTCATGGGAGTGATCCCTTTTTTTTGTGAGACTGGGAAGGATCGCGGAGGCCGAACTTTGCGGCTCGGCCTCCGCCCGAAACTGGTTGTCGATCCGCATCACGACACGTCCATCACGAAGCCGTGGTAGGCCTGGTTGCCGTGTTCACCGTGATCCAGACCTTCGATCTCTTCTTCGCGGGAGACGCGAATCCCCATCGTGGCCTTCAACACGGCCCAGCAGATGGCCGAAGCAATGATGACATACACCGCCGTCGCCACCACACCGGTCAACTGAGCGATGAGCTGATCCATGCCGCCGCCGAAGAACAATCCGCCCTTGAACTTGGTCGGGTCGAGGCCGCGGGAGGCCATGATGGCCGGGTCAGAGAACAATCCCACGCAGATCGTTCCGAAGATGCCATTCACCAGGTGGACCGAGGTGGCACCGACCGGATCGTCGATCTTGATCTTGTCGAACCCAATGACAGCCAGCACGACGAGCACACCGGCAATGGCTCCGATGATCGCGGATGATTCGACGGTGATCCACGCGCACGGTGCCGTGACCGCCACCAAGCCGGCGAGACAGCCGTTGAGGGTCATGCCGATATCGGGTTTGCCGAGCAACACCCAGGAGGTAATGGTCGCTGTCAGCGTGGCCAACGCCGCCGCCGTGTTTGTGGTGACACACACGTCCGAGATGAACCCCGGATCGGCCGCCATCGTGCTCCCTGGATTAAACCCGAACCAGCCGAGCCACAGAATGAGGCAGCCGATGGTGGCGGCCGTCATGTTGTGACCGGGGATCGCGTTCGCTTTGCCATCGGCCCCGAACTTTCCAATTCGCGGACCGAGGAAGAGAATTCCGGTCAATGCCGCCCAGCCACCAATCGAATGGACCTGAGTTGATCCGGCGAAGTCGAGGAAGTTCGCCTTCGCGGCCAACCAGCCACCACCCCATATCCAGTGACCGACGACGGGGTAAATCACGATCGCCATCAAGGCGCTGAAGACGATAAACGATTGATACTTGATTCGCTCGGCAACGGCTCCCGATACGATCGTCGCGGCCGTTCCGGCGAACACGAGCTGGAAGAAGAATTTGGCCCAGATGGGAACGCCGGTCCAGTTCAATGAACCATAGGCTCCCTTGTAGGCTTCCAATGTCGCGGGGCTGTTGTCTTCGCCACCGACGGTCATCATCCCTTCCGTCCCGACGTAGTCACCGCCGTTGCCGAACATCAGCCCGAAGCCGAGCAGCCAGAAGAACAACGACGTGACGGCGAAGACGATGAAGTTCTTCGACAGGATGTTCACGCAGTTCTTCGCCCGGCACATGCCCGATTCGACACAGGCAAAGCCCAGGTTCATGAAGAACACGAGCATGGCCGTGACCAACACCCACACGGTGTCGAGTGCCACCTTCAGATTGCCTGTACTGACTTTCAATTCTTCGATCGACTTGCCCAGATCGGCGGGTGCGGCGGCTGGCGCGGCAGCCGCTTCCGGTGCCGGTTCAGCGGCGGCCGGTTTCTCGTCTTGCGCTTGCACGACATTTGATGCCGGTCCGGCTGCGATCAGCAGCCCAATCAAGATCAGTCCCAACCAGTGCTTCATCATTTTACTGCTCCTCTCGTGTGATGGAAAAACGTCGACCCGCTCGGTGGACTCGCGGCGCTGAGCCAGTCCGTGGGGGAGCGCGAGGTGCGGCACTGTCGAATGACAATACGCCGCGCGATGAGGCACGGAGACGTCGCCAGCCAGAACGGGCCAGAACGACCGAACCGCGTTGTCACTGAGAGAGCTTTGCCCCGCGTGGAGCCACGAGCGCATTACGATGACGCACGAGACGCCGCAGGCAGGATTGCTGCACAACGGCCCAACTCGTTAACCGGCGGACTTGGCAGGTTCCGTGCCAGAGTTTGATCCGTGTTTGAAATTGCGTCGCAACCGATTGGTGCAAAACGTATTGGCGGCGGTGGCGATCAAACGGTGGGTCCGCTTTGTAGAGAAGCGCCGGCGCTGACGTGCCAGCCCTTGAGGCAGCGCGTGCCAGCAAAAACAGCCGGACCGCAGCCCCCCGATGGGGTCTGCGGCCCGGCATTCGTCGTTGTCACTGGAACCAAGACCTAGTAGGTAATCACCAAGTCGGTCGAAATGATCTGCTGAGTTCGACGTGATCCGTCGGCGTATGGCAGAAGGCTAGCCACGTTGGCTTCACCGTAGTACCAGTCGCAGCGCAGATTTGGTCGCACGTACATGTTCTTGTTGACGGTCCATTTGGGACCAAACGTGATTTGATAGAAGTTGCCGGAGAAGCCAGACCGAGCCACGTCGAGGCCACGGGTTCTTGTTGGCACAGTGCTGGCATTGGGCAGGAAGCCACCCACGCGGGTGCCGTCGTCATCACGGAACCATTCAAATTCTCCACCCCAGGCGAGCTTTTCGCTCTGGGTGTAGAACAGGTATTGGTTGATGCCGTACCACTGGGCGCTCTGTCCCGTGGCCAGGGCCTCGTCTTGGTTGCCGTAATCGGTCTGCAAGACATAGTTAAACTTTTCTCCCATCGGGCGCGAGTACACGAGGCTTTGGGTATACCGATTCCCGAAGCCATCGGCGGCACCGGCAGCAACCTCTTGGGAATAGACGAGCGAGAGCGCCAGACTGGACTTGTCTTCCCACGTGTAGGCGACACCACCGAGGAATCCCGCATCGGGACTTCCCTGGCCGACACTCTTGAAACTATCCCAGCCACGAATGACACAGGCGTGGAGCGCGAGGGCATCGGAGGGCTTGTACGTCGCCATGATCCCCGTGTGAGTGAACGGTTCACCGTATTGGAAGGTGTATGGCAGCGTGTTGAAGAAGTTGCCCGTTGTCGGCACGACGAAGTATCCGAGCGTCGTGAAGAAGTGACCAACCTTGATGCTCAGTTTCTTGTAGGCCAGCTCCGCGTAAAACTGCGGCATCGCCATCTGATAGAACGAGTGGTCGGTAATCCAGCGATCCTCCAAGCCAGCCGCCTGGTCAAACCGGGCATTGGTACCGTAGACCCAGTCCACTCGGCCACCGATATCCCAATCATTGCACTCGTCAGTTTTGGTGGCTTTCTCCAGGAACAACCACTGCTCGTTCAGCATCGCCTCGTTCGACCGATCCATCCACGTGACTGGTCCGTTGAACCGATCTCGCGGGCTGGCGAAATTGACCGTGGCGCTGATCGCGGTCCAGCCGCCCAGTTTCAGGCCATTGTCGTCGAGCCAATTCTTGTCGCATTTGTCCGTGAAGAGACTTTGCAGCGCCCAGGCTTCTGCCTCTTCCGAGCCATTGCACTTGTCGCCACCACAGAGGGAATCCAGCGAGCACTTGCCCAATATGCCGCCGTGTGTCGAACACGCCTGGTTGACATTGCATCCCGTTGCGGCGGGACCGCAGCCCGCAGCGTTAGCCGGGGCACAGTTCGTTCCCGCTGGTGCAGCGCACTCATTCGTGCCGCCCACGGGAGCAATCTTCCCGGCATACTCCTCGTTGAACACTTGTTCAAAACCACTTTGATACACGTCGGCCGCTGAACGCGGCTGTGACGGTTGGTCAGCACCCTGAGCGATGGTTCCACACCAAAACCCCGCCACAATGATCCCGGCTTTCACGAACTTGCTCTTCATGTTTGGGTCTCCTGCATCGTCCTGAGTGAATTCGATCCTTGAATCGTGCTCACCGGCCTTGCCGGCCTAGTACTTTGAAGCATCACCGGCGGGTCGCCATCCCTGTCCCCCTGACAGTTGGAGATGAACTCCAACGACCGCCACGTTTCCTCACTCCGTGTTGTGGACCGATGAGCGAAACAAGTCCACGAGCGTTTCCCACACTCCTTGACATCGCTCCGGCAGTCTCCGTCGAAGTCGAGACTGCGATTCCCCGATCGCCATCACGTTGAGCGCGATGAGGATGGCAAGCCTATCCGGAGTTATCGGAGCATCTCTCAATCCACTCACAAAGATTAAAGCCCGTCCTTGAGAGTCGCCGTGACCAGCATTTCTATGAGAACAGGCAGAGGTTGTGCGGCTTACCCACATGGAATTTCGCGAAAGTCCACACGACCATCACGGTGCCGTCAGCGCGTAAAAAAAAGCGGCGGAACGGCGAGTGTTGCCGTGCCGCCGCGAATTGAGCGCGTCGAAATACCAAAGTCCGCAGTTGGCAGTGCTGAGATAATTACTCCAACAGCATGCCGACAAATTGGTCTGGATCGAACAGTTCCAGCTCTTCCCTTTGTTTGCCGACTCCAACGCATTTCACCGGCCGCGACATGGTTTGACGAACCACCATGACGACGCCACCCTTGGTTATCCGGTCGAGTATTACAAGAACGGTTGGTGACCCCTGCGGCTCGGTGAAAATTGTCGCTGAACTTTCGTCTTGGTTAGTACGTGATCACGAGGTCCGTGGACAGAATTGTTTGCGTGTCCTTCAGTCCATCTCCGTACGGCAGAAGGCCAGCCCCGTTCGGGCTTCCGTCATACCAGTCGAACCGAAGATTCGGTCGGACGTACATGTTCTTGTTGACCGTGTACTTCGGTCCCAACGTCAACTGGGCGAAATTGCCGGCGAAGCCCGAACGAGCCACGTCGAGACCGCGAGTCGCGGTCGGCACAGTGCTGAGGTTCGGCAGAAAGCCGCCGACGCGAACACCGTCTTCATCGCGGAACCATTCGAAATTGGCACCCCATGACAACTTGTCGCTCTGAACATAGAAGACGTACTGATTCAAACCATACCACTGAGCACTCTGTCCGCCAGCAATGGCCTGATCCTGATTGCCATAATCGGTCTGAGCAACGTACGTCAACTTTTCACCGATCGGTCGGGAATACACCAGGCTCTGTGCATACCGCGGCGCAAAGCCGTCTCCGCCAGCGCCGGCAGCGAGTTCTCGCGAAGCAACCAACGAGAAGGCCAGGCTGGACTTGTCTTCCCACGTGTATGTCACGCCACCGAGGAATCCCGCATCGGGACTTCCCTGGCCGACATCCCGAAAGCTATCCCATCCACGAATGACACAGGCATGCATCGTGAGGGCATCGGTGGCTTTGTACGTCCCCATGATCCCCGTGTGGGTGAACGGTTCGCCGTACTGGAAGGTGTACGGCAGTGTGTTAAAGAAGTTGCCCGTCGTCGGCACGACGAAGTATCCGAGCGTCGTGAAAAAGTGGCCGACCTTGACGCTCAGCTTCTTGTAGGCAATCTCTGCGTAAAACTGCGGCATCGCCATCTGGTAGAACGAGTGATCGGTGATCCATTGGTCCTCCAAGCCAGCCGCCTGGTCAAACCGGGCATTGGTACCGTAGATCCAGTCCACTCGGCCGCCGATGTCCCAATCATTGCATTCGTCGGTTTTGGTGGCTTTCTCCAGGAAGAACCACTGTTCATTCACCATCATTTCGTTCGACCGATCCATCCACGTGACCGGTCCATTGAACCGATCCCGAGGACTGTCGAAGTTGGCGGTGAAGCTGATGGCGGTCCAGCCGCCGATTTTCAGACCGTTGTCATCCAGCCAGTTGCTACCGCATTTGTCGGTGAACAGGCTCTGGAGTGCCCACGCCTCGGCCTCTTCGCCGCCGTTGCAACCCTGGCCGCCAGTGCAGCCTTGCTTGTCACCGCACGCGTTCGCACCGCAGGCGGCTGGGCCGCATGCGGCCGCGTTCGCAGGCGGACAGCAATTTGCCGTCGCTGGAGCAGCACAGGCGTTCGTGCCTCCCACGGGCGTAATCTTTCCGGCGTTCTCCTGGTTGAACACCTGTTCAAATCCACTTCGATACACATTGGCCGCTGATTGTGGGGCCACTGGCTGGTCTGCACTTTGAGCGACGGTTCCACACCAGAACCCCGCCACAATGATCCCGGCTTTTACGAACTTGCACTTCATGTTTGGGTCTCCTGCCTCGTCTTGAGTGAATTCGATCCTCGAATCGTGCTCACTGGCCTCGCCGGCCTGGTTGTTTGAATCATCACCGGCGGGTCGCCATCCCTGTCCGTCTGGTCAGGGTGAAATGAATTCCAGCGACCGCCACGTTCCTTCACTCCGTGCTGTGGACCGATGAGCGAAACAAGTCCACAAGTGACTCCCACACGCTTCGAAATCACTCTGACAGTCTCTGTCTGAGTTGAGATTGCGAATCCCCAACTGTCGGCAAGTCGAGCGCGATGAGGATGGCAAGCTCGTTCGGAGTTATCGGAGCATCACTCAAGCCACTTGCAAAGAATAGAACCCATCCTTGAGAGTTTCGCTGACCAGCATTTCAATGAAAACTGGCAGAAGTTACGCGGCTTATCCACATGGAAACCTGCGTCAGGCCGCACCGAAATCGGTCGGCAGATTTTGCGCGGCGAGAGTCAGCGGAACGGCGAGAGTTGCCGTTCATTCGCGAAAGGACCACCTGAACCGTTTAGAGTCCCCAGCCGGAGCGCGAGTCACACAGACTCGGAGAATGGGAGACGCGGGGAGGGCTGATTCTCTCCGCGTCTCTCTTTCTCCGCGTCTATTTCTCGAACAGCGCGTCGACGAAGCCTTCCGGGTCGAATAATTCCAAATCGTCCACCTGTTCGCCGACGCCAACATACTTCACCGGCAGCGACATCGTCTGCCGAATCGCCACGACAACGCCTCCCTTGGCCGTGCCGTCGAGTTTCGCGAGGACCAAGCCTGAGCAGGCCACCGCTTCGGAAAAGTGTTTGGCCTGACTCACCCCGTTCTGTCCCGTCGTGGCATCCAGAACCAGCAGCACTTCGTGCGGTGCGCCGGGGATTTGCCCCTCGATGACGCGCTGAATCTTGCTCAGTTGTTTCATCAGGTTCTGTTGCGTTTGCAACCGACCGGCCGTATCGACGATCAGCACGTCCGCACCGATTTCTTTCGCGCGGACACACCCCGCGAACGCCACGGCGGCGGGATCGGAACTGGCCGCTTTCGTGACGATCTCGCACCCCAGCCGGCGACTCCACAGCGTCAGTTGCTCGACAGCCGCTGCGCGAAACGTGTCTCCCGCCGCCAGCACCACCTTTTTTCCGTGCGACTGCAACAGGTTGGCGAGCTTGGCGATCGACGTTGTCTTTCCCACGCCGTTGACTCCGGCGACCAGAATGACCGTGGTCCCCGTCGGAGCCAACTTCAACGGCGAGAGCTTGTTGTTGACGTCCCACAACGTCCCCTCGCCCCCTTTCAGCAGCGACTTGAGTTTGTCGCGAATCGTCTTCCAAATCTCATCGATCACCACCGTCCGGCCGAGATGCTTCTCCCGCAATTCCGTGACGATGGCCTTGGACGCTTCGACCCCCATGTCGGTCCCAATCAGCCGGGCGTAGAAATCTTCGATGTGCTTCTCTTCGAGAAGTTCCCCCGCCTTGAACAAGTCGCGGACATCCGTGCGCAGCAAATCCTTGGTCTTCTGCAACCCTTTTTTGAGCTTGTCGAACAATCCCATTGCGATGACTCGGTCCTGTCTGCGTGTGGTAGGTTTGGTGATTGGTCGGAGAATAGAGGATCGAGGATCGAAGTTCGAGGGTCTCGGCGAGTGGATCGCGGACTACGTCGGCACGATCAACGCCCGCCCATCTCGACCGACGTCCAGCGCTGTCGGAACACGACCGCATTGTCGCGCGGGTCGATCACGGTGTCCTCGAATTGCAGCACCCCGAAGGGAACGTCCGGGCAGAGCCACAACACACGGCGATACGAGAATTCGGTCTCCACGTCGCCAATACGATGCCGGAACGACGCCACCGCGAGTTGACAGCGGAAGGCGTTTCTCCGCAGTGGCGTCTTCACGTGCCGCACGGAACCTGGTCGATATTCGACGGCCACCGGCAGCCCGACCACGGCGCGTTTGGCCGCGGTCATCTGTGAATCCGAAACATCGGGCGACGCCTTGCACAGGAACTTTGATGGCCACTCGCCCGCAAGGAATGCGGACTCCGCCGCGCAAACCACCTGGTCATCTGCCTGCCTGCGGTTCCGCGCGTCATCAAACCGGGTGATCCGAATCAGTCGTACCGTTTCCGCCGGTTCCCCCAACTCTTCGCGGCGCACGCTCTGAACTCGCAGCCGCGAAGCTATCCCGCCGATCGACGTGCTGGCAAATTCAATCCACGGCTGCGGCGCATCGTCCGTCGATTCTGGCAGCGAAGCCAGCCAGCACCGCAGCGGCTTCGGAAACGGATCGACGGGCGTTCCATTATCCACCCAGCCCCATTGCTCCAGCACGTTCTGAATCCACGGCGGCTGCCACGGATTATTGTGTGGCATCACCGCCGAAAACGCCGACACGGCCAGACATCCGCCAGCCACCGTCCGGAACCACCGCCGCTCCGCGAACGCATCGAGCGCCGGAATCATCGCCACCAACCACAGCGGAATGAGCCAGAACGCCCACCGCAGCCCCGCGCTGTTCCCGCCGTAGTTGTAGCTCTGCGTCTTGGTCATGTAGAAGGCGAGGACCACGCCGGTGACGAGCCAGGTCAAGAGGTTGAAGCGTTTCAGGAAGGAGGAGGTGTT
>JACRIH010000077.1 GCA_016235885.1 Planctomycetales bacterium | reverse complement strand
CTGTCTGTGTCATGTTGATCCTGCTGCACCTGCGGACATCGTTCGTCATCGCCATCACCCTGCCGCTCGCTGCCCTGATGTCGTTCGTGATCATGTGGACGTTGCGACGGCTGGGCGTGGCCGACATCCAGACGAACATCATGTCGCTGGCCGGGATCGCGATCTCGATTGGCGTGCTGGTCGATTCGTCGATCGTGATTGCCGAAAACGTGCTGCACCGGCTGCGAGAAGAATTCGGCGACCGACTCGTCACCGGCGACATCCGAGCGATCGTGCTGTCGGCTTGTCAGACGGTCGGCCGGCCGATCTTCTTCTCGGTGCTCATCATGCTGGTGTCGTTCCTGCCGGTGTTCGCGCTGGGCGGAATCGACGGCCGGATGTTTCGGCCGCTCGCGTTCACGAAGTCGTTCGCTCTCGTCTCTGTCTCGCTGCTGGCGGTGACGCTCGTTCCCGCGCTCTGCACGATCTTCATCCGCGGCCGTGTCCGCTCGGAAATGGAGAGCTGGGTGGTGCGGAGCGTTCATGATGTTTACCGACCGGTTCTGGAATACCTCATCGACCGGCCTGGACCGTTGGTGTGGGTGATCGCCGTGACGTTCGTGCTCGGCGTTGTGCCACTCGGTCGCCGAGACGTCCTGCTGTCAGTGCTGGCGTGTGGAATCATAGCTACGGGGTCGGGAGTCTTTTTTCGTGGCGGCCATCGTGCGGCATCAGAGGATGGGAGGATTCGGTCGGCCGGAACGAAAAAGGACTCCCGCCCCCTTTTCCTTGCCCCCGCTCTTGCCGTGACCAGCCTCGTGCTCATCGCCCTCGTGGCCGAAGCGACCATGACACCGCTTCAAACCGAAAACCGCCTGCCGCTCGACGAAGGGATAGTGATGGACATGCCGATCACCGTGCCGCGGATTTCTGCCACGCAGGCGGGGGACGACCTGAAGGCGCGCAACATGGTGCTCTGCCGGTTCCCCGAAGTGCGAATGGTGGTCGGCAAGGCGGGGCGAGCCGAAACGCCCTTCGATCCGGCTCCGCTCGACATGATCGAAACGATGGTCGATTTTCGTCCCGCCGAATTCTGGCCGAAACGCAAACTGGCACGCGCCGCCGCGACGCGCTACGCCCGTCTCGCGTTCGCCGCGCTGCGCGATTCGGGGCTGATCGAGCTTCCCGCCGAACCGGCCGCCACGTCGGAACTGTTCGACGATTCGCTCGTGGCCGCGTTGACTCGCTTCGACGCCGTGTCGCGAGAGTACGCCTACCATCGCAATCGGGAATGTGAAACGACCGCCAGCCGTGACCTCACTGGCGATTCGGTGACTCAATCGGCAAAGCAGATCGAACGCCATCAACTGAAACACTGGCGCGATCATGTCCGGCAACTCAATTCCGAATTGCTGGATCGAACTCCGCGCACGTTCTCGCAACTCGTCGTCGAAGAAGTTTTGAAGCGAGCGACGATCACCGATCCGAAAGTCATTGAAATCCAACAACAGATTGCCGCAGCGCGTACCCCCCTCGCCCCCGGAGGGGGAGAGGAGGCGGAGGTGAGTGGCGAGCGTTCCCCGACTCTGCCAACGTCTTCGCCCGTCACTCCCAACCGAGTTTCCAAACCCGATGAACACCACGGCCCCGCCAGCTACGCCCCGCTGCCGATCATTGATCCGCATCCCGTGCTGGACAAACTCATCGCGAGCCTGACCGGACAACTCGCAAAGTCGGTCGTGCTGTTCTCGTGCGATCGGGAGGAACTCGCCGGCTTTGGCGGGGAACTCGACCAGGCCCTGCAAATGCCCGGCTGGACGAACGTCTGGACGAAGCCGATCCAAAATCGGGTGGACATGCTGGCCACTGGCGTGAACACGGCGATTGGCGTCCGCGTGCTCGGCAGTGAACTCGATGATGTTGTGCGCGTGTCGGAAGAAATCGCCACCGTGCTGCGCGAGATTCCTGGCGCGGCCGACGTCATCGCCGACCCGATTCGTGGCAAGGGGTATCTCGAAATTCACCCAAACCGCGCCCACGCCGAACGACTCGGCGTGAGCCTGGCCGACCTGCACGATCTCATTGAGATCGCATTGGGCGGACGAATTGTCACCACGACGATTGAGGGTCGCCAGCGGCATTCCGATCGCGTGCGATATCCGCGAGACGCCGTGGATGATGTCGAGGCGATTCGGAAGCTGGTGGTGAAAGGCAGTCCGCACGCTCCGCGTGCGGATGTCGGCACACGGAGTGTGCCGACGACTTTGACGCTCGGCGACGTCGCCGACGTGCGTCTCGTCGAAGGGCCGGCGACGATCAAAAGTGAAAACGGCTTGCTGCGGAACTACGTGCGGTTGAACGTGCGCGGTCGTGGTGAGATCGAATTCGTGGACGCAGCCCGCCGCATCGTCGCCGAGCAAGTGCGACTGCCGGCGGGCGTGGTCGTCGAATGGACCGGCCAGTTCGAGCACACGCAGCAGACGGCGCGCACGCTGGCCTGGGTCATGCCGGTCATGTTTGTTCTGATTCTGTGGCTGCTTTACGTGACTTACCATGACGCAGTCGATGCGTGTCTGATGCTCGTGGCCGTTCCGGGGGCGCTGGCGGGAGGCGTGCTATTTCAATGGCTGTTCGGTTACCGATTCTCGGTGGCGGTCGGAGTGGGCTACATCGCCTGTTTCGGCATGGCCGTGGCGACCGGGATGATCATGCTTGTCTATTTGCGAGAAGCGGTCGAACGGGCCGGCGGCGAAGCGAGACTGACTGTGGATTTGCTGCGCCAAGCCGTGATCGCCGGAGCCGTGCAACGACTGCGCCCCAAACTGCTCACCGAGGGGACGACAATTCTCGGTCTGGCTCCGATGCTGTGGGCCACCGGCGTCGGTACCGAAGTGATTCGCCCGATGGCGGCGCCAGTCTTGGGCGGTATCTTGATCGCCGACGAAGTCATCGACCTGCTGCTTCCCGTCCTTTTCTTTTGGGTGCGACGTTGGCGTATCGAGCGGCGAGACCGGACAGTCATTCCGGCCACAAGGGCCGGGGCTACAGAAATGCATTGTGTCTTGTGAAAGCTGTCATGTGACCAACCGGCGTTCTCTTTTTTTTCACCAACCCATTCCTTGCAAATCTCCGAAGGAGTCGAAGCATGTTTCGTTTCGAGTTGACCGCGCAGCGGCGATCATCACTGTGGATGTCGCTCGTGGTGGTCGTCTGCGGTTGCGGTCGAGCAAGTCAGGACTCATTCATTCCGCCGGCGACGTCCGCTCGTTCGGCACTTGAGACGGCTTTGAAGGCGTGGCAGTCTGGCGCAGCGTACGACACGATCAAGTCGGCCACGCCGGCCGTGCAGCCATTTGACGCACGCTGGCAATCCGGAATGAAACTCAAGTCGTTCGAGATCCTCCGTGAAGTCCCGCAGGAAGGGCCAAAGAAGTTCGAAGTTCGCGTGGAACTGGAGGGAGCCGAAGCGGTCACCGACGTGTTTCTGGTGGTGGGCAAGGATCCGTTGCACGTGTTCCGCGACCAGGACTACCAAAAGGCTTCCGGGGTCGGCGGCGAGTCGCCGTGACCGATGGCCACGCTGGTCAATGTCCGGAATTGAATTTAACTCGCAGCGACAATGACGTGGGCATCAGCCTGCTCGGCTAACCGGGCTACATTTCCACTCGGATTCGTCTCCGCTAGAATTCGCCGACCATATTGGAACCCGCCCCACAATCTCACCGGAGACTCCCCCATCATGATCTTCGATGCCCACCTCGACATGGCCTGGAACGCAATCGAATGGAACCGCAACCTCGAATGGCCCGTCAGTCGAATTCGCGAGTTCGAGTCGCAATTCACGGGGATCAATCCGGGACCGGCGACTGTGTCGTGGGATGCGTTGCGAAAAGGGGGAGTCGGCATGACGATCAGCACGCTGTTGCCGCGGTTGCATCGCAAGGACAAAGTCCTCTCCCATTACCAGTCACGCGAGGCCGCCTACGGCTGCGCTCGCGGGCAGCTTGCGTACTATCGCGCGATGGCGGCGAAGGGAATTCTGCGAGAGATCCCCGATCGCATCACGCTTCAGGCGCACGTCAAGCAGTGGGAAGCGGACAAGACGGGCAACCTGCCGATCGGATTCATCGTGAGCATGGAGGGATCGACGCCGATTTTGTCGGCACGTCAAATTCCGGAATGGTTCGAGGCGGGATTGCGAATCCTCGGCCCGTCGCATTACGGACCGAGTCCGTACAGCAATGGAACCGGCACCCCCGGCGGATTGCTTCCCGACGGCCCGGCACTGCTGCGAGAAATGGACGAGGTGGGAATGATCCTCGACGTCACGCATCTGGCCGATCAATCGTTCTGGGAAGCACTCGAAATTTTCAACGGCCCCGTGCTGGCCAGCCATCACAATTGTCGAGCCTTGGTCCCCGGCGACCGGCAGCTCGATGACGATCAAATCAAGGCGTTGATTTCCCGCGGAGCCGTCATCGGAGCCGCGTTCGATGCGTGGATGCTGACGCCCGGCTGGGTGATCGGTGTCACGAAACCCGACAACACCGGGCTGGAAAAAGTGGTCGATCACATCGACCACATTTGCCAAATCGCCGGCAACGCCAAACACTGCGGCATGGGAACCGACCTCGACGGCGGGTTCGGCAAGGAGCAGACGCCGCACGACCTCGACACGATCGCCGACCTGCACAAAGTCGCCACGCTGCTGGAAAGTCGCGGCTACTCGAAAGAGGACGTGGACGGGATCATGTCCAAAAACTGGGTGGACTTTTTCGTCCGAGCGTGGAAGTAGCCCTGTCGCTCCGCGACAGGAAAGCCGAATGATTTTTGGAACACATCGCAGGAGTCGGGGAAGAGAGAGAGAGAGAGAGAGAGTCAAACATCGCTGTTGACACGCCACATCGCCGCCGCCGAATCCAGCAACTCGTGCGCAATGCGTTTCCGGGTTGTAGCGCAGAATTCGTCACGACAACCTCCGGGTCGCTAGCTTTTCGAGTTCGTGGCCCAACTGGTCGCTTTCGTTCAGGGATTCTGAATCTGCTAGCACACCACGAGCACATTAGACTGAACGCGGCGTGGTTAGAGCGGCAGTTGAAAACGCAGACAGATCGGTGAGCGCATGAGGAGCGACTATCTGCGTCCTTCATCAACGGTCGCGGAAGCGGCATTCCGCGCCGTCTGGTGACTCGGCTGTCCTGTCGCGGAGCGACAGGGCTACAGTTGTTCCTTCGCCGCCGCGACAACCGCGTCGAGTGTGAAGCCGAAGTGTTTGTAAAGGTCCTTGAACGGCGCCGAGGCACCAAAGGTCTTCATGCCGATGATCTTCCCCGTCAGGCCGACATAGCGTTCCCAACCGAAGACCGAGGCGGCTTCGACGGAGACGCGGGCGGTGATGGTTGGCGGGAGAACGGTGTTGCGGTACTCGGCGGATTGTTTTTCGAACAACTCCCACGACGGCATGCTCACCACGCGGGCTTTGATTCCGTCGGCGGTGAGCTTTTCGTAGGCGTCCACGCAGAGCGAGAGTTCGCTGCCGGTGGCGATCAGGATCACGTCGGGCTTTTTGTCCGCTGCGTCCGCCAGAATGTAGGCTCCCTGCGCCACGCCTGACGCGGCGGCGTACTTCGTGCGGTCGAGCGTCGGCAAAGCCTGCCGGGTGAGCGCGAGGCAGACCGGTTCGTGCTGGAGCTGCGCGATGACGCGCCACGCTTCGGTGACCTCGTTCGCGTCGCCCGGCCGAATGACGGTCATGCCGGGGATGGCGCGGAGCGCGGCTAGTTGTTCGATCGGCTGGTGCGTGGGACCGTCTTCGCCGACGCCGATCGAATCGTGTGTGAAGACGTGGATGAACGGGATTTCCATCAGCGCGGAGAGGCGGATCGACGGGCGGGCGTAGTCGCTGAAGATCAGGAACCCGGCTCCGTAGGCACGAATCTTCGACAGCGCCAGGCCGTTGACGACGGCGGCCATCGCGTGTTCGCGGATGCCGTAATGAAAATTCCGGCCGGCATAGTTGTCCGCTTCGAAGTGGCCGGCTCCGTCGAACGTGAGCAGAGTTTTTGTGGACGGGGCGAGGTCCGCCGAACCGCCGATCAACCACGGCACGTTCTTGGCGAGGGCATTCAGCACCTTGCCTCCCGCGTCACGAGTTGCCACGCCCTTGGGATCGGTCGGGTACGTCGGTAAATCCTTGTCCCAACCGGCCGGCAGCTCTCGCTTCTGCATCAAGTCGAAATGATTTGCGAGGTCGGGGTGGGCTTGGCGGTACTCGGCGAACTTGGCGACCCACGCTTCGCGAGCCGCGCGACCGCGCTGGCCGACTCCCGACTTGAAGTGCTCGCACACGCCGTCCGGGACGAGGAACTTTTCGGTCTCGGGCCAGCCGAAAAACTTCTTCGCGCCGGCAATTTCCGCATCGCCGAGCGGTTCGCCGTGCGCTGTGTGCGTGTCGGCCTTGGTCGGAGCGCCGTAGCCAATGATGCTCTTCACGACGACGAGCGTCGGCCGATCGGTCGTCTTCTGGAACGCGGCGATGGCCTGCTTGAGCGATTCGCGGTCTTCGGCATTGTCGACGTGCAGCACGTTCCAACCGTAGCCATGAAATCGTCGAGCCACATCGTCGGAGTACGCCAGTTCGGTGTGCCCTTCGATGGTGATGCGGTTGCTGTCGTACAGCCAGCAGAGGTTTGACAGTTTGAGGTGCCCCGCCAGCGATGCGGCTTCGTGCGAGATCCCTTCCATCATGCAACCGTCACCGCACACCGTGTACACGTTGTAGCCGAAGATTTCGAAACCCGGCCGATTAAAATACTGTTCGAGCCACCGCGCTGCGATCGCCATCCCGACGCTGTTCCCGAGTCCCTGTCCCAACGGCCCGGTGGTGGTTTCGACACCTGACGTGAGGCCGAACTCCGGGTGACCCGGGGTGCGGCTGTGCAGTTGGCGAAAGTTCTTGATCTGGTCGAGTGTCACCGCCAGTTCGCCGGTCGGTTGGCCGTGCTTGTCGAGCTGCTTGACACCCATCAGGTGCAGCATCGAATAGACAAGCATCGAGGCGTGTCCGGCGGAGAGCACAAACCGGTCGCGGTTCGGCCAGTTCGGCGCTTCGGGATCGTAGCGCATCACGTCTTGGAACAGCGTGTACGCCACCGGAGCCAACGCCATCGGCGTTCCGGGATGTCCCGAGGCTGCCTTTTGGACGGCGTCCATCGCGAGGGTGCGAATCGTGTTGATGCTGAGGTTCGCGAGGTCGGTCTGATTGGACTGAGTCTTGTGGTCCGACATGGACAGAACATCTCCAAAACAAGCTGCAATGTGGGAAGGCCGCCGATCGGCATGACGTCGAATTCGAGAAAAGTGCGCGGAGTATAAAGGAGCCGGACAGAAGTTGCGACGGTCCCACAGATGTGCGTGCTGTCCTCCGAGGGGCCATTATCTGATCACTTTTCAGATTGTTGAACTACGGAAGATTCGAGGTGATTGGCAGAACGATGG
>JACRIH010000070.1 GCA_016235885.1 Planctomycetales bacterium | reverse complement strand
GCGACGAAGAACGTCGATGCCGGTGAAGACATCAAGCTTCGCACCCCCCTCTCCCCTTGGGGGCGAGGGGTTGGGGGTGAGGGGTGCCCCGCCCGGTGTGCGACCGTCCGCCGCAGGTTGTGTTGGTGTCGTCTCTGGACCGCTCGGCCCCCTCACCCCCGCCCTCTCCCCCGGGGGGGGGCGGGGGGTTATCTCGGGCGGCGCGTCCAGTACAGCCGACGCGGCGATCGTGCCGATCTTTCCAATCAGCGGGTTCACCAACCCCTTGCCGTTGGGATGCACGCGGTTGCTCAGGAAGACGACGAACAATTCGAGATGTGGGTCGATCCACAGCGCCGTCCCCGTGAACCCCCCGTGACCGAACGCACGCGAAGACATCGTTTCGCCGCGGTTCGACGAGTAGCCCGTGCGATGATCCCAGCCGAGACACCGCGTGCCGCCGGGAACGGAGACCGGGCGGGTCATCAGGTCGACCGTCTGCGGACCAAGAATCTGCGCACCGCAGAATTCGCCCCGGTTCAGCAGCATCTGCGCGAACACGGCGAGATCGTCCGCCGTGCCGAACAGGCCGGCGTGACCGGCGACTCCGCCGAGTTTGAACGCGCGCGGGTCGTGGATTTCACCGCGCATCCAATGGCCGTCGCGCTGTTCGGTGGGAGCGGCTCGCTGACGGAGTTCGTCGGGAGGCAGGTAGCCGGTCTCCGCCATGCCGAGCGGGACGAAGATGTTGTCGCGAGAAAACTCATGGACCGACTGGCCGGTCAACTTGCGCACGAGTTCGCCCAGCACGATGAACCCCACATCCGAGTAAATGAACTTCGCTCCCGGTTCGGCGGTCGGCTTGAGCTGCCAGATGTTCTCGATCGCTTTCTCCGGCCCGTCGGCGTAGTCCTTGATCGAATTGTCCGCGATCAGGCCCCCTTGATGTGTCAGCAGGTGCAACACGGTGATCGCCTGCTTGTCGTTCGCCGCGAATTCGGGAACGTGCTGCGACACGCGATCGCTCAGTTTGAGTTGTCCGCGTTCGATGAGCAGCATCACGCTGGTCGCGGTCGCGACCGGTTTCGTCACCGACGCCAGGTCGAAGACGGTGTCGATCGTCATCGCCTCCCGCTCGGGTTCGACGGCCCGGTCACGGTACGCTTTGCAAAACGTCACGCAGCCCTGCCGACCGATCAGCACGACGCAGCCGGGCATCTGCTTTTTCGTCAGTCCCTCGGCCACGACGGCGTCGATGCGCGCGAGACGATCGGCATCCATGCCGACACAGTCGGGAGAGACGCGAGGCAGGGCCGCTGCCGCCGGTTTGGGGACCAATAGGGAACCACAAAGACACGAAGACACGAAGTAGAGCACGAAGTGGCGTGCGAGAGACGTCGGGGTGATTCGGTCGGTCATCGGTTTTCGCGCCTTTGTGTCTTCGTGGTCAAGAATTCGATAACCCGACTCCACACACTGGCCGGTCGCTGCGCGAGTTCGTCCAGCGGCCGCAGCTTCGACCAGTGGATGCCCCAGCATTCGCGCTGGCCGTTTCCGACCGGGACCGGATTGCGCACTCCGTCGTGCAGCAAACCGTCGCGGTCGGTCCAACCGCTCAACGTGAGATCGTACACGCTGGTGGAACCGTTGCCACTGCCGCTGTGGAGCAGGACGTAGTACGCATCGTCGAGATACTCGGGTTTCATTTCACCCGGCGTCCAGCGCGGAGGCCGCACGAGCAGGAAGCCGCGGCGGTCGTCGCGGTAGCGCGTCTGTTTCACTTCGACCGGCTTGTCGAGTCCGGTCCAGCGCGGGAGCAGGTCGCGACCACGATTCGACACGCCGGCTTCGGCGAGCCGTTGCCATTTCGTCACCCAAGCCGGAGCCAGCAGCAGACACGCCGCGAGTTCCGCAGCCAGTCCGTCACGGTCGATGTCCGCGTCCGATTGCTTCACGGACTGCTTGCGCGATCCCAACCACCCGCGCTCTTGCAGGCTCCGCTTGATCCGCACCTGTTCGTCAATCCAGCCGGAGAAATCGGAGACATCGATGCGTGTCAGGCAGCGACCGCAGCCGTCGCAGGCCCGGAATCTGCGGAGCGCGGACAGCTTTGTCGGTGAGACGTCATCCTGCTGCGGGCAATGAGAACAGGTGACGAACATGCGTGGAGACGATGCAACAAAAGAATGATGATCGACGCGGCAGTGACACTCGCCCCTCACCCCCGGCCCCTCTCCCCCGGAGGGGGAGAGGGGAGGAGATTCATCATGTGTTCGCGTGGAATTCGGCGATTCGTTCGTCGGCTCCGCGGCGGATTTGTTCGACGAGGTCTACGCCTGCAAGTTGGCTCCAAGCGGAAAGCAACTGGTGGAAGATCGGGCCGGGGACGCCGCTGCCGATCGGTTGGCGATTGAGCTTTGTTACGGGGAGCAAACAGTACGTGGTGCAGGAGGTGAACGCTTCGTCCGCGTTGACGACATCGTAGACTTGCAGGTCGCGCTCTTCGTATTCGAGGCCGAGTTGTTCGGCCAGTTCGGCGACGACGCGCTGGCTGATTCCGCCGAGTGTCACGCCGCGCGACGGCGTGAGAAGCTTGCGGTCGCGAACGATGAACAGGTTCGCAGCGCTGGTCTCGGTCACGTTTCCTTGCTGATCGAGAAGCAAGGCGACGGCCTTGGGGTCGACCATCCGCGCCTGTTCGTCCGCCAACCACCAATGCAGTCGGCTGCGGTTCTTGATCTTCGGGTCGAGGCATTCCGGGGGGACGTGACGGATGCTGGGCGTGACCAGATGCTGACCCTGCTGAAGCCGCTCGACCCACAATTCGAACGGCAGGGGAAATGTATGGACACAGACCGTCGGCTTGCGGTACGTGGCTTGTCCGGCGATGCCGAGGTACGTCAGGTTCTGACCGGCGGAGACAAAATGAACCAGACCCAAATCGTGTCCGGCGGGGATCAGGCGGGCGTTGTGTTCGAGGATTTCCTGCGAGAGTTCCTGGAGCGAGTCGCGGGTCAGGTCGAGTTCGAATCCCACCGCCTTGAGTGAACGGAACAGGCGATCGATGTGCTCCTTCAACCGGAAGGGCTGGTGCCGAAACGTGCGGGTCGTTTCGGTGACCGTGGCTCCGGCGACGATGGCCATGTCGAAGATCGGCAGCGTGGCCTGCGAGATGGCGGTGATTTTTCCGTTGAGGTAGGCGAGCGGTTCGGGCATCGGGTCACCAGCGGTGGGTGATGGCTGCGGGATCGGACAGTGTCGGCGGACGTTGTTTGAAGCCCGTCGGTGATCGCACTACAATGGCCCGCCGATCGTAGCCCTCTCGCTCCGCGAGAGGAATGCCGACGAGCCACCCGGCGTCACGTGACCGTCGAACGTCTCCCGTGCATCGGCTTTCGTCTCGCGGAGCGAGACGGCTGCAAAAGAATTGTGGCTGGATTATAGCGGTGGTCCAGCGGAATTGAACCAGTCGGCTCGGGGAGGTCTTCCAATGCAGTCTCGATTCGTGGTCTGTGTCGCCTTGCTGTGTGGAATCGTGCTGGGTGACGTTCGCGTCGGTCAGGCACAAACCGAATCCGAAGTTCTTCAGGCCCGACAGCGAGGCATCGAGTTCCTCAAGTCGAAGCAGGTGCGGGATGGGAACTGGGAGTTCACCGGACACGAAGTCGGAATCACCGCGCTGTGTACGATCGCTCTGATTGAAAACGGTGTGCCGCTGACCGACCCCGTCGTGCAGAAGGGTTACCTGTACGTTCAGAAGAATTACAGCGGCCAGAAGAACACGTACGACCTCGCGCTGTCGGTCGTGCTGTTGTCGCGGTTGGGTGACCGGCGTGACAAGCCACGCATTCGCGCGATGGCCGCAAGGCTGGTGGCCGGTCAACTCGAAAGCGGCGGTTGGACGTACACGTGTCCGGCGGTGGAATCGGACGTGCTGGACGACCCCGCCAAGTTGCCGAAACCAAAGGAGGGATTCGGCGACAACAGTTGCACTCAGTTCGCGGTGCTCGGGCTGTGGGTGGCTTCGCGCACCGGCGTGCGGATCGATCGCACGCTGGAGAATGTCGCCAAGCGATTCACCACCACGCAGACCGACGATGGCGGCTGGGCCTACACCTACGAAGCTGCGGCCGCGGCAGGCGAAACGAAGTCGGCAGCGAAAAATCCGTCGGGGCCATCGATGACTGGCGCGGGGCTGTTTTGTCTCGCCGTCGCACAAGCCACGCAGATCCGCGACGCACTGAAAAAGCAAAAGACCGCGGGCGCGGCGGGGGGCAGCATTCCCGGCCAGTCACTGCTGGAGAACCGTGTGTTCGAAAAGGGACTGAAGCGAACGGGCGATTTCGTGGTTGGGATTGCACCGGGGACGCCGCGGTATTTTTTGTGGTCCGTCGAGCGCGTGGGTGTACTCCTCGGCTTGGATCAGATGAACAACACCGACTGGTTTAAGAAGGGTTCCGATTCGCTCCTGAAGACGCAACTCGACACGGGGGGCTGGCCGTCGGCTTGGGTCGACACCGACAAGGACGGTCTCTCCGACACGTCATTCGCGCTGTTGTTCCTGCGCAAGGCGAACCTCGGCAGCGACATTTCCCGTCTGCTGGAAGGCGAACCGGAACAAAAATTCGCTATCGCCAGCCGAACTCCAATTGCACGGTTCGCCTCGCTGGAGGAAGCCGTCGCCGGGGCGAAACCGGGGGAAGTGATCCGGATCGACGGCGAGGGGCCGTACAAGATCGGGCAACTCGATTTGAAACAGGACGTGACGATTCAGGCGGGCTTTGGCGTGTCGCCCATCCTCACATTTGAAATTGGCAAGGACCGGCTGGGGATCCGGAAAAAACCGGAACGAGACGCCGCCGCCCGCAACATGATCAACGTACACAGCGGCAAAGTCACGTTCGAGGGCGTGCGGTTCCAAATGGACCCGCCCATACTCAAGCCGCCGGTGCCGTGGGGCGGTCTGGTCGTGAAGGGAGGCAGCTTGCGGCTGCTCAATTGTTCGTTCTCCGAAAGCAACAAGCAGGGGACGGCGGCCGTCGTCGTCGAAGCACCGGGACAACTCGTGGTTCGCAATTCGCTGTTGGTCGGCGGCCGGGCGGCAATCGAATTGGTCGGCAACGGCCAGCAGGAAGTCGTCGTGGACAACTCGATCCTGTTCAGCAACGCCGGGTTCGTGGTGACGAATGATGCCAAGACGAAAGCCCCGGCTAATGTCACGATCAACATCAACAATTCGATCATCCAAACCAAGGATGTGGTGTCGGCACCCAAGCTGATCGGTGCAATCAACGTGGCGTGTTACCGCAGCGCCCTGCAAGTCGATTGGATCGGGGCGAATTTCCTCGCCGTTGCGACGGGAGCGAAGGATCGGTCTTGGAAGGGGAACGCGAACATCTACGACGTCAAGCAATGGATCGGGTTCAACGGCACCGTCAACACGACAGTGAAGGATGCGGCCTCATGGAACACGTTCTGGGGTGGAACCGACAAGGGGTCCCACAAGCGTCTCGTCCCGTACGCCGGCGGCGTGGCCCGACAGATGGGGAATTTCTCGCACGTCTGCGTGGCTCAGGAATGGCAGTTGGAAATTCCGAGCGACGCTCCACAGGAACTACAGCGCGGCATCATCGGGATCAATTCGTACCTGGCCGGACCCGGTTCGACGTTCGATCAGTATCGCGACACGATCTCGTACACCGACTGGCAACAGGGCCGGCTCGGGATCACCGAACTGGATGGCGGTGTCGGGAAGGCGGCCGCCGCCGCGAAATGAGGGACGTGTGGATTCAAATTTGAGATTTGGGATTTGGGATTTGGGATTCTTGAGGATCGACGCATGACGATTGCACCTGGGAAAACGCGGCTCGGCTGGATTGGCACCGGGGTGATGGGCAGCAGCATGGCCGGTCACTTGATGACGGCCGGCTTCGCAATGACCGTGTACAACCGCAGCCAGTCGAAAGCCGAATCGCTGCTGGCGAAGGGTGCCGCATGGGCGGCATCACCAAAATCACTGGCCGAAGCGTCCGACGTCGTGTTCGCGATCGTCGGGTTTCCCAGCGACGTGCGCGAAGTGATGCTGGGCGCGAACGGGGCGCTGGCGGGATCGAAACCGGGGAACATTCTCGTGGACATGACGACCAGCGAACCATCGCTGGCGGTGGAAATTTTCGACGCGGCGAAGGCCAAGGGTGTTCAAAGCGTCGACGCGCCCGTGTCGGGTGGCGACGTGGGAGCCAAGAACGCCGCGCTGTCGATCATGATCGGCGGCGACAAGGACGTCGTCGAATCTCTGGCGCCGTGCTGGAACGCGATGGGGAAAACGATCGTCCATCAGGGCGGTCCCGGTGCCGGCCAGCACACGAAAATGGTCAATCAAATTCTGATCGCGTCCAACATGATCGGCGTCTGCGAAGCGCTGCTGTATGGCTACCGCGCGGGCCTCGACCTGCCGACCGTGCTGCAATCCGTTGGCAGCGGAGCGGCGGGAAGCTGGTCGCTGTCGAATCTCGGTCCGCGGATCATGAACAACAATTTCGATCCCGGCTTCTTCGTCGAGCACTTTATCAAAGACATGGGGATCGCCCTCGATGAAGCGAAGCGGATGGGCCTGTGCCTGCCAGGATTGGCCTTGTCGAACCAACTGTATCTGTCCCTGAAGGCTCAGGGCCACGGCCGCGACGGCACGCACGCGCTGGAACTGGCGCTGGCGAAAATGGCCGGAGTCGACTGGAAGAATCGGAAGTAGACACCTCAGTGGAGCGTTCTTCGATGGCAACGAAAGGCGAACAGTTCGCGGGGCTGACAGTGGCGCTCGTCACGCCGTTCAAAAATGGCGCGGTGGACGAAGCGGCGCTGCGGCGGCTGGTGGACTGGCAGGTGGAACAGGGGACCAACTGCCTGTGCCCTGTGGGGACGACCGGGGAAAGTCCCACGCTCACGCACGAAGAGCACAACCGGGTGATCGCCATCGTGTGTCAGCACGCGGCGGGGCGGATCAAGGTGATGGCCGGGACCGGGTCCAACAGCACGCAGGAAGCGATCGAGATGACGCGGTTCGCGAAGTCGGTGGGAGCCGACGGAACGATGCAGGTGGCTCCATACTACAACAAGCCCACGGGCGAAGGCTTCTTCCAGCACTTCCGCGCGATTGCCGAGGCGGTCGATCTGCCGATCATTCTGTACAACATCCCCGGCCGCACCGCGAAGAACATGGAACCGGACGTGATCGCGCGGATCGCCGAGATCCCGAACGTGGTGGCAATCAAAGAGGCGACCGGGTCGATGGACCAGGCGTCGCAGGTCGTCAGCCTCACCAACCTCACGGTGCTCTCGGGAGATGACAGCCTCACGCTGCCGCTGCTGTCGATCGGCGGCCGCGGCGTGGTGTCGGTCGTCGGCAACATTGTGCCGAAAGACATGCTGGCACTCCTCGCGGCATTTCAGTCGGGCGACATAGCGTCGGCGCAGCGGTGGCATTTCAAATTGTTTCAGCTCTGCCGCGACCTGCTGGGCCTGTCCACGAACCCGATCCCGATCAAGGCGGCCATGAAACTCCTTGGCCGGGACACCGGCGAACTCCGTTTGCCAATGACCCCGCTCAGTGCCGGAGACGAATCCAAGCTGCTGATGACGTTGAAAACATACGGACTGCTGTGATCGGACACCAACCCGGAGTGTAAGCGAGGGAGTGACCGCCCTCGCTTGCGCTCGTTCCTGTTGCATTTGCATTGATTTGTAGCTGAATTCGCAAGAATTCAGATTGAGCAATTGACCCTAAGTGGACCCGCAGAGAAAGTTGGGTAGCCGCGTTCGCCAGAACGCGGGCTTTTTCGCCCGTTTCCCGCACTCTGGCGAGTGCGGCTACTGTGGGCTCATCGCCTGAGAAAACCCGCGCTCTGGCGAGCGTGGCTACTCCAAATCAAAGACTTGACGAGGCACTAGATCATCTGAATTCTTGCGAATTCAGCGACGTCCAAGAAAACAACGCAACTTCAAAACTTGCGCTGCGGGTTGGTATCCGGTTTGTTTCATTCCTTTTGATTTGTCACGTCTTTCCCGAGTCATCGAAATCGATCCTGCGGAGGAGCTGTCATGGTTTTTGGGTTTGGCGGCAAGAGCAAGAAGCCGAAGGCGGAGCCGGAAGAAGAACGGGAAATCGAGCACGTCAAGTTCATGGGGCCGTTCAACGGCGCCGAGCCGAATCTGACGGCGAACACGAAGCTGGTCGATGCGGGCCTGGTGCGGGCGAAGGATCTGATCAGCGACGCGCTCTCGCGGCGGGCCGAATCGCTGCGCATCGAACCGAAGGGGCCGGCCGCCATCGTCGGGGTGATGGTGGACGGCGTCGCCTATCCGGCCGGCCGGCTGTCAAAACAGGAAGCCCTCGCCGTCACGCAGATGCTCAAGCTGCTGGGCGGAATGGACATCAAAGATCGCAAGACCGCACAGACCGGCGGCATGAAGGCCGAGTTCGAAGGGAAGAAATATGAGTTGCACCTCAAGAGCGAGCCGGCCGAGGATGCCGAACGCCTGACGGTCAAGGCAGTCAATTTGAGCACCAAGCTCGACACCACCCAAGACATCGGCATGGGTGACGATTTGCGGAAGAAGATGAGAGCGACCGTGGAGGAGCATGGCGTGCTGCTGATGGCCGGGCCGCCGAGTTCCGGAACCAGCAGCACGCTCTACGCCGTGCTGCGGGGTCTCGATGCCTATCTCAACTCGATCCAGTCCGCCTGCGACACCGGTGGCCGCAGCTTGCACAACATCACACCCTTCGCGGTCAACCCGACCGATCCCATATCGCAAACGATTCAGCGGACTATTCGTGCCGAAACGGACATCCTGCTGATCGATCCGCTCAAGGACGCGAACGTCGCCAAGGAAGTGTTCTCGAAGGCTGGCGACATCTCATTGCTCACCGAAATGACCGCCAAGGACACGGCGGCGGCGGTGCTGCAACTCATCGACTGGGTCGGCGACACGAAGGTGGTGGCCGACGGACTGCGGGGAGTCCTCGGCACCAAGCTGGTGCGGCTGCTGTGCCCGAGTTGCAAGCAGGCTTATAAACCGAACCCGCAGTTCCTGCAAAAGGCCGGGCTGCCGGAAACGGTGACGGTGCTGTATCGCAAGCCGCTGCCGACGAAGAACGAGGAGGGACAGCTCGTCGATCCCGAACCGTGCAAAAAGTGTGGCGATGTGGGCTACATGGGCCGCACCGCGCTCTTCGAATACCTCGAAGTCACCCCCGAGATGAAAACATTGATCGCCGGTAAACCCGATGTGGCGGCAATTCGCACGCAGATGAAGAAAGAGAAGATGCTCGTGTTCCAGCAGGACGGCCTGCGGCAGGTCGCCGACGGCAAGACCGCGCTGGAAGAATTGCAACGCGTCTTCGCTCCACCAAAGCCGGCGGGGTCCGCCCCCGCCAAGCCAGCCGCGAGTGCCTCGGCCAAGCCGGCAAAGTGACTGTCTTTCGACGTCAGCATCCCTGTCTGAGACGATTTGCCGATGCCGGCTACACTCGACAAGTGAGGCGGCTCGCCGAGGACAGATACTGGTCTCTACACATCGCCCATCGCCCGCCATTACCGTTGCATGGCTGACCACGGCGAATCATTCATACTGCCAGCGGCCAGTCGCGAAAGCTGTCTTCGGCTTGTTCGATCAGACGGTTCAGGATGATTTCGATGTCTTGGTCCCGCAAACCGTCCTTTCGGCGCAGGACTCGTTTCACGGCGGCGCGGATTTCGGCTTTGACGGAATCGCGATGAGGCTCGGTCCAATCGACTTTGAGTTGCCGTTTGATCGTCTGAACGACGTCGTGAACCACGTCACGCAAGAAACCGGTTTCGTAGACGTTGGCAAAGTTCGCGGCGAGGGCGTCGTAGAAGGTTAACTCGTCGGCCTCCAAGTCGAGTTCCGCTGCTCGCTGATCGTCGGCTTCGAGTTCCTGTCTGATTTGCAGCATCGCACGGACGACGGCCGCCGCGTCGATCAAGCGGTTGTGATACTTCTGTAACGTCTCGGTGAGCAACTCGCTAAATGTCTTCGCCTTGGCTGCGTTCTTCGCTTGCTTGAGTTTGATTTCATCGGCAAGCAGCTTCGTGAGCAGTTTCAAACGCAGGTTCTCGTGCGGTTGGTCCTTGAAGGTTTGCAGAAAACGATCATCCAGAATCGACAAGTCGGCCTTCGCCAATCCTGCCGCTTTGAAGATGTCGAACACGCCTTCGGATTCAACGTGCTCATCGACCAAGTCGCGGACGGCTTGGTCGAGTTCTCTTTGCTTCGACTTTTGCCCCGGTGCTGTCTTGCCAATCTGGTTGCGAACCGTCTGCATGAAGATGACTTCATCGGCATAGGGTCGGCACTCGTCGAGGTGTTTGACCAAGAGGAATGTCATGGACAGTTTGAGTTCGGCTTCCCAAAATTGTTGGCGGCGTTCATCGGTTTCGGTGAGGTGGCAATAGACCAGCGCGGCGAGGTCTTCATTCTCGATCAAGCTCATCCGCCGCCAGCCGCGGTAGCCATCAATCAGCCGGAACGCGCTAGTACCGCCAATTGCAAATTCATTCCCACTAGGAACAGTTTCTTCCCAGTCTGTCCAGCCGCCCCAGTTGGTGATGTCAAAAAAGCCCTTCCAAGGTTTGATGAGGAATCTCACCTCACTCACCAGTCCAAGGAAGGGCACATGTCAGGTCAGGCTGCGAAAACGAATTTAACCACAGG
>JACRIH010000009.1 GCA_016235885.1 Planctomycetales bacterium | reverse complement strand
TCGCGGACGGTGTCCGGGTTGTTCGGGCCTTGCAGATGCTGCGCCGACCAGTCGCTCGGCACGACGCACGGGAACTCCCAGCACAGCCGGTCGATCACGTATGGGTACGGGTAGTCTTCGATGTAATTCACGAACCGGTCGAACGTGGCCCCGTTGCGCACCAACCCCTTCGGCAGGTAGCGGCGAAACCGCTCCGTGCCGTCCGGCAGTAGAGCCAGTTCCCGCGGCACGTCGGGGTCGTTCGCGGTCAGCAGGTTGAAGACGGAGGAGTCGATTTGGAGGAAGTTACCCCCGCGACCCCTCACCCCCGACCCCTCTCCCCACAAGGGAGAGGGGAGTTTATTTTTTTAATTCCTCCCCTCTCCCTTTTGGGGAGAGGGATCGGGGGTGAGGGGCGGTTGCGCGGCTCCCGGTCCCGCTTCCACCACCGGCGTCGTCCTGTTGAAAATCTCGGTGAAGAACCGCGGGCTGACGGTGTTCAGCGAATCGCAGCACGGCATCCGAAATGCGACGGGCTTGTTGCCAGGAACCTCGTTCATCAGATCGACGCAGCGGTCGTAGGTGGACTTCGCCTTGGCAAGGTTTCCACCCTGCAACAACGGGCACGGGTGATCGACCGTGTGAACTTCAAGACTCACTCCCTCGGCCAGCCACTGCTGCAAGTGCGGGTGTTTGGGGTCGATGGTGCAGGTCATGATGCTGACCGGAGCTCGCCCGTCGATTTGTTTCAGCCGGTTCAAAATCGGGCGGAGATACGCTTCCCATTTCTCGTGCCCGCGCATGTCGTCGATGGCCAGCACGACGACGCACTCGACTCCCTCTTCGCCCACCCACATCGGCGTGGTGAGCTTCGGGAAGTTGCGATGCGGGTAGTATGGGTTCGCCGGTTCGTCGAGGTACGTCAGGCGATTGCCATCGGCGGCGAACAGGATGGTGGAGACGAGGACGAACAACAGTCCGAGAACGCAGTGACGGGGCGACATCGTCAGGCTCCCTCCGCGGCCGGAACCGCGTGATCGAGGATGGAGGATGGAGGATGGAGGATCGACGTTAGCTTACCGCGACGTGTTTTCATCGCAACCACGCGAAGCATTATGAGCCACGGATGAAATACGCATGTGACGAGGTGAGTGATCGGAGTCCATCCGTGTCTTGTCTGTGTTTCATCCGTGGCTTTGATCTCGATTTTGTTGCCAGTGACCCGCTCATCCACCTTTCCACGTTTGGCGGGCATCGCTAGAATGCCGCCGCTCGCTGAAACCGATCCGATGGAATCCGGGTATCGTGGCGGGTGTAACAGGCTGGGTAGCACTGGTTAGGCCAGTGCAGGGAAATGGTCTGATGGTCTGCGCGGGCATGGCCGGCGCGGGAATTCATCAGGGGAAACCAGCTTTGTGACAAATACGATTGTTCAAAGGAGTGATCCATAGTGCTCAGCAACCGCTGTCTTGGATTAACGCTGTCGGTAATTCTCAGTTCGGCCTCTTTCGCGTTCGCTCAAGAACGCGCCAATTCTTCGCCGCCTCGATCTGTGCGATTGGCTCAAGCCAAGGCAGCCGACGTCAAGGCCGCTGATCCGAAGGCCGCGAAAGCCGCTGCTCAGCCGGCGATCACCATCGTGCTCAACAGCGCCGGTGAATTCCTGGGCGACATTGAATTCCTGTTCAAATTGGCGGGGGAGCCGCCCGCTCGATTCCGAACGCTTGCCGATACGCTGGAAGCCTTCTTGGATGGCGTTGACCGCACCAAGCCTCTGGGAGTGCAGGTGTTTGTTGACGGGACCGACTTCAAATATGTCGCGTTCTTTCCCGTGAAGTCGACCGACCTGAAAAAGTTTCTTGAGAATCTGGCAGGGCTGGGCATCAAGTCCAAAAAGGGTGCCGATGGAAGCTATGCCCTGACAGGTGACTTTGAAGGGTTTCTCCGTGCCATTGGCGATCAAGTGGTGATCGGTTCCACAAAGGGGGACATCCTGCTGGTGAAGTCGGCGTTGGCCCCGATCGTCGGCAAGGATGGTGACATTGTGGTGCTGCTGGACAACTCCGGCCAGCCCGCCGAGGACCGCCGTAAAGGGATGACCACGCTGCGGGCGAATACTGAAAAGACTCTAAAAAAGAAAGAGGGAGAGAGTGACCTGACGTTTGCCGTGCGGAAGGCGGCCACGTTGCAACAGCTCGACGAACTCGAACGATTTTTTGTCGACTCCGCAAAGATCCTCGCCGCGTGGACCACTTCGGCCAAGGATAAGAACGCAACTTTCGAACTCGATTTGACCGCCATCCCTGGCACGTCGCTGGAAAAAAGTGTGCAGTTGCTGGGGACCACCGACAATCTGTTTGGTGGCATCGAAACGAAGGGCACGGTCGCCAGCCTGACCGTCAACTTTCCCATCGACGACCTGCGCAAGAAGCATCTCGCCGAGCAGGTGAAGCTGACGAAATCGCTCATCGAATTTGACACCAATGCCGCCGCGAATCGCACGGCCGAACAGAAGGCCGCGGACAAGGTGGTGGTGGCGGCGATCTCTGACGCCGTCGACGCCAACATCGCAGCCGGCTCGTTCAACGCGTTTCTTCGCATCCACCCGAACGCTGGCGGCAAGTTCGCCACTGTCGGAGGAATTCACGTGGCCGACGTCGGGAAGGTGATGGCTGTGTTGAAAGCGATCGAAGCCCGTGAGGGAGCCGACAAGGTCAAGTTCGACGCGGACAGCGAAGGGGACGTAAAGATTCACGCTTTCGAAATCGCCGACGTGAAGAAGGAGGCTCCCGAGTTTCTGGGGGCTGACGGGAAGCTGTACCTCGGCACGGGCAAGGACACCCTCTGGATTGCGACGGGAGACAACGCGGTCGAACAACTGAAGACCGCGATCAAGTCGGCAAAAACGGAACCGGCCAATCAGGACAAGTCGACGATGATCGACCTGCAAATGCGGCTCGGTCCATGGCTCGAACTTCTCGACGGCCGCCGCGCCAAGGACGACGCGGCCGCTCCGGCGTCCGCGAAGACGCCGGAGGAAAAGAAGAAAGCCAAGAGCCGGGAAATGCGAAAGCTGGCCGTCAGTACACTCAAAGACTGCCAGGACACGCTCAGCTTCCGGCTCGAACGGGACGGCCAGACCGTCAAGCTCCGAGCGCAGTTTGACGAGTGCTTGCTCAAGCTGGCCGGCAAGATTTCGGGCAAGGTGGTGAAGGAAAAACTGGAGTAGCATCCGGGGATCGACGATCGTAAGCGACGATCATCCGTCGTTCGCGATCTTCGTTCTTCGCTCACCCTCTCCCTCCCTCGCAGCACGTTTCGCAGATCGTGTGACACCGTGAACACTGGAGCTTGGCCCGGATTTCGATGAGCGGTCCGCCGCAGGCCGGGCAGATCGGGCGACACGTAACCGAAGCAGGAGGCGATTCCCGCCTCACGGACTTGTCGTCAACCTGTCGTCCAAGTTCACCTGTCATCGTTGCCTCCGTTTCGTGGCTCACGACGTTCCGGTCGTGGAGTGCCCAGACCACAATTGCGTCACAGGCTCCGCAAGAATCGCAGCAGGTCGGCCAGTTCGTTGTCGTCGAGAACCGTGCCGCGTGGATGGCTGAATTCGAGGAACACGTCTTCGAGCGACGCGGCCCGGTTGTCGTGGAAGAATCGTCGGAGTTGGCTGACTCCGCGTAACGACGGGGCGTTGAATTTCGTCTGGCCATGCTCATCGGTCAGCCCGACGTCGTGGACTTCGTGCGATGTGTAATTGATGGGTGGTACGTGGCACTTGCCACAGCCGTGCTCGCGAAACACGTTTTGTCCGCGTTCGATTCGGGAGCGATCGGACTGGGCCGATGTGGCCGGTTCCGTCGGTGGCGGGGGCGGAAGTGTGTGCAAGAACGTGGACAGATCGAGCGCGGTTTGGGGGTCGGTATTCTCGGTCCGCAAGGTGGTTGCCAGCGACTTCTGGATTTGTTCGTGCAGGTACTGGAACGAGCCGTTCCACGCCCACTTGTCGGTGAGCGCGGTGCCAAGCAGCGTCGGTGTGCGCTTGGGTGCTCCGTACGAATTGTCACCCAGCGTGTCCGCCCGCAGACCATTCGTGTGGCCGTTGGTATGGCAACTGTGGCAACTCAACCACCCGTCGTGCGACAACCGAGCGTCGAAGAACAACCGCTCTCCACGGTCGGCTGCGGTGAGTTCCCGTTTCGGGCCGAGCGTAATTTCGCGCACGACCTTTCCAGCTCGCGGATCGACCACCGACAGCGAGTCGTCGAGCGAGTTGACGACGATCACGTGGCGGGCTGTTGCGGCCGATGACGAGTCAGGCGAGGACATCAGACCAACGGGAGCGACGACCACGAGCGGCCGGCGCCCGACGGGAATTCGCTTGGCTACCAAGCCGCCGTTCTCAACAATTCCGAGTTCGTCCACGCCCGAGAGCGCGACCGCCAGAGACTGTTGATCCAGCACGGCGATGCCGGCCGGGTCACCAGCGCCGGTTTCTCGTGTCCCCAAAAATGTAAGCTGGCTGAACTGCCGAAGATCCAGTCGCGGGTTGCGCAAGTCGGACAGCGGAATCTCGCCGAGCAGATTCGCCATCGTTTCGCCCCAGTGAATGCTGTCCTGCGTGACCGGCGCCGTTTCCTTCAACCGTTGATGTGTCATCAGCAACCGCAAGCCATCCGCACTCAGCGACAGTCCCTGCAAGTTGTGCCCGTCAATTTCTTGCAGCGCGACGAGTTGACCCAACCTGGCATCGACGATGGCCAGTCGACCGCCAAACGCATCGGCGACGACCACGTCGTCAGTTCCCGGCAGCCACAGCATGCGCCGCGGAGCGAACGGCAACCGCAACTCATGCACCAATCGTGGCACCGCAACCGGATCGGAAGTGCCCAGCAAGCGGAGGTCGATCATTTGCAGCCGTCGCGACCAAAGCGATGCCACAATCGCCTGCGAGCCATCGGACGACACGGCCACGCTCACCGGATACGGACTGACCGGTTGTCGCGAGTCCACGTGCAACTGGCCTCGGTCGTGCGACACGATGATGAGTTCGTGCGTCGCTTCATCCACGGCCAGCAGGTGCCGCCGATTGGGCAGCACGGCGAGATCGGCCAGCCGTTTGCCAACGGTCGTCTCGCCGAGAACTCTTCCCGCCGCCACATCCACCAGCGACAAGCTGCCGCTGCGGTGGTTCGCGATGCACAGCGTTCGGCCCTCATTCAGCCACACGGCAGCCACGGGGCGACGCAGACTTGCCGGGTGGGCTTTGCCCCCCAATGCTTCCGGAGATCCAGCCGAATGATGAACCAAGCCTGCCCCGCGCTGTGGCTCCTCGGCTGCGACACGGCACATCAGTGCCACAAACAGGATGATTGTCGGCACGCTCACCGTTCGCTGGTCAGGCATCCGCCGTGTCTCCGATTTCTGTCTCTCCGTCATTCGCGTTGACGGAGGGGGTCGGGGGTCTGTTTCAACCGATGAAACTCGGAGACATGGTACTTCACGACGTCGCCGTCCAGTAGTTGAGAATTCGATTGGCGGCACCTCGCTGACGTCTTGCGTGACGTGTGGTTCCGCTCAGTCATACGACTTTCGGTACACGAAAATGTCGTCGGTGGTCTCGACAACGACGATCAACAACCAGGCATCGCGGTCACTCGGGTCGAGAATGGTCAGGTCTTCCAGGTTGTCGCCGCCAGTGGGTGAGATTCGCGAGGCGAACGTGAACAGACCGGCGGGTGCCCGCGCGGAGACATCTCGGAGGAATGCTGCCGGGCTGACTGGTTGAGGCGATCCACCCGGCTGTGGCCACATTTCGCCGCGGCGAAGCATCCACGCGGGATCGCCCGTCAGTGGAAAGACGTCAGAGCCATGTAGCAGGTATGCGATCGCTTGAGTACCAAAGTGGGACTGCAATTGTTTGCCGAGTTCGTTGCGGCGCGAAGCGTCTGCGAAGTCGGCCGGCCGCAGCGAGTCCCAATCGAAATCGCTTGGTGGCCGGTCGGGGGCGATGGTCAGCAGGTGATTGATTTGCGGCGTGAATTGTCCGAGCCGTTGTCGCACGCGGTACAGCGCCGGCATTTGTCCCTCGTGGAGAGCGGGTTGCTCGGTGCCGCTCGTCATCAGCAGGTTTTCGCCCGGCATCCCCGGATACCGCGCGGTCGGTTGCGGTCGTCCACGATTGGATCGATCGGCAAGTTGACTGCGATACAGCCGCGGATCGAGTTGCGTGAACAGTTCGTGCCGCGCTTCAGTAACTACTTCCCGTTCGATGTTGGCAAACAACAACTCGAATCGGTTTTCGCGCAAGAACTTGCCTTGGGAGCCGACGTCCAAGATTCGCAAGGACCGCAGGCTCTTGTTGGTCCGCAGATTGGCGTCCGACATTCGCACGGTCCAGTACGTGAACCCGATCGTCACCGCCGGAAACAACAAAAACGTGAACTTGTGCCGGCGAATCAGCTTCAGCAGGAAAAAATCTCCCGGCCCGACCGCCAGCAGGTAGAGCCCCAGGATCACGCCAACCATCGGCAACGAAATGACTCGTGCGGTTTCCGGCATCAACTTTTCCAGCAACCAGTCGCCCGAGCGGATGGCTCGCGGGGAAAGAGCGGACACCTGCTCAAAATCGTCGGTCAGGCGAATCAACTTGCCCGACAATTGAAGGCGATCGTAGCCGAATTGGTTTTGCACCAGTTCGCGGTCCAATTCCATCGTGTTCCACGATCCTTGCGCGAGCACGGACTCGGTCTGATCCATTCGCAGCTTCCATAACCAGGCGGCCGTACGACGCCATGCGGTCGAATCGAAGTCGATCTGCTCAGATGCCTTACTCAGCAAGCCAGCCCGACCGAGACCCCGTTTTGCCAGCCGCACACGAGCATCGGTCACTGCGCCAAATTCCGCCAATCGCGATTTGTCATCGAGTGTGAAGGGCGGGAGGTCCGTCTGGTGCGAGAAGAGTTCGTTGAGGAATGTCAGGTGGTGAATCTGAAGAGTTCCTCGCGGGCGCACGAGGACGCTGCCGCCGGCATCGACCCAATCGAGGATCGCCAGCAATTGCCGTTCGCGGAGTGATGAGAAGCCTTCGTCGAGGAGCAGCAGTAGATCGAACCCGCAGTACCCAAGCGGCTCGGTCGGCAGGCGCTCCGGCGCGATGTGTGCTGGTGTCGTATCAATCGCTCGCTCGATATCGCCAGGGTGGAAATGTTCGATCCGCAGATGATTGATGAGTGCGGACGTTTCATCGGCGATGCGGCTCGCCCACGGATCGCACACGGCCGTGACGAAGACTCGCAATCGTGGCGGCTGCACGCGCAGCACCCTGTCCGACAGTGACACGACTTTTTCAACCGTGACGAACCTGATCTTGACATCGACGTAGTTTGTCCGCTGGTCCGTGGTGATGCCCGGCAGCAGCGTTGTGAACCGTGTGTCACCCAACCCGATCGCCAGATCGTGACTTTCGAACCGCGCCCGGACTTTGCCGTCGACCAAGAGTTCGTAGTGCAATCGCCCTTCGATAACGTTGGGCTGTTCGGAGTGAATCGTCCACGTCACCGGTATTGCCGCTCCGGATCTTGCGAACAATGCCGGCGTCTCGATTTCAACTCCCAACTGAATCGTTGTTCCCTTGCCTGTTGCCGGAGAAGCGAAGCCGGTGATGAGGCCGAGCAGAATCGCGGCCGATCTCATGTCAAACGAAGACCGGTTGCTGAACAATAGTCGTTCCAAGTTTGGAAAATTGATATTGCGGATGCCTGAGTGCCCGTGATTCGGATCGTGGATTCACAATCCATGACGAAGGGAGGTTATGTTCGCACGAAGCGTACGTCGTCGCGTCACGATGTTCAATTGCGGGCAGAGAAACGGCGAGGTACGGCCAGCGGTTTCGCGTGGCGATTTGTGGCCGTTTCACTGTCGGTCAAGCGGTGATTATGATTCGCTCGACCCGGTTTGGACAGGAGATTGCGCAGAGGAACGACAAATCAACAATGTGACTTTGGATCAATTGTTGGGGGCGTCGCAGGATGTTGTCGTGGACACATGGGCTCGAATTGCAGCGAACCGGAGAGCGACTCTTCAGATTCAATCTGCGGCACTTCAGAGAGACGGCTTACCGCGGCTCACTTTAGTATTGGTGAAGTGAACGGCCGTCGGAACCGATTCCCTCGTTGTTGGCCCAAATCGTTCCGGTTCCGGGATGATAAATCCAGCCAATTCTTTCGACGCTATCCTGCTCCTTTTCGTTGGGATCGGAATCACCGATATTCTCGATGATTCGGACACCGCGTCCTGCCGTGTAGGGATTCCTGGGAAGGACTCCAACGGCGTCCTCAAGTTCTTGCTTGGTTTTTGGATAAACTCCTTTGAAATTCGACCGATAAGTGGCTAGGAATTTCCTCATGGAGCAGAGGTTCTGTGCCAATGCTGCCTCCCGGGCATCATTGGCCGCAGTTTGAAACAAGGGAAGTACGATGGCACCCAAAATCCCCAAGATAACAATGACGATCATCAACTCGATTAATGAGAAACCGCGTCGCATTGGAGTTTCCTTCGGACGGACAGCGTCTTGCTAGCGACGTTAGGGGCGGATTTTCTACAGATACTTACGTCGCATATTGCCTGCTGTCAAAATCGGTGAGCGCCGCCAAGTGATTTGCCCAGCCGCTCCGGTTTAACGGTGAAGTGCCCCATTTCGTTCTGTGCGATGTTCAGGCTGTCCTCCGTAGGTACTGACCAAGGGAGGCGGGAGTCTTTTTCACGTAGGCCACAACCCCCAAAATGTGCCTTGGGAACCAGTGGAGCCAACCTAAAAAAGACTACCGACCCCGTGGCCTTCCAACCCGGTTGGTGGAGAATCACTTCTGCCGGAGACGCCAACGCTCAAAAAATCAGGACTAGCTCTTGAAAACTGCCGAATTGGAGTTTACACTCTTGCTAGGTTTCCGATCCGAGCTTGCCCGTACGTGCTTGACAGCATCTTTGATGGAAAACTTTTGAACAAGTTTGAGGTTCGTTGGCAACAGGATTTGTCGCAATCGTTAAACGGATCGCTCGAAGAAATTGATGTGTTGAGCCAAGCTGTTTTGAATGGTTTTCGGTTGCTTTTTTGTGGTATCGTTGCGGTCGTGCCACCGGTGGTCGGTGGGTTGCTCTTTTACGATTTTTTTTGGAAAGGGTAGACGTATGAATCGGAATCTTCGATCTCGTCGCGCGTTCACACTCATCGAGCTGCTGGTTGTGATCGCCATTATTGCCATTCTGATTGCGCTCTTGTTGCCAGCAGTGCAACAAGCTCGCGAAGCCGCTCGGCGGACGCAATGCAAGAACCAGTTGAAACAACTGGGGTTGGCTTTGCACAACTATCACGACAATTTCTTGATGTTCCCCGCCCTGTCGACGGGACCTTGTTCCGCGAATTTGACTGACAGCGGAGCGCCGGCGATTGCTTTGATGAATAACGGTCCGCCACTGGCACCCAATGCGACGTGCAGTGCAGGCTTGCCGAAACTCAGCTTTGTAGTGTCGATTCTGCCCTATTTCGATCAGGCGCCACTGTACAACGCAATGAATATGGCCATTGCCTTTGATCCGAGTAATTCGGCATATCAGCCTCAAACGAATATCTTTCCGTGGACGACCGAGATTCCTGCGTTGCTTTGTCCATCGGATAAGGTCATTCGACTCACGGCGGCGTCTAACGGTGCCTACGGCCGAAACAGCTACAAGGCCTGCACTGGTTTGTCATACCAGCACAATAACTGGTGGCGTTCGACCACCGGGATTTTCGCTCATCAGGGAAATATGCGCATCGGCGATATCATTGATGGCACCTCCAATACGATTTTGCTTTCGGAAGTGGGGATGGGGAATCCCACGAAACGAACGGACACCATTGGCAATGCGGTGGCAGCCAACAACCCTGTGACCTGCAAGACACAAGCGACATCCAAGTCCTATGGCACGGCTGCTACACACACGTCGTTCCCAGGTCAAATGTGGAACAATGGGTCGGTGTTCTTTGCGGGATTCACGACAAATATTCCGCCCAATGGGGCCTCTTGCTGGACTGGGAATGCGGGAGGTAGCTCTGCTGGTACCACTTCCGGCTCAGGAATTATTACGGCCAGTAGCCGGCACACAGGGATCGCTCAAGTGTTGATGGCCGATGGAACGGTGCGTGGCATCAACGAAAATGTCAACTCAAGAGAAGATTACTACGATGTGCTTAGTCCGGCGGGTCCCACGACAAGCTCAGCGCCGACTCTCACAAACAATGGTACTCTTCCGCCACCCATTCCAGTGGTATCTGGTATCTGGCAATCGCTGGGAACGGCGAATGGTGGCGAAACGGTTCCCGACTTTTAGTAGGGAGCTTTGTATTTGAGTTTTGTGATTGATTCTGGAGGATCAATGGGCCGAGGGGTGCCAGTTTTGCACCCCTCGGCTTTTTTTATTGAGACTTCTGGTGACCATAATTCACTATCATGGAAATGACTCCCGGTCCCGTAGCGATGACTGCTTTCCGGTTAGCCTCTTGGTGGTTCTCAATCCATTTCCATTTCAAGTTTGTCTTATTCAAGGATTGAATCATGGTTGTCTTAATTCGATCGACGTTGTCTCGTGATTCTGAATTAACGTATCCAGCATCAGATGAGTGGTGCTCAGCGCGGCAATCAGGAATTCGTGTGAACCTCCACCGAGCATTCATCGTGGGAACGATGGTGTGCTGTTTTGGGTGCGACCAGTTACCTGCTCCACCGAGCATGGGGCAGCCGAATGCTGCGCCGACCTCACCGACACCATCGCCTCAGCAATCTACAGGTGGCTCGTCGTCCACAGCACCTCCAGTTGTGACACAATCAGTGCCTGTCCAGCGATCTGCCGCTGAGGTTTTGGCCGATTTCCAGAGGAAGTCGTTGAATGACCGGAATGATGCGGACCTGAAGCAGTTGGCCGGCTTGGGATCGGGTGTGGAGCCGATCACGGTACTGGAATTATCGGGCAGCCAAGTTACGGATGCTGGAGCGACCCATCTGAGTGCCATCAAGACTCTGCGGACATTGGACCTGACCAACACGCTGGTGACTTCTGAATGTCTGCAATACATAGCGCAACTTCAGGAGCTTGAAGTACTGAAATTAGAGACGGCCCGAATTGACGCTGCGTCCATTGGCACTGCGGCACTGGAACAATTGAAACCGCTAAAGCAACTCAAGGAATTGAATCTCCGCGGAACGGTGATTGACGACCGCGTGTTTGAAGTCCTCCGGGAGCATGAACTGCTGGAAGTGCTGAATGTCTCGGCAACAAAAATTCGAGGGGAGAGATTTGCCCAACTTCAGGATTTTCGCAGACTTCGAGTGTTCATTGCCAGCAGCACGCAGGTTTCTGACGATGCGCTCCGTCTCTGGAAGGGATCGAAGATACTCGAAGTTCTCGACCTTGGATTTACGCTGATCACAGACAAAGGGGTCGTACTACTGAAGTCCTTTCCCAACTTGAAGGTATTGGCACTCACCCAATGTGGTATCTCTGATGTGGGTGTCATGGCACTGTCCTCGCTCCGTGAATTGGAGGATCTGAATCTAAGCCTGAACGGCACCGTAACCGACAAGAGTTTGGCGAAGCTTCGTGGCTTAAAGAATCTGAAAAAACTGAATGTCTACGGAACAAGCTGTTCGCTGTTGCCGGTACTCCAGAAGGAATTCCCGAACGTTGAAATTACTCGCTGAATGGTCGCATTGATTGACGTGAGTGGGCGGCCATCCGTAAGGGAATTCGGACCAGCTATTGGCGTTCGAGATTGTCCAAATCGGATGACGATCGGTCGGCCGAGAAAACTGGCTGGGGCAGTGATTTTGACAACTCGTCCAACTCGCAGTTGTCGAGCCCAGGCATTGGTCGTCCGAATCCGCGAAAGATCGTGAAGCCGTATCGGATGGCGATGATTTCGCGGCGGGTACGACCGCGAGGGGCGTCTGGCCAGCAGCTCATTCGCTCTTCGAAGTGAAAGAAATGGGGAGCCACGTCTTGGATGTATCGCCAGTAGTTTGGGTTGTCGGTCTGAATGAAAAACTGGCCTTCGGGGATGAGCGACCGATGCACGAGAGCCAAGAATTCGGGAGTGATCAACCGCTTGTGATATTCCTCTGGCGTGTAATACGGCTGGGTGAGGTGCTTGGGTTTTTCTGGACAGTCCAACTCCTTATTTTTCAAGGAAAAGGAAGGACGGTCCGATGGTCAGCACGAACGGAAAATCCAAGATCAGGCAGCGTCGCGTGTACTCCG
>JACRIH010000074.1 GCA_016235885.1 Planctomycetales bacterium | reverse complement strand
TGGATTCTGATCGTCGCCGCGATCATCGCCGGCGTGATGGGAGAATGGGCCGACACCGCGGCCATTCTCGCGATCGTGCTCGTGAATGGGATCATTGGTTTTCTTCAGGAAGAGAAAGCGGGCCGCGCACTGGCGGCGCTGCAAAAGCTCTCGTCACCGATGGCCAAGGTCATTCGCGACGGCGTGCTGCAATCGGTGCCCGCTCGCGAGATGGTGCCGGGGGACCGCATCGAACTGGAAGCGGGCGACAACATCCCGGCCGACTCGCGGCTGCTGACGGCTTTCAGTGTGCGCGTTCAGGAAGCCGCGTTGACGGGCGAATCCGTTCCCGTAGACAAGGACGCGGGTTGTCTGTTGAGCCAGGGCGTGCCGCTGGGTGACCGTCGGAACATGGTCTTCATGGGGACGGTCATCGCTGCGGGCAAGGCGAGCGCCGTCGTGGTCGCGACCGGCATGCACACCGAACTCGGGAACATCGCCGGGCTGCTGCAACGCTCTGAGCCGGCGCCGACACCACTTCAGCGGCGGCTGGCGGAACTGGGAAAAGTGCTGGTCGTCGTGTGCCTGGTCATCGTGGCCATCATCTTCGTGCTGGAGTTGGTGCGTGGCGGCGAATTGTTGGAGATGCTGCTGGTCTCCGTCAGTCTGGCGGTGGCCGCCGTGCCCGAAGGGTTGCCCGCCGTGGTGACGTTGACGCTTGCTCTGGGGTTGCAGCGCATGGTCAAGCGGAACGCACTCGTCCGCAAGTTGCCGAGCGTCGAAACGCTCGGTTCTGTGACGGTTATTTGCTCGGATAAGACGGGGACGCTGACTCGCAATGAAATGACCGTGCGCGAGATCGTCACCGGCGGCGAGCGGTATCAGGTCACGGGAGCCGGCTACGCGCCGCATGGGCAGTTCCTGAATTGCCGCGACGTTGCCGACGTCGCGGGGTACATAAAAGCAGCTCGTAGCCCAGGCCCTTGTGGCCTGGTCAATTCAACAGAATCAGGGAATCATCCGACCCACAAGGGGTCGGGCTACGAACCAGTCAATCCACGCGATGAGGTCGATCTCATCCAAGCTCTGACCACGGCGGCTCGCTGCAACAATGCGACGGTTAGTCCGCGCGGTGATGGTGGCGACTCTTGGCAGGTGATCGGTGATCCGACCGAGGGGGCACTTGTCGTGGCCGCGCTCAAGGCGGGCATCGAAGCACATGACCGCGAACAGCACATCCTGTACGAGATTCCGTTTGACTCGGAACGCAAGGCGATGTCGGTCGTCGTGCGCGGGGCCGCAGGCACACCGGTCATGCATACCAAAGGTGCGCCAGAGGTGATCCTGGCGAAATGCACGACCGAGCAACGCAGCGGTCACGCCGAACCGCTCACGGAGGCTCGCCGCGACCTGATCATGCAATGGAGTTCGGAAATGGCGTCACGAGCGCTCCGCGTTCTGGCGCTGGCGTACCGCGATCACCCGGAGACGCATGGGACGGAGTACGACGAATCCAATCTGATCTTCGCCGGGTTGGTCGGCATGATCGATCCGCCTCGCGAGGAAGCCAGGGAGGCGGTCCAGAAGTGCCGCGCCGCCGGCATTCGCCCCGTCATGATTACGGGCGATCATCCGGCGACGGCCCTGGCCATCGCCCGCGAACTGCACATCGCGGCGGCGGAAGGTCGGGTGGTCACCGGGCAGGAACTCAACGACCTGTCGGACGACGAGCTGGCGTCTCAGGTGGACCAGATCTCTGTCTACGCCCGCGTCTCGGCCGAACACAAGCTGCGTGTCGTGCGGGCTTGGAAAGCCCGTGGTCAGATTGTCGCCATGACCGGCGATGGCGTGAACGATGCCCCGGCCGTGAAGGCCGCGGACATCGGCATCGCGATGGGCGTGGCCGGCACCGACGTGACCAAAGAAGCGTCGGACATGGTGCTCACGGACGACAACTTCGCCTCGATCGTGAACGCCGTCGAAGAAGGCCGCGGCATTTTCGACAACATCCAGAAGTTCGTGCATTACCTGCTGTCGTGTAACGCCGGCGAAGTGTTGTTGATGTTCTTTGCGGCTCTGATTGGTTGGCCGGTCCCGCTCCTGGCGATTCAGATTCTGTGGATCAACCTCGTGACCGACGGATTGCCGGCGCTGGCTCTGGGCATGGAGCCGCCCGAACGCGACATCATGACCCGTCAGCCGCGTCCACCGCATGAAGCCGTCGTCACGCGGGAGCGCGGGTTGCTCATTCTGTTTCATGGCACGTTGGTCGCGACGGTCGCGGTCGTCGGCTTCTGGATCATCTACCAGGGAGACGAATCGCATCTGGCCCGTGCCCGGACAGTCACCTTTTGCATCACCGCCTTTGCGCAACTCTTCTTTGCCATCGGCTGCCGCAGCCAGCGCTTCACCATGCCCGCACTGGGCTTGTTCTCGAACCCGCACCTGCTCGGAGCGATTGTCATCTCCGGTTTACTCCAACTGAGTGTCGTGACACTCCCTTTCGCTCAGCCCGTGTTTGGGGTCACCAATCATCCCTCGTGGGAGTGGTTGCTGGTTCTCCTGCTGGCGCTGACGCCCGTCACGATCATCGAAGTCGGCAAGCTGATGCGACCACTGTTTCAGAAAGCGAGCGCCGAAGCATGATCGGAAAACGCCTCTTGATTCGACTGGGTGCGGTTGGGGTCACACTGGCCATGTTGATCGCCGCCGTGACGTTGTGGCCGCGCGGAGATTCGCAGGCATCGGCCAAGTCAGACGTGTGGACCTGTTCGATGCATCCGCAGATTCGATTGCCGACCCCCGGCCCCTGTCCGATCTGCGGAATGAAACTGATCCCGGTCTCGCAGTTGTCCCGCGCGAAGGACGATCTCGAAAAGCGAGCGGGACTGGAAACCGAAGCGATCCGCCGTCGTGAGTTGTTCAAGGAGATTCGCACGGTCGGCAAGCTCGACTACAGCGAGCGGCAGGTGGCGTTGATTTCGTCGCGCATCGCCGGGCGAGTCGATCGCGTTTTCGCGGACTTCACCGGACTCGACGTTAAGCAGGGTGACCATCTCGTCGAGATTTACAGTCCGGAGCTTAACGTCACGCAAAACGAATTGCTGATCGCGCTGGAAGCTCGTGACAAAGAGCAGGCATCGTCGCCCGCTGTGCGCGGGTTTGCTGCTTCGCGGCTCGAATCGACTCGCACTAAACTGAGGTTGCTGGGCATTCTTGATGAGCAGATCGCCGAGATCGAGAAGTCCCGCAAGACAACGACACACTTGACAATTTACGCACCCATCGGTGGCACGGTGATCGAGAAGGATGTCCGAGTGGGCCAGTACGTCGACGCGGGAGATCAACTCTATCGCATTGCCGACTTCGATCCGATTTGGCTGTACCTCAACATCTACGAGTACGACTACGCGTGGGTGCGATTTGGTCAGCCGGTCGAGGTCACTCTGGAAGCGTTCGCGGGCGAGACGTTTCGCGGCACGGTCATGTTCATCGATCCATTCCTCGACGACGCGACGCGCACGATCCGCGTCCGTGTGAACCTCAAGAATCCTGACCGCCGCCTGAAGCCGCAGATGTACGCTTCCGCGACGATCCGCGTGCCGCTTCAGGCCGACGGCTCGCCCGAGCCGACTGGGCTGGAAGGCAAATTCATCTGTCCGATGCATCCCGAAGTCGTTCAGGCCGAGCCGGGTGAGTGTTCGATCTGCGAAATGAAATTGGAGCGTGTGCCTGTGGAAGGGGCGAGGGGCAAGGGGCGAGGGGCGAGTGCGGGACATGCTGTACACGCCGACCATGCAGGTCACGAACAGAAACCTGACGAACGATCAACGACATCACCGATCGGTGTACTCGCGATTCCGGTGTCGGCCGTGCTCGACACGGGACGACGGAGGATTGCGTATCGGCTGACGAAGGACGAGGCTTATGAGTTGGTCGAATTGGCGCTCGGTTCGCGCGCTCAAGCGACAGACGATTCGGGGCGACGTCGCGATTACTACGTCGTGCTCGACGGCCTCACCGAATGGGACAAGGTCGTCGTCCAAAGTGGATTCCTGCTCGACAGCCAGCGGCAAATCGAGGGCATGCCGAGTTTGCTCTACCCGACCGGTCAATCCGCCAGCCAGATGCCCAGCGACCACAAGCACTAGCCGTAGGTCAGGCTTTCCAGCCTGACAGAACGCCGGTTGGAGTCAGGCTGGAAAGCCTGACCTGCGAGAGCACATCATGACGAACTTCATCATCCGTTGGTGTTTGAACAACCGGTTGCTGGTCATGCTGGCGGCGTTAGTCATCCTTGGCGTCGGCTATTACTCGCTGACGCATGCCACGATCGACGCCATCCCCGACATTGGCGAGAAGCAGGTCATCGTCATTGCCGATTGGCCGGGGCGGTCGCCGCAGGATGTCGAGGATCAAGTCACGTATCCGCTCACGGTCAGCCTGTCGGGCACGCCGGGCGTGCAGTCGATTCGC
>JACRIH010000073.1 GCA_016235885.1 Planctomycetales bacterium | reverse complement strand
TAAACGACTTCGTCCGGACCAAGGGGTCCGGACTACGTCGACACCCGCCCTACTCTTTCTTCGCCTCATCAGACTTGGCCGCACCGGCATCAGCAGTCCTCGCAGTCTGGCTGCGGAGGTAGCTGTACAAATCGGCGAGATCCCCCGGCTGCAAACCTTTCAGCAGATCGGCCGGCATGATCGACGTCGGCAGATTGCGGCGGGATTCGATCTCGTTCGCTTCGATGCGGAATGTCTGGTTGGTCCCGTTCCGCAGCATCACCCCCTCGACCGATTCATACACGATCAGGCCGGTGAAAACTTTGCCGGACTTCGTTTCAACCAGCGTCGACTGATAGCGCGGCGAAACGTCGCGGCTGGGAAGCACGATCGCGGTGAACAGATCGTCGCGAGAGAAACGGCCCGCGACTCCCGACAGGTCCGGACCCAAGCCCTTGCCCCCGGCGTGGCATTGCGCACACGAACGAGTCGTATACAGCTTCTGGCCGCGTTCCGCGTCGCCCCCTTCCCACGGAACATCGCTCAACTGTTTCCGCAGTTCGGCGAGCGTGGCACCACCGCCGCCGAGTTGCTTGGCGGCTTCATCGGGATACTCCTGGCTGACCCATTCGGTCCACTTCTCGACCGCCTCGGGTTGCGGCTTGTGTCCGTCTTCACCCAGCACGTAACCAAAGTCTTCGCCGACGCCCGCGTTTCGCTGGAGCAATTTTGCGACCCGCTCGCGCAGGGGAAACTCGGCTTTGTCTTCGCCCAGTCGGCGGAGAGTCTTCACCAACCCGACCAACTCTTCCGGGTCTTTCTTCTCCTCCAGTTTTTCGAGGGCGGTGACGCACGTGTCGAGGATTTCGATCGGCTGCGAATCGAGACCGGCGACGAATCGCAGGCGGTCCTGCTCGTCGGGTTCCTCGGCGAGCACCATCAACGCCGCCATCCGCAGATCGAACTGCTCGAACTTCTGCCGCACGACCTCACGGTACTCGGGCTTCTTCACGAACCCGAACACAAACACGACGTCGTTGTTCCACGGGTAGCTCGTGTCCTTCTCTGTTGCTTCGACGAATCTCTCGACCGCCTTCGGCACGTGTGCTTCCGTCAGCCGGCTCATGTAGATCACGTGTCCCGGCCGGCCAAAACCGGGATGGTCGAGCAGACTGATCGGCAGTTCGGGGTCTTGATCGACGAGCTTCGCGTACAGTTCGCTGACGCGATCATTCCAGTTGCTGTCGACGGCCAGTTTGCGTTCGGTGACTTTCCGTTCGAGGCCGATCAATCCGTTCGCGATGCTGTCCTGTTGTTGCTTGCCGCGCGGGACGGCAATCTTCGCGGCCACGATCAAATAGTGCAGGTCATCCGTCGGGTGACTCTTGTCGGTGATTTGATCGGTGATCTTCGCGAGCAGGTCCGGGTTGAGCGGCGAAATCATCGCGGCGACTCGGGCGAGTTCGAGATCGAGCAGCCGGTCACCCGTCGGAAACAGCTTGGCGATTTGAATACGGATCGGGTCCAGTTCGCGTTCGTGCTTGGTCAGGTCGAGCGGACTGGAGTAACCATCGAACACGGCCGGCAGCTTCTCGGCCGCCGACAGGTCTCCCAGTCCCAGTTCGATCAACCGCACCGCGTCGCGTTTGAGTTCGACGGGATACTCACCCTCCAGCACCCGCTTGCCGATATCGATCACGTAGGCATTGAATTCGCCCGGCTTGACCAGTTGCAGCCGCCACGCGAACGCGTAGGCGTTCACAACCGCCGCGCGCCAGCTTGTGTGGCGGGCCGTTTCGGAAATCTGTTTCAGGACCGCGTTGTCGAGCCGTGGCAGCAGCATCGCGGCGGACAGCCGGATGACACGGCGGTCGTCGTTCATGTTCTGCGCGATCGCGGCCGCGAACGGCGCGTGCTGTTTCGTTGCGGTCGCGAGCGCTTCCAGAGCACACCGCCGCACCAAGGCGTCGCGGTCGGTGAGGTACGAGACGAGTACTTGCGGATTCAATTCGGCGACCGGTTTGCGCCCGAGCGACCACACCGCCCGCGCCCGAACCTCCGGCGAATCGGTTTGCGTCAGAGCCAGCGCGACTTCCACAGGCAGGCCCGCGAACAGTTCAGTCAGGATTTCGATGGCTCGCACGCGCGGAGCCAGACGCAGATTCTCCGACATCGCGACATCGATGAACGGTTGCGTGCCGAGTTGCCTGGCCAGTGGCATCCAGCGCGCCCGCGACCAACTGCTCAGCGGCTGCGGGGCTTCGATGCACGCTTTGAGTTTCTGCTGCGGCGTCGCATTGGCCGCGGCCCCCGCAAATGGGATGGCCGGTCCTTTCGGATACGTCACGCGGTAGACCGTGCCATGCGTCCCGCGGCCGCCCACGCAGACAAACAGACTGCCGTCCGATCCGACTTCCACGTCGGTCGGTGCGAAACCGTGTTCCCCCTTCGACGTCATGAATTCAACCGGTTTGCTCGTGTAGGTTTCTCCCTGCCGATCCAGCGGCACAGCCCACACGCGACCGAACGTCCAGTCGAGCGCGAACAACGCTCCCTGGTACTCGGCCGGGAACTGCCGATGCCAGTAGCACGCGATGCCTGTTGGCGATCCGCGCCCTGTCTCGGCCACGACGGGGGCCGAATCCAAAAAGTAATCCGGTCGATTCGAGCTGTCGCTGATCCACCCGTGAAAGCCCCCCGGCAACACGTGGAACACCCTCGTCGGCACGTACCACGGCAACGCCACATCGCGCTCGCTGTCGCTCTCGTACGTGAACACATCGCCACGCGGATCGAAATCGAAGTCGTAAGCGTTGCGGAAACCGTCCGCGAACACTTCGCCGCCAGACAGGTCGGGCTTGAGGCGGATGATCGTCCCCGCGTACGGATGCTTCACCGGCGACGTGGTCAGATTGGCGAACTTCTCGTCGACTTCGGCGGTGTTTCCCGCGATGAGATACCACCAGCCATCCGGGCCGCGACGAATCGCATGGGCGTTGTGTTCGCCGCCGGTCGGAATCTTGAGAAAGGTTTCCGGCGGCCCGTCGGCGATGTCGTCGCCGTTGACATCGCGGTAGCGAATCAGCCCCTCGTCTCCCACGCACAGCAGATCGCGACCGACGAAACACATGCCCTGCGCGCCACTGGCGGGTCCGTCGGCAAACTGCTTCGCCGTGTCCGCCTTTCCGTCGCCGTCGGTGTCGATCAGGATCTTCACGTATCCCGGCCCCGACACGACGACGCGCCCGAGCGAATCGACGGTCATCGAATAGATGTCGTGCGCCAGCGAATCGTCGGCATATCGAGTCACCTGGAATCCCTCGGGCACGCGAACGCCAATCTCGTCGTCCGCCGCCTTTGCGATCGGTGCGATCAGCAACGCGATCCCGATCACGACGAGCCAACGAAGCGGGACAAAGCGAACTCCAAGTCGAACCGAGCGCTCGGTGTGCGTCATGACGAATCCGTCAGCGAAGGGAGTTGTGTGGCCGATCAAACGTCGCGACATTATGTTGATTTGCGGGATTTCAGCAATGCGGCGTTCCATCTTGCCGAGCTTCGCTCGGACCCGATAGACTGCGACGCGAAGCCTGTGTCAGCGAGTTAACTTTGATGAAAAAACGCCGTCCCATTTGACGTACAAGACGCCTTGGAGAGATTCTAATGAGCCAAAACATCGTTTTCTCTGACGTCCTTGAAGCGGCCGAGCATCTTGACACGGATGCACAAGCTGAATTGGTCGCGGTTCTGACCCGCCGTTTGGCCGCGCGAGGTCGAGAGCGCGTGGCAGCCTCTGTGTGTGATGCCCGGCGTGAATTCGCTGCAGGTCAGTGCCATGTGACCAACGCCACTGACTTGGTGCGCGAGGCTCTGTCGTGAGACGCGTTTTGTTGCGTTCGCCAGCGTTCGCGCGGGACTTGCGGGCCTGGCTGAAGTCCCATCTGGGAACTGCGGCAGATTTGGAGGCAACGTTGGAACAATTGTCGGCTGATGCAGCTCACCCGTCGCTGCGGACGCACAAGCTACGCGGGGAGCTGGCAGGTTGCT
>JACRIH010000068.1 GCA_016235885.1 Planctomycetales bacterium | reverse complement strand
GCTTTCGTCGGGGAGGCCGTGCGGATTGGCATATTTGGTGTCCTTCATTCCGAGTCGCTCGGCCGTGCGATTCATTTCGGCGACGAACCGCGAGACGCTACTTTTCTTGCCCGCCTTGCCGTTGGCTGGCAGATCCTTGCCGACAAATTCCGCCAGCGCGACAGCCGCATCGTTGCCGGAGGGGAGCAACAGTCCGTACAGCAGTTCGCGGATCGACAGCTTTTCGCCCGCCCGCACGGCGGCGGATGTTCCCTCGGTTCCATCGGCGCGGGGCGTGAAAGTCACTTCGCGATCGAGCAGCTTGGAGTCTTTCTCGGCCAGCGCGAGGACGACGTAGGCGGTCATGATTTTCGTGGTGCTGGCGAATTCCAGACGCAGATCGGGCTGCTCGCTTCCCACGAGCTGGCCCGACTTCGCGTCGGCGATGGCCCACGACGGGCACGTCACAAATGGCATCCCCTGCACCGGGTCTCGCGGCGACTTCGGTTTTTCGTCGCTGCTCGAATCCTCCGGATCGGAAACCAACGCGCCGAGCGCCTTCCATGTTTCGGAGCCGACGATGCCGTTCGCCGGCAGTCGCTTGGAGCGCTGGAACCGAATCACCGCCGTCTGCGTCACCCGACCGAATTCGCCGTCGGCAGTGAGACCGGGCGATGGCGACAGGCGATCGTTGAGCGTGCGTTGCAGCGCCTGCACGAGTTCGCCACTGGCACCGAGCTTGAGTGGTTCCGGGACGGAATTGTCGGGCTTGCGGTCGGGATCACCGCTCGACTCAAAGTAGCGGAACACCGTCCAGGCGATCTCGGCGCACAAGGCGTTGCCCGCGTTGTCCGATTCCCAGCGCTGGTCCTTGTTCTCGGCCGTGAGCACACACACCGCGATCGGACCGCTGGGAGCATAGATGATCCCGGCATCCGTCCGGACCGCCGAAACCGAGCCGGTTTTGTGCGCGATCTTCGTGCCGCTCGGCAAGCGCTGCGGAAATTTGTCCTTGTCGTCGCACGTCAGCAGGTGGGCGAGCATTTCGTCCGACGCCTTCTCGCTGACGAGGTCTTTCTGTTCGAGCCGTTCCAGCAACCGCAGCATCTCCGCCGCCGTGGTGCTTCCCAGCCCGAACTTTTTGCTGCGTTCGGGAGCGATCGACGTGTCGCCTCGAAATACTTTGGCGTGGATGCGTGTGTTGGGTAAGCCCCACGCCTGCATCGTTTCACCGGTCGTGGCCAACCCGATTTGATCCAGCACGACGTTGGTGGCCGTGTTGTCCGAGAACGCGATCATCAACCGAATGGCATCGCGCAGCGGAAACGTGGCTCCCTGTGAAAAGTGCGTCCGGAGGATGCCCGAGCCGGGAACTTTGTCCTCGTCGGACAGCCGGATGGGTTTGTCGAGGTCGATCTTCCCCGCGTGCGCCTGTCGGTACGCTTCGATCATCACCGGCAACTTGATGAGGCTGGCGGTCGGCATCGGTTCGGTTTCGCGATACTGGAAGGACTCGCCCGTTTTCAGATGCTTCACCGCCACCGCGACCTGTCCCTGGTGAGCCTTGATCAGCGGGAGCAATTTTTCGCCAAGGTTCGCGGACGAATCCTGATCGTCAGCCGGCGCGGAGGATTTCGCCGCGGCCTTTTGAGCCGCCGTGACGGGCACCGTCAGCCAGATCGCGATCAATCCAACAATGGTCGCAAGCAGGAATCGGGTTTGACGACAAGAAGCACAGCGAACGACACGAGTGTTCATCTGGAGACCTCGAAGAGAATCGGCCACGTTGGGTCATGGGTCGCAGATTCTACCGCGAGTCGCCGACGTTTCTCCACAATCCCGAGGGGAACTCGTATACTGGCCGCCACGATTGAACGACAGGATATGTCGGGTGGGTCGAGGAACGGGACTCACCGGAAATGGCAGACACGGAGACACGGAGACGGGGAGCGTCGTATTTCTCCGCGTCCCCGTGTCTCTCATTCTCCGCGACTTGGCTGGTGGGTCTCGTTCCTCGACCCACCCTACAACAGGATGGGTGTCATGGGTGCTCGAATTCGAGTGGGTGTCAACGGGGCCGGAGGGCGAATGGGGCAGCGCGTGATCGCGTTGGCCCATGCTGATTCGCAATGGGAGGTCGTGGCGGCGCTGGAGTCGGCAGCGCACCCGCGCATCGGTCACGACGCGGGAGAACTTGCTGGGCTGGGCAAGATCGGCGTCCCGATCACGTCGGAGTTGAGTGATCGAGTGGATGTAGTGATCGACTTTTCCACGCCGGCCGGATCAACCGTCATTGCCGCCGCCTGCGCTGCGCGGGTGATCCCGTTGGTGGTCGCCACCACTGGATTACAGGGCGAGCACCGAGATGCCGTCCTGTCCGCATCGCAAATCACACCGGTGCTGATGTCCCCCAGCATGAGCCTCGCCGTCAATGTGACCATGAAACTCGTCCGCGATGCGGCTCGAGTCCTCAAGTCAGTCCCCGAGGGATGCGACGTCGAAATCATCGAGCGGCACCACCGTTTCAAGGAAGACGCACCCAGTGGGACGGCTCTGAAATTTGGGGAAATCGTGGCGGATGAAATGGGACAAACGGACCACGTCCACGGTCGTCACGGTCGACCGGGACAGAGACCGCGTCAGGAAATTGGATACCACGCGGTCAGAACCGGTGACAATGTCGGCGAGCACACCATCATCTTTGGCATGATGGGTGAGACAATCGATCTGACCGTCCGCAGCCACAGCCGCGATGCCTACGCCTACGGCGCTCTGGCCGCAGCCCGGTTCCTCGCCGGGCAGAAGCCGGGTCTGTACAGCATGAGTGACGTGCTCGGCTTCTGATCGTAGAACGGAATTCATTCCGTTCGCTTCGCTGGACGATCCTCGGTCTGTGGCCGGAACGGAATGAATTCCGTTCTACGACCGACACTTCCCGTTCAACCCGACTCGTCGGCACATCCGTATCGCCCCGCGTGGCCGTTGCTCCCGACTCGCCCTTTCGTTGCGGGAACCATGTGGCCCTGTCCGATATTCGGATTGTCTGCTACGTCCGTTCGGAACATCCTGTCCGGACGAATGCCTCAAACCCGCGGGGAGGGATTCCATGCTGCTGCCGAATTTGTGTCGGATGTTGAAGTTGACCGGTGTGATCTTTGTCATGGCGAGCTTTCTCGCAGCAAATGCGCAGGCTCGCGGACAGGGCTTCGTTCCAGGAACTGGTCACAAAGTGGCCGAGGTGGGAGACGACTTTGAAGACGCGGCCTGGGAATACACCCCCAACTTGCCCAAGGCCAGCAGTGTTCAAGACAAGAACCCGCGCTATCCGACCGGCGAAGCGAAAAATGGACGTGTGTTCGAGAGCGCCTATCGTGGTCAGCCCGACATCGTGGCCCGCGTTCCGACGCCTGCCGGCGGTCTGCCGGGCAGCACGGGGTCATTGAAAATGCGGTCTTGGCTGACCGGCATCCCGGATGCTCCGAGCTACAAAATGCAGCAAGACGACTTGCTGGTCAACGGCAGTGGCCGTTTGGGGTATTCGATCCCGGTGAGCTGGCGGCCGAGCTTCGTCGTCCGCGTTTTTATGCCGCCGTTTGAACAGTGGGAGAAACGGAGCGGCAGCAGCTTCGGCCTTCGCGGCGACTGTGTCACGACGGTGACCAAGCGTGACGAGAAGGAAGGCAAAGATGGTCGGAAGATTTCATTCGGCAAACCGCGCCGCAAACAGGAGCAGTATTGGCCAGGCTTCTTCGTACAATTCAACAGCAAAGCCGATGGAAACACCGAGGACTCTGCCGTGTTTCTGATTCGGTCCGACGCAATGGGGCAGGATTTGCTTGGCCCCCGCATCACGGAATCCGGTTGGTGGACGCTCGGCATGTCGTTCACTCCCGACGGAGCCGTACATTACTACGCCAGCCCCGGTGTCGATAACCTCACGCCGAAGGATTTCATCACTTCCCAGAATCCCTACGGGTTCCGCTGCGAGACGTTGAACACGTTCTTCTTCAATATCTGCGCGATGGACAACAGCAAGACGTGGTCCACGGAGTGGATCGTCGATGATCCGTCTTTGTACACGTGGCGGTAGGCTGCGTTGTTTATGGTCGCACTTTAACCCGTTGAGTCAGCAAAGGGTGCTGAACTTGGCGTCATCAACCTGCGCGGTTGGTCTGTGCGACGGGAGGCTGGTCGAACCCGATCGAGTGGCGTTTCGAGATGCCATCGAACGCCGCAAGTCCTCTACGGGTAGGCCTCTCCACTCAGCAATCGAACGTCACCAAGATCGCGGAAAACGCCGCAAGTCCTCTACGGGTAGGCCTCTCCACTGGCAGGTCACTTTCACCGATGCGCATCCTCATTCGCGCTCGGCCCTGTCACAGTGACCTCATTCCGCAGTGCCAGTCAGGTGAAATGCCAGCTTTCACCACGGCGCTGGCTTTCTGAGAGACGCGGGCAATCCTAGACCGACATTGCGGGTCCGGGACTCTGACGAAGCAAACGGATGTTGACCGAAATCGCAGGATGGATACAATCGGCCCCCGTGATAAGATCGGTAAGATCGATTCGATCACTCCAACCGTTACAATCGTAAAACGTGTAGCTCAGTGGTGACGTCAGGGAGGACGGCCTCTCTCGCGGAGGATTCCCGAGAGGTTTTTCAAATATCGACTGGCTCTCTCACGGTCGAATGGTGGACGAGCAACATGAAAACCGTATTTACGACGGGCGAAGCGGCGAAGATTTGTAAGGTGAGCCAACAGACGATCATTCGGTGCTTTGATTCAGGAGCACTCAAGGGTTTTCGCGTCCCAGGCTCAAAATTCCGCCGGATTCCTCGCGACCTCCTGTTCAAATTCATGAGAGACAACGGCATCCCCACTGATGCCTTGGAGAGCGGTAAACGCAAAGCGCTGGTTGTGGACGATGACGAAGAACTCGTCGAACTCATCAGCGATGCACTGCAATCTGACGGTCGATTCGAGGTTCGGACGACGAATAATGGCTTCGACGCCGGAATGCTCGTCCGCGAATATCACCCGGATGTCATCGTGCTGGATGTGATGCTGCCGGACATCAACGGCAAGGAAGTGTGCCAGCGCATTCGGAGCGACTCGGCTTTGAACGACGTCCGTATTCTATGCATCAGCGGCATGGTCGAAGAAGACAAGATCGCCGACCTCAAGGCCTCGGGAGCCAACGAATTCCTGCAAAAGCCGTTCGAGATCGACAAGCTTGTGGATCTGATGTGCAAGCTGGTGGATATGGAGCCGGTCGTGGTGGCTGGTGCCGGGGCGCGGCGCTAGATTTGCCTTTGACCCATCGCCGCACTCGACAGCAGAGTGCGGGCGGACCGCGTTTTGACAGACGCGGCGACCCGGCTGAATTCGTCGGCGTGCTCCATGCCTGAACATGATTCCGCAGACTTCCGACTCGCCCTTGAAGCAGCCAAGTTGGAAGCTCTCGCCGAATTCGCCGCGGGTGCCGGGCACGAAATCAACAATCCGCTCGCCACAATTCTCGGCCGAATCCAGCTTCTTCTCCCCGGCGAAACCGACCCCGAACGCCGTCAGGCATTGTTCACGATCGGTGGCCAAACTCTTCGCATTCGCGACATGATTGGCGACCTGATGCTCTTCGCCCGCCCGCCGGGGATGCACCCGCAGTCGCTCGAATTGAAACAAGTCGTCCGCCAAACACTCGCGCAATCGGGATTGCTTCGCGAAATCGAGGCTGTCGGCATGCGACTCGACCTTCCGATCATTGACGATTCGCCCGTCGCCGTTTGGGCGGACCCGGTTCAATTGCCCGTGGTAATCAGCAACCTCGTGCGAAACAGTTTGGAGGCGCTGGCGGCGGGCGGACAAATCACTGTCCAGTGTGACACAGTCTCCGTTCCCACATGTACTCCGCCGACACCAGTCAACCAGCCTGACTCCACCGCATTCGCCAAACTCACGGTAACAGACAACGGACCAAGTCTGAGCGAACTCGATCGCGAGCATCTGTTCGACCCGTTTTACTCCGGCCGACAAGCAGGACGAGGTCTCGGATTCGGGCTGTGCAAGTGCTGGCGAATCGTCACGCTGCACGGTGGGCGAATCGACGTGACCTCGGTCCCGGGCGAACAAACGACATTCACCGTGATGTGGCCATGCCGCTCGGCAACTCTGTAACGGTCTCGGTGACGCACTGCTTTGGCAATCGCTCATCAAGCGGGCCGATTGTCGACAGAAATGTCCGCTGGTCGCTGCTTCCACCGCAGGCAGAGTTCGCGGGAATGTTGGGCACGGATTGCTGAAGATCGTCGCGTACCCAACAGTCGTCGAATGAATCGAACCGACGAGCAGGTCGTAAGTTAGCTGCGTCTGCCTCGTGAAGGACTGCAGCTTGGCACGGACGTTGCCTTAGCCTCATCGCGCGCTCCCCACGGGTTTTTGAAGTCCAGTCGTGAACTTGGACTTCGTAAACCCTTGGGGATCGTTTTTTTCCGTTTGAAACGAAAGGAATCTGGAGCGAAGGAACGCTCCGGAAAATGACCATGGCCGAGACAACCGGACATTCACTGCACGCCTTGGAGAAACTGCGGCAGCGAGCGCTGACTCTGCATGGAATCAGTATCTGGATGAGCGATGGTCCGCTCGATTCCGTATTGTGCGACATGGCGGATATTGGCTTGATGCGCGTGCGCGTGCGACGGCTGAATGGTACGAGTGGGCGGTTCGACGTCTACCTCGGCGGAGGAATCGGCGAGGCGGGGCAACGCGGGTTGCGATACAAGCAGGGAGTCGAAATCGGCCAGCTTCCGCAACTGATCGAAGAAGTGATCCGCGACTACTACCTTACACATTCCCCCGGTCAGACGTTCGGTATGTATTGGCGAGGGAAGCTGCGGATCGCAGAGATTGCCCGGTGCGGTCGTGAAACACCGGCCGTTCCAATCTGGGTTTGCGACGGATGCGACACTGGGCACCAGGGCGAACAGCCGCCGATCATCTGTCCGGACTGCGCCGGCCCACGCGACAACTTTGCACGGCTGGAGAACGGGGCCAAGCTTTCGGGCGTCGCTGAAGTCGTGAGACTTCCGACGTCTGAGGGAGGTCACTTCAATCTGAAGTCTCACGACTTCAGCGACGTGCCAGGAATCACTGCCACGCCCGTTTGCGTCGAGGAAACTCAACACGCCCCGCTTGCATTTCCGGCGGCTCGTCCGCAACTTCAGGTGGTAGGACTATGACGCAGGCTGTCGAAGCGTTATCGCTGATCGACCGCTATCTGGCCGAGCAACGCGAACTGACTGCGGTCGAACAATTCGCGACCTGGCACGACGATGAACCTGCGCAGTCGAAGTATTATTCGTCGCTCTTGCCCGCATCTCCACCACAACCGGGCGAGCAGTACGCGTTCGAGGTGAATCTCGATCTCTGCTCGGGTTGCAAGGCG
>JACRIH010000067.1 GCA_016235885.1 Planctomycetales bacterium | reverse complement strand
GCCCCACCCTACAAAAACTTGGGTTGGTTCATTTCGGTGGGCCGAACTGTGGCGGCTGAATACCGGTCACGAGGAGATCGCCCTTGGTGAGCGTCCCCGAGAGCATTTCGGTGAATTGACTGTCGCTCAGGCCGGTCGTCACTTCGATGGCTCGCAGCAGGTCGCCGTCCGCGACCCAGACATGCCGCCGGTGACGATCCTTGTGACGTTTCGATCGCTCTTGGGCCGAGAGGGACTTCTCTGACTGTTGAGCCTCCTCCTGATTGTTTTCGGCGTTGGAGGCATGCCCTTCCAGAATCGGCACGTCCGCGGGGCGCACCTGTTTCACGTTGGGGTAAAACCGCAAAGCCGCGTTGGGGATCTTGATGACATCGTCGCGCTGATCGACCTGAAACGAAAGGCTCGCCGTCATGCCGGGGAGCAGATCGAGGTCTGGGTTCGGCGCGGAGACAATGACCGGGTAGGTGACAACGTTCTGTGTCGTTGTCGAACTGAGGCGGATTTCGTGAATCGTCCCTTCAAAGAACTTCTCCGGATACGCATCGACGGTGAACGTCACGGGGTGCTTCTGCTGCTGGGCATCCTTGATGAGGCCAATGTCGGCTTCGTCGACGGCGGCGTGGACGTGCATCTCCTTACGCATGTCGGGAGCGACGATGAAGAGTTCGGGCGTTTGGAACTGAGCTGCCAGGGTTTGGCCGGGGTCGATCTTGCGATTGATGACAATGCCGTCGACGGGGGCGAGGATGCTGGTGTAGTCCAGATTCGCCTGCGAGTTGGACAGCGTGGCCCGCGCTTGATCGACGGCGGTTTTTGCGACGGCGAGTTGTGCCTCCATCGACAACCGGGTGAACTTGAATTTGTCCATCTCCGCCTGAGCGATGAACGTCTCGTCTTCCATTCGCAACGCGATGGCCCGCTTCTCGTCGTTTTCCGCCTGCTGCAACTGGGCTTTCACGCGAAACACATCCGCCTCGCGATTGGCCAGTGATGCCGCGTCGCGTGCGACGTTGGACTCGTAGATCCGTGGGTCAATCTTCGCCAGCAGATCACCTTTTTTGATCTCCTGGTTGAACTCACAATAGAGTTCCAAGATCGGACCGGAAACGAACGATCCAATGGCGACCTGCAGTTTGGGCTTGACCGTCCCGGTGGAATTCACCACGGAGACAATTTCACCCTGTTCGACGGTGGCGGTGCGCCAGATGGGGCGATTGCGCTTCGCCCAATAGTCTGCCGCGGGTTTGGACACCGCGGCTGCGATCCCCCCCAAAACCACGAGTCCGAGCAGAAGTTTCAACATTGTTCGCATGGTTGGATTGCTCAAACATGGGGTCGATGGCGAAACTATTGGTTCACAGACCGGTAACTACTCGGCGAACAGGGGTTTCGTTTCGGAGACCGACATGGCTTTGATTGAGATTCGTGATGTCAGCAAAGTGTACGACTTGGGTGAGATCAAAGTCGAGGCGCTCAAGAACGCCCATCTGACGATCGAGCAGGGGGAATACGTGGCGTTGATCGGACCGTCCGGATCGGGCAAGAGCACGCTGATGAACACGCTCGGTTGCCTGGACCGGCCGACCAGCGGCAGTTATCGGCTCGCGGGAGAGGAATTGTCCACCATGTCGGGCGATCAACGGGCACGTATCCGCAACCAGCGGATCGGTTTCGTTTTCCAAAACTTCAATTTGCTGGCACGAACCACGGCGCTCGAAAATGTCGAGTTGCCCCTGTTGTATTCCCGAGGCGTCTCCGCCGGCGAGCGGCATCGCCGCGCGATCGAGAAGCTCAAGCTAGTCGGGTTGGGCGACCGGCTGGATCATCACCCCAGCCAGCTTTCCGGCGGACAGCAACAACGCGTGGCCATCGCTCGGGCACTGGTCAACGAGCCGGCCATCCTGATGGGAGACGAACCGACCGGGAACCTCGACTCCAAAACCAGCCGGGAGGTGATTGCCCTGTTCCGCGATCTAAATGAACAATCGGGCATCACGGTCATTTTGGTGACGCACGATCAAAACGTGGCGAGATTTGCGAAACGGATCATCGTGCTCCGCGACGGGGGCATTGTTTGCGATACCACCGATCTTCACCAGGCGACCCAAGCGTTACAGGCGGACCTCTCGGACTAACCCGCAAGCGAACTCCAATCGTCAGACGATGACTGATGGGAGTTATCAGCACAAATTGTCGCCTGTCCGTATCGCGGGGCCGATCTCGGAATGTTTCGTCAGTTGCTCATCCTGATGCTGGCAATCTGCCTAACTCTACCGGCAGGATTTGCCCGTGCGCAGAAAGTGCTCCCGACATTCTTTCGCGAGCAGCGGTCGATCAGCGTTCGAGACCCGTCGCAGCTTGCCCGGTCTCGAATCCCGGAATCGCCTCCGCCGTCAACCGTCTCCAACCCGCAGCCTGACTTGCACCCGGTGTACCTGTCGCTCGACGAAGCGATTCGCGCGGCGCTGGGAAACACAGATGTCGTGCGAGTGCTGACGGGAACCACGGCGACCACAAGCGGTCGGACGATCTACGATCCCGCCATCGCGAACACGACCATCGATCAGCAAAACGCTCGATTCGATCCCACGTTTTCGATCGACAACACCTGGAATCGGCTGGAGAACCCGCAGGCGATTTTCGATCCCGTGGACCCCGGGCGATCGTTGATCTCCGGCTTGCGCAACGACAACTTCAATTCGTCCACGAACCTGACGAAACAAAACGCACTGGGTGGGACGTTGGGTTTGGGCGTGAACGTCACGCCATCGCGCACGCAGCCGGGTGAGTTTCCGTTGAACCCGCAATCTCAATCCTCGACCAACCTCAATTACACGCAACCGTTGCTCCAGGGAGGCCGGATCGGACCGAACCTCGCTCCGATCGTGTTGGCCCGCATCGACACCGAGCGATCATATTTTCAGTTCAAGGATTCGATGCAGGAGCAGGTTCGGGGAGTCATCGAGGCGTACTGGTCGCTGGTGGCAGCTCGGACGGATGTTTGGGCGCGGCGGATACAGGTTGAGCAATTGACCGAAGCGGTCCGCCGGATTGAGACGAGCGTCAAACTGGGGATCGTCAATCGTGCCGATCTGGCGCAGGCTCAACTGACGCTGGCGAATTTTCGAGCCAACCTCGTCACGTCGGAAGCCAATCTGATTCAGCGTGAGGCCGCGTTGCGAAACATTTTAGGCTGGGCTCCATCGGACGGGACGCGACTGATTCCCAACTCGCCACCGAACAGCGAGCGCTTCGTCCCCGACTGGCAACAAATTGTCGAACTGGCCTCCGAGCGCCGGCCGGACGTGATCGAACTCAAACTCATCATCGAAGCGGACGAACAGCAGTGGCTGCTCGCGCGGAACACCGCGTTGCCACGCGTGGATGCCGTCGGACTCTATCGTTGGAACGGCTTGGAAGGGGTCATGCCGAATCGTTCGACAATCGCTTCTCAATCCGGAGCGTTCACCGACTGGACGTTGGGCGTGAACTTCTCGGTTCCGCTCGGATTGCGGCAGACACGTGCATCGCTGCGGGCACGGGAACTCATCATCGCCCGTGACCGCGCCAACCTGCAGCAGGGGTTGCACAACACGTCGCATCTGTTGGCGACCAGTGTTCGGAGCCTCGACCAGTTGTACGAGCAGTACCTCGCCTTTCGCGATGCCCGGCAGGCGGCGCAGGTCAACCTCGACGCACAGCTTTTGAGATATCGCACGCAGCAGACGATCCTGCTGAACGTGTTGCAGGCCATCACCGATTGGGGAAATGCCATCTCGGGCGAAGCCAACGCGCTCACGCAGTACAACACGCAATTGGCCACACTCGAACGCCAGACGGGAACGATTCTCGAAACGCATGGCGTCAGCTTTTATGAAGAGCGTTACGGCTCGATTGGTCCGCTGGGACGATTCCTTCCGGACGCTTGCTACCCGCTCGATCTCCGGCCGTCGTCGAATGGTGAACGCTATCCGATTTCCGACAAGGCGGCTGAAGAAGTCTTCGAATTGAAACCGCCCACCAATTTGCGAGATCGATTGCAGAACCTCCCCTACGAAGACATCAAGCTGCCAACTCTTGAGGAGTTGTTTCCGACTGAGCCGCCCAAGATATCGCCGAAATCTGAAACGGAGCGGAAGATCCCTGACGGCGAACCTGCATTGCCCAAGACGTCGAAGACCGCACCGACGAACCCCGCGCCCTCGCGACGGCTTCCGCCTCCCCCACGGCTGTAAAGGCTTGTTGATTTAATGTGGTCCCGACACTCCGTGGCGGGACTTGTTGTGGCCGCCTTGCGGGGCGGCCAAAACATGCGGTGTCACGGAGTGCCACCGCCACATTAAATCAACAAGCCCGTAAGGCAAGTGGCAACTGTTGATTGATCGGTAGGAGGGACGCCTCGTCCATCCGAGTTGCCGCAGAGATCTACGGCCGGACGAGGCGTCCCTCCCACCGGCCGATCACAGCGTTCGTGATGCTTCCCACAGATTCCGCATCAAGATACAACAGACTGCGGCGTCAGTTCGGGGTTCGTGATTGAGCCTCTGTGAATTGTCGCGAGAAGCCCGCTTGTGTCATCGTCCCACTGCAAGGAGATGTTGATGATTGCGAACCAACGTTGGTCGACCGTGTTCTTGTGGATGGGTTGCACGGTGTGGTGCGCGTCGGCGCTGGCGGCCGAAGGGGATTGGCCGAAATGGCGAGGTCCTTCGGGTGACGGCCATTCCACGGAGAAAACTGCCCCGGTCCGTTGGGACGACACCTCGATCATTTGGCGAACGGAGTTGCCGGGAGACGGACAATCGTCGCCGGTGATTTGGGGCGACCGCATTTATTTGACGACGGCGCTGGAATCGGGACGTCAACGGGTCGTCCTGTGCGTCGATCGGCGCAGCGGAAACATCGTCTGGCAACAGACGGTGTGGACGGGCGAGCCGGAAGCGAGTCATGGAATGAACGGCTGGGCCTCGGCCACTTGCGCGACCGATGGGGAGCGAGTCGTCGCCTTCTTCGGTCGCGGCGGGCTGCATTGCTTGGATGTCGAGGGAAAGAAACTTTGGTCGAAAGACCTCGGCAAGTTTGGCGGACCGTGGGGGACCGGAGCCTCGCCACTGATTGTCGACGACTTGGTGATCCAAAACTGCGAAGCGGAGGACCAGGCGTCGGTGACGGCGTTGAACAAGCGGACGGGTGAAGTCGTGTGGCAAACGCCTCGCGATGTCCCGCAACGCGGCGGGTGGAGTTCTCCCGTATTGATCGCCTCGGGAACACGACGCGAGGTGGTGCTCAACGGCTTCAACGGTGTGACCAGTTACGATCCGGCCTCGGGAAAGAAGTTGTGGTTTTGCAAAAGCTTCGCCGGTCGCGGCGAACCGACCGCAACATTCGGACACGGGTTGGTCCTCATGGTCAACGGACTCTCCGGCGACATTTACGCGGTGCGACCAGGTGGGGAAGGGGACGTCACGGAAACTCAGATGGCGTGGCATACGCCTCGCAAAGCGGGCCGAGACCAGCCGTCACCGATTGTCGTGGGTGATGTCATGATCGTGGTGAGCATGGACGGCATCGGCTGTGCGTATGACGTCGTCAGCGGTCGCGAATTGTGGAAGGAACGACTCGGCGGCCGGTTCACCTCGTCACCCATCGCGGCCAACGGACTGCTTTATATTCAAAGCGACTCCGGTGAAACGATCGTGATCAAACCCGGATCGCAACTGTCGATCGTGAGTCGCAACGCTCTGCCGACCGCCCCCAGCGAAATTTTTCGAGCTTCGCTGGCACTTTCGCGCGGGCAGATGTTTTCGCGGTCCAACAAAGCGCTGTACTGTTTGACGTCGTCCAAAGGGCAGTAGCTCTCGCACTTTGATCTGCCCGGCCCGGCGATTTCACGCTCACAAACTGGATTGTTCCATCAAAGTGGTTGAGGTCGTTCATGGCTCTGGTGAGTTTGCGGGGGGTGAGTTTTGGGTACGGCGGCCGGCACCTTCTGGAAAAGGTCGATCTGCAAATTGAGCGGGGCGAGCGAGTCGGGTTGGTCGGCCGCAATGGGAGCGGCAAATCGACGTTGATGAAACTGATCAGTGGCGAGTTGTCGCCGGACGAAGGTCAGATCGTGCGCGGGCCGGGAGTCCGGATCGGACGGCTCATCCAAGAGGTGCCGACCGGCGATACCAGTTCCGTTCAGGAAGTGGTCGCGACCGGACTCGGACCGGAAGGGGCGGTCCTGTCGCGGTACCTGGCACTCAGCCAGCAAGCGGCCGAGTCTCCATCGCCGTCAGTCATCGCGGATCTGAAAGCGGTCGAAGAAGCGTTGCACCTGCAAGGGACGTGGCAACTGGAGCAACAGATCGAGCGCGTCATTTCTCAAATGAACCTCGATGCCCACGCTCGATTCACCGAGTTGTCGTCGGGGATGAAGCGGCGCGTGCTGCTGGCTCAGTCGTTGGTCTGCCAGCCCGACCTGCTGTTGCTGGATGAACCGACAAACCATTTGGACATTGATGCGGTCGCCTGGCTGGAAGAATTCCTGTTTCGTTTCGACGGCACACTGGTCTTCGTGACGCACGACCGTCAGTTTGTGCGAAAACTCTCCACGCGAATCATTGAGGTCGATCGAGGTCAGTTGCTCGACTGGCCGTGCGATTACGCGACCTTTCTCCAACGGAAGGAAGCGGCGCTGGAAGTCGAATCGCAGCAGCAAGCGCTGTTCGACAAGAAGCGGGCTCGCGAGGAGGTCTGGGTTCGCACGGGAGTCAAAGCCCGTCGGCACCGCAGCGAAGGCCGCGTCCGCGAACTGCTGAAGCTTCGGGAGGAACGCCGAGAACGCCAGGACCGAGTCGGAAACGTCCGACTCCAGTCGCAGGATGCGGAACGCTCCGGCCGGCTGGTCATCGAGGCCAAGCAGATTGGGTTTCATTACGTGGCGGATGCTGCCGGCGTCCGACCTGATGCGGATAGCGTCGGCCACGAAGTGCTGCGAAACTTCTCGACGTTGATCCTGCGCGGCGACAAGATCGGCGTGATCGGCCCCAACGGTTCGGGCAAGAGCACTCTGCTGCGGTTGCTGCTCGGGCAACTGACTCCGACCAGCGGCTCTGTGCGATTGGGGACGAAACTGGAAGTGGCGTATTTCGACCAACTCCGCGAGCAACTCGACGAAAACAAAACCGCTCAGGAAAACGTCGGTGACGGCAAAGAGATTCTGCTCATCAATGGTCAGAGCCGGCACGTGCTCGGCTATCTGGAAGACTTCTTATTTTCGCCCGCTCGAGCGCGCACGCTGGTGAAATACCTGTCGGGCGGCGAACGCAATCGGCTGATGCTCGCGAAGCTGCTGACACGCCCGTCGAATGTATTGGTGCTCGACGAACCGACCAATGATCTCGATGCCGAGACGTTGGAGCTGCTCGAAGACCTGCTGATCGAGTATCCGGATACCGTCCTGCTCGTGAGCCACGATCGCGAATTCTTGAACAACGTGGTCACCAGCACACTCGTATTCGAGGGGGACGGCCTCGTGAAGGAATACGATGGAGGCTATGACGACTGGTGTCGGCAACGGGCGGTTCCGAAAGGATCGGTCGAGTCACAGGAATCCGAATCGCAAACGTCGACGAGTGGTCGAGATCACTCCCAGACGAAGCTGCTCACAAGCGGCCGTGATTCGGCTCCGCGCAGACTGAGCTTCAAAGAACAACGCGAACTCGAATCGCTCCCCGCCCGCATTGAAGTTCTTGAAACAGAGCAACAAGAACTGCACGCCGCGATGTCCGCCCCCTCATTCTACCAGCAACCCAAGTCCGACATCGCCACCGCCACCGCCCGTCTCGAAATCCTCGAACGTGACCTCGCCGAAGCCTTCGCCCGCTGGGAATCCCTCGAAGACAACGCCAACAACGGACGATAGTCGATTCGACAACCTTGGTTAGCACGCACGGTCGCGGCCGATATGACGGGTGGAAGTAATCCTTTCTGCGGCAATTCCTCCTGGATCACCACCGGATCGTGTGCAAAAACAGCGAACCGTTCGGGAGCGACGTCGATGGC
>JACRIH010000066.1 GCA_016235885.1 Planctomycetales bacterium | reverse complement strand
TGCTGCTCGACCGCTTCGAACTCTTCACTGGCTACGACTACTACAACCTCGAAGGCGTCCGGCTGGATGGACTGATCGCGGGGTTGCAGGTGTACTTCTGAGCGCGGTGGTATTTGCCTCGGCTTGGCAAGTCCGGGCCTAATGCGTCCGGTTCGATGGAGTCACTCAGGAACCTCCACCGGAATCCGCAGGATTTGTGGCGTGAAGCAACCCAACTCGTCCATGCCAACTACCTCGACCGAATAGCGGCCGGGTTTCAAGAGTGGCAATCTGAGACAACCTGCGGTACCGCCACCAGTCCACGGGCTGCCACCGAGTCGCCAAAAGAGACGCACAGGGCGACCGGGCGTCAGTGATTGGGATTCAACTTCCAGAGTGGTCGAGTATGCGGTGCGATCCGGGAGTGGACTCACATTGAGCTGGAATCGTCCCATGCGGCGCATCAGCAAACGCTGGTAACCACCCGCATCGTGATGAAACCAAACATTGCCGTTCCGGTCTTCCAGCACGTCCCCAACCTCCAGCAATTTGCCCTGGAACGGTGAATTGCGGTCGAGGAATGGAACGACTTTACCCGCACACAGACGGTACAACTGGCCTCCTTCAAAACCGGCCCAAGGTGAATCCCAGCGCCCGAATCGCAGAGTGTGTGGGTTCAAATCGTTCGGCCAACGGTCTCCATTCCGAAAGGCAAACTTCTGTGGCGGTTGACTCGGATCAGGGATGTCCGGTGTGGTGAGATATCGATCATGGCGAGAATCCATGATGACCTGAACCAGGCCATTGTGGCGCAGAGCACCGTGGTCCTCGTCGTGAATGCGCACTCGACCAGATCCCCACATCCCACCGAGCCAAGTGTACTTGCCGTTGGGGCGAATTCCGGCGCCGTCCGGAATCAAGTACTCACCTTGGCTCGTGCCGATCACCACTCCGAACCGTGGACTGTCGTACAGAAACTCGCCATTGTCCGGCAGTTCAAATGTGTGCCACCGAATTCCATCGAAATGGTGAACAACGTCTGCCAGATGTAGTCCGGCCCAGATCTTTCCGCCTGGTTTGACGACACACCCTTGAAAGCCACGGTCGGTCGTGAACAACCTGGCACCACGTTTTACGGCGGCTTCCAACGCTGAGGCTAGGTTCCGAAACTTTTCAACGCCCTCTGACGACACGTCGAAGCAATCTCGATCGGACCATTCTTGCATGAGGAGATGCCCACGGTCGTCGGTCAATGCGCGATACGTAGTCTTGGTGTCCAACGGAACGGCATATTGGTGCCAGCGTTCACCGTCCCATCGGGAGATCATTTCCGATTGATCCGCCAAGCAGCACCAGATCGACCCCGCATTGTCACGGATGGGACGGACCGAACGCGACAGTCGGAACTCCGTCCACTGATCGGCCGGATCGGCTACGTGTCGGGCGGGTTGATCTGGGCGATACGAGTATATGCCTTGGTGGGACGCGGCAAGAATTCGTCCTGCTTCATCCTGCACCACGCGATGACAGTCGTTGAGTGGCACACCCTCTTTCCAGCCAAACACTTCTCGTTTGTCGCGTTCGATACGCCACACTCCTTGGTGCGGTGAGGCGAGCCAGAGAACACCGTCTTTCGTCCACAAGGCGGAATTAACCAGCCGCCGCTCGGACGAATATCCGGGCGTCCAGTCGACGTCAGCCAATCCCAGAATCGACTGGACCTCACCTTCAGGAGTCAGCAACTGAATCTGTGATTTGTTCGTTCCCCGAATCGTTGTGATCAACAACACGCGACCATCGGGCACACGCTGAAGGTCAACGACACTGAACCCGTTCGGGCGGTTGAAAATCCGGCTGACATCCACTTCCACGCCAGATTGGATACTCCAGCAACGAACGACACGACCAAACACTCCAAGCAGCCGTTCGTCGCCCCACAACGTCCCGCCATCAAATCCGTCTGGTGTGAACCCTACCAGTCGCCGTTGGCTGATCTTGGCTTGCGCATTGACCGTATACAGGTCTCCATCGGCGAGGAGGTGCGTCTCTCGTGGACCATTGACGATCATCACGCCATTACGGTTGATTTTGACTGCAATACGTTGCCAAGTCTTGCCATCGAAGGTTTCGATCACACTGTTTGTCCAATGACAAATGTGCCCCTGCGGTGTAACAGCCAGCGAGGGTGAATTGCCCGAGTCATGGTGATCGAGTTCTGTGATAAACGTCGCTTGTCCGTCGCTGAGATGGTAAAGGCGTGACCTTGCATATTCCCTTCCATTGACCTGCTCTTTACGGTCGAGTTGCCTTCCCTGTTGGTTGATGAAGAGGGGCCGGTCTTGCCCACCGCAGAAGACAGAAGCCCACATGCCCGACGTGAGTTTGTCGCCAGTTGGTTCACGAAACTCTTGTCCGGTCCAATAAAACACCTTCTGATTTGCCGTGATCCACACCGTACCGCGTTCCTCAGCAGCAACATCCTGAATCGACGGCGTCGGTGATCGTGACGCGCCCGGGACAGACAACTCGTGCCAATGCACATCCAAGTTGTCCGCTCGAAGTTGCAAACAAATGGCAAGATTCAGACTGACGATTGTCCAAAACGACCAGCAAACCAGACGGGAATGAGGTGGTGCGTACATCGTTGATACTCTCCGCTAGAACTTCATCCGATACCTCACCCCATGAGTTCTGGCACCACCTGCCCATGCACATCGGTCAGCCGGAAGTCGCGGCCGGCGTAGCGGTAGGTGAGGCGTTCGTGGTCGAAGCCCAACAGGTGCAGCATGGTGGCGTGCAGGTCGTGGACGTGGACGCGTTTTTCCACGGCGGCGAAACCGAAGTCGTCTGTGGCACCGTGGACGTGGCCGCCGCGAATGCCGCCGCCGGCCAGCCAGCAACTGAAACCGTAGTGGTTGTGGTCGCGTCCGCTCAGGCCCGGGAGTTCGGCCACGGGAGTTCGGCCAAATTCGCCTCCCCACTGGATCAACGTCGTATCAAACAGGCCGAGTTGCTTGAGGTCCGTGAGGAACGCGGCGATGGCGGGGTCCCACTCGCCGGCCAGCTTGCGATGCTGTGCCTCCAGCCCGTCGTGGTTGTCCCACGGCTGGCCGGCTCCGCTCCACACCTGGATGAACCGCACGCCGCGCTCCAGCAACCGCCGCGTGATCAGCAACTGCCGGCCGATCGTGTTTTCGCCGTACAGTTTTTTCAGCGCCTCGGGCTCGCGAGAAATGTCGAACGCGTTCGACGCTTCGGACTGCATGCGAAAGGCGAGTTCGAATGTCTGCAACCGCGCTTCGAGTTGAGCATCGCGATGGCGGCGGGCGAGGTGTTCTTCGTTGAGCTTGCGGACGAGGTCGAGCTGCCGGCGCTGTTCGTCGCGCGGCAACTGGGTGTTGCGAATGTTCGCGATCAGCTTGTCGACGTCGGTGTGCTGCGTGTCCACGTACGTTCCCTGATACGCACCCGGCAGGAACGCCGATCGCCAGTTGTGCGTGGCCACGATCGGATACCCACCGGGACACATCACGACAAAGCCGGGGAGATTCTGGTTCTCCGAACCGAGACCGTACGTCAACCACGAACCAAAGCTGGGCCGCGGCAACCGCCCGTCGCCGCAGTTCATGAGCAACAGTGACGGCTCGTGATTGGGCACCTCGGCGAACATCGAACGGATCACGCAAATATCGTCGATGTGTTCGGCCGTGCGGGCGAACAGGTCGCTGACTTCGATCCCCGACTGGCCGTACTTTTTGAACTTGAACGGCGACCGCATCAACCCGCCGGTGAGTCGTTCGGTGCGCAGATTCCCCGACGGCACCGGCTTCCCGTGGAACTTGTCGAGCATCGGCTTGGGGTCGAATGTGTCGACATGCGACGGCCCGCCATTCATGAACAGATGCACCACCTGCTTCGCCTTCGCGGCAAATTGCGGCCGCTTCGGTGCCAGCGGCCGAGCCGAATTCCCATCGTCGCCGCGTCCCGGTGCCTCCGTGTCTCCGCGTCCATCCAACTCCGCCGCGTCAGCCAGCACGCCCGACATCCCCACCATCCCGAAGCCGGTGCCGCAGCGCGTCAGCATTTCGCGGCGCGTGAGAAAGTTGTCAGCCAGTCGAAAGTCGTGCGGGCGCATCGTCGGTCAGTCCACAAAAACGAATTCGTTGGTCAGCAAAAGGGCGTGTGTGTAGCGAGTCCACTGGTCGGCGGACGGCTGTCCGCCGAGGTAGTCGGTCGCGGCTTGCAGTTCGGTGGCGGTTGGTGACCGGTTGAACAGATGGCGATAAATCCGCGTCACGCGCTCGACGGGTGTGACCAGGCTGACGACATCGGGCCGCAGAGTCAGACGTTTCGCAGCCTCGAATGTGAAGGTGTTGTTCATCAGAAACAGCGCCTGCGGCGCGACCGTCGTTTGATCGCGCTGCGGGCTGCTCGATTCAGGGCTGGGGAAATCGAACGTGCGAAACAGACTCGGCAGGTTCATTCGGTCGAGGTAGCCGTACACGGTTCTCCGGGGCATGAACCCGCCGGTAATGTCCACGGGCGGTCCACCGACCGCGCGGTCCAGACTGCCGGACACGGCGAGCAACGCATCACGCGTCGATTCGAAATCGAGACGGCGGCGCGGGAACCGCGAGAGCCAGCGGTTGTCGGGATCGCGCTGCATGAACGCTTCGCGGTCCCCCTCTCCCTCCGGGAGAGGGGTTAGGGGTGAGCGAGCGTCGCCCGACACACGGCCCTCACCCCCAGCCCCTCTCCCGGAGGGAGAGGGGGGATTGGAGTCGCTCGCCTGTTGATACGTCGCCGACAGCACGATGGCCTTGTGCAGCTTCTTGATCGACCAGCCATCGCGCACGAACGTCGTCGCCAGATGGTCGAGCAGTTCGGGATGTGACGGCGGATCGGCTCGCATTCCGAAATCGCCCAGCGTCCGCACGAGACCGGTTCCGAAATGATGATGCCAGACGCGATTGACCAGCACGCGCGCGGTCAGCGGGTTCGCGGGGTCGGCAATCGCGCGAGCCAGTTCGAGACGACCGCTGCCGTGGGTGAAAGGTTTTCGAGGCGCGGGACTGATCGCGCTCAGAAACTGGCGCGGGACGAATTCCCCCTCGCGATTTGGATTGCCGCGCAGAAAGATTCGTGGATCGTGCGGAATGGGATCATCGACCAGCAACATCGCTCGCGGCGGAGCGCCGGGACCGGAGATGGCCCACGATTCCAAGTCCTTCAACAGTTTTTGATAGACGCCCTGCGACGGTCGGTCGGGAAGCAGCGTGAGGAATCCCCAGCCGAATGATTTGGGTACGTTCGGCGGCGCGTCCGCGCCGTGGAATGTCTGCCGCAGTTCCTCCTCGGCCGGATCGTCCAGTCGTTCGGGGAGCTGTCGTCGGTCACCGACTGCCAGCTTTACCAATCGTTGCCATTTGTCTTCGACTCGATTCAGGAGTTCGCTGTACCGCTGAGCCACTTCCTTGAGGGATTGTGGCGGCGGGTTGGTGACCGCTTGCAGCACGAGTCGGTTCGGCGCGCGTCGCTCCCTCTCCCGTTGCGGCAGAGGGCTGGGGTGAGGGGGTGGAGTTGGAGTCCCGCCTTTAGGCGGTGCCGGCTGAAGCCGGGACTCCAGCGGACCCCTCACCCCCGGCCCCTCTCCCCCAAGGGAAGAGGGGGGTT
>JACRIH010000062.1 GCA_016235885.1 Planctomycetales bacterium | reverse complement strand
TCAGCACCAGATCGAGATCGGGCTTGAGCACCCAAACCACCGTCCCGGCGGGAATGAACTCGTTGGCAATCAGGCCGATGCCATGAATGCCGCTCGTTCCCGCAGAAGCGTTGACCAGGAGCATCGATCATTCTCCGAAGTGCTTCACTGAATGGTTATCAACTTCAGCGATCTGTGCGGATACTCTACGGCTCGTCGCCATCGAATCGGATCCACAGCCGTTTTTTGTCACTTCGCCGGATCGGCCGGCCAGTCGCAGGCAGCAAGCATTGGGCAACTACGGCATCAGAGCCGGTACATTTCGATTGGCGAAGATGACTTGCCGCATGGCTCTGTTGATTCCAATCAGACCACCGGTGTGGGGATCGTGGGCGATGCCCTGGCCGGTGAATGGGGCAGAATGCTGGCCAACAAACTCCAGCACGCGGCCAGCCTTTGGTAACCGCAGTTGGTACAGCACGAGATTGTCGTGGTCGGTGGCGAGCAGCGACCGATCTCGCCACAGTCCGCCCGAGAGACTCATGCGGCCGAGTTCGCGGACGACTTCTGGGGGATAGGTCCAGCGGCCTTGCTCACGCCAATCGTTGTCGAACTTCACCAGAAACGTCTGCGAATTGTCGTCGCCGTAGCGGGCGAAGTTGCACCACCAGTGATCCTCGTGCCGCACGGACCACGTCAGGCTGCCGCCGAAGTTGCCGAAATCCTTGAACGTCGTGAGCCGCATCGACTCCACGTCGAGAACCTTGATCTCGCTCCGCTCGGGCGTCTGTGGATAGTTCGAATGGGCGCAGTACAGCTTGCCCTCCCACATGAAACCGCTGTTGAGATGCTTCGCCTCGCCGGTGCTCGTTGCGAGTCGCTCGCCCGACCGCCGGTCGTATTTCGCCACGAGTGTGTTGGTAATGGCATAGACGTGCTTCTCGTCAGCCGCCGCCGCTTGAACGGCCTCGGGAGCTGGCAGCACGCCCGTTTGCTTCCAGACGATTTTCGAATTCTCTTCACCGCAGATTGGACACGCTGTCGCTGTGCCAAGGAGCAGCAGAGCACACGTCATCGCGAGTCGTTGCATGGCGACCACCAGCTTTCAGTCAGGCCGGGTCGGAGGGAGGCAGATCGAGGGCCGGGTTGCGTTCGAAGAAGCCGTCGGGCTTGAGCGTGAACCCGAGCGATGAAACCGGCATCACCGGCCAATCTTCCAAGCGTGGAACATGATTGTGTGCGAATACGTACCACACGACGAGGTCCGTGTTTTCCAGATTGCGATCGGCGGCCGTCCATCGCGGAAGACCGTCCCCCGTGGGATGCTGGTTGGGATAGTCGCCCGCCGCGTAGCGTTCCTGCGGTTGGAAAGGCGTGACCCACAGATGATGGGCCATGAAGCCGGCTCGACGCATGACGGCGGCATCCGGTTGCACAAACGGCGGACAGTTTTCGCCGGGAATCAGACGATAGCCGACCGGCCGGCCGACGCGGTTTGTGCGTTGCGGATTGACGATCCGCCAGAATCGAGCCGACGCCGCGTTGACGGATCGTTTCGCCTGAGATTCACTCGCCAGCAAAGTCGCGTCCGCCCGAAAGGCATTGCCATGCGGGTTGGATTTCCCGCGCGGAATCGGATTGGTGTTCACTTCGTAGATTGAGTTTTGATCGCCATCGACACTCATGTCGAGTCGGGCGGCGAAGACGTGCTGGTGGAATGGGGCGTTCAACTGCGGCGCGACGAGGTTGCCGAAGCTCGATGCCTCGCCGGGAGCCAACGCCGTCGTGTTCATGATCCCCGTCAGCTTGACTTCGCACTGAATCGTGCCGTCCTGGTACAGAGACCAGAAGAAACCATATTCGTAGTTGCCAACGGTCGCGATGAATGAGACGACCAAGCGCCGCGAACGTCGTGTTTCGGACTGACCGGTTCGCCAATCGGTGTGCTTCCACAGCAGGCCAACATCTTCTTCGTGGAGACAGATCGCGTTCTTGATCGCGATCGGCCGGCCGCAGCTGTCGTGCATGTGTGCGTCGAAGTAGCGGATGTGACCGAGGCAGTCGCACCCCAGTTCCAGCGAATTGGCCAGCGTCCCGATGCCGTACTCACCAATATCGAATGCATTCTTGCGGAAGTATTTGTCGGCCGGGTCGCCATACGGGACCACCATTTCGCAGACCGCCGCGCGGTGGAGGACCGGCCGTTCGCGGCCCGCGTCGAAATAATTGACGGTGTGCAGCACCAGCCCTTCGCGCGGCGTGAACCCAATCCGAAACTTCCATTTCTGCCAGGCGACTTCGTACCCGTTGACGGTAAAGCTCGGCCCTTTGTTCTGCACAATGTCCAGAGGCTTGAGGTCGGACCGGAACTCGCGCTGGTAGCTGCGGTGCCAATTGCCACCCTCGGGAGGAAGCGGGACGACTCCGTAATCCTCGACGCGCAGCACCTCCATCTTGTTCAGATCGACAACGACCGTCACGCCATCCAGTGGCCGCGCGTAGCCGTTGTCGTTTCCTTCCGACCGGATGAAGCACAGCGCCAACGATAATCGTTTGCCCAGGTCTTCGGGCCGCTCGGTTCCGTATTTGCCGGCGGACCACGGGTCCACCATCACGAGATTCACATCGCTGGCCCCGCGCTTCTTGAGAGCCGCAAGAAACTCGGGCGACCGCTTGATCGCCGCCTCACATTCGACGAACTCGTCCAGCGTGATGGGCGGTTGTATTCCCGCCGGAAGCGCGTCAAACCGGGCGAGCGAACCGCTGGCGAGATCGACCACGCCCTCGTACGCCTGTCCCTGGCCGCGATCGATGACGATTACAAAGGCCTGCCGCGGAAACGTCGCTCCCGGTTTGTGATTTCGAACGACGTCCTTCGTCGGTTCCCAAAGTGTCACCGTCACGAACCGCCATCCGTCGTCGATGTTCCGCGCCTTCCGAACGATTTGGACAGCCCTGACAATTTCCTCAGCGTTGAGCTGGTCCAGCGGATGCAACGGCGGCAGAACATTCGGAGCAGCGGCCGGCTTTGTTTCATCGGCGAGGCTGTCCGAAGTCTCTGGCAACCCCCACGCTCCCGCGATCACCGCCGACGTT
>JACRIH010000071.1 GCA_016235885.1 Planctomycetales bacterium | reverse complement strand
GCACGGAGGGCACGGATGAAGAAATGCGGCGAACGATTAACCTGTGATCGTGAAACCCATTGGCGTTTACGAACTGCTGTGATCGAAATCTTGGCGAGGACACTTACCAAGCTTATTGAACCATCCGTGCCCTCCGTGAAATCCGTGGTCAAAAAGAAAGCGAGGTCCAACCATGTCCGAACTCATTCACAAAGAACTCAGCGAGTCCATCATTGGAGCGGCCATGAAGGTGTTGAACACGCTCCGGCCGGGGTTGGACGAAAAGCTCTACGAAAATGCAATGGTCATCGAGCTCAGAAAACGAGGACACCGCGTTGAGCAGCAAAGAGAATTTCCAGTCCACTACGACGGCCATTTGATTGGCACGCTGATTCCCGATCTGATTGTGGATGACTTGGTCATCGTCGATCCCAAAGTGGCCACCGCGTTCAATGACACGCATCTGGCTCAGATGCTGGGGTATTTGAATATCACGCAGTTGAACTTGGCCCTGCTGATCAACTTCAAGTTTGCGAAGCTGGATTGGAAGCGGGTTGTGAGATGAATTTTGGACCACGGATTTCGCGGATACCACGGATGAACGAAGCTGATGACAAACGAATTGGGTCGGGGAACCGCTTTGAGGAACAACTGATGGCCGACCGGACGCCTCCATTCGAGATCATCCTCACCGAACCGAAGTCGATTTTCGGCGACTTATGATGTGTCGCTGGGAACGACACATTCCGAGAACGTGTCGCCAAAAACGCAAAACAGCGACACGTTTCGAGGATCTGTTGCGACTGACGACAACCAGTTGCGACAGTCTCCCGAATGGGCGACCGCGCATCCGCTTGACTAATCACTTGACTGATGCTTGACTCATCTCATGGCCTACGAACCGCATTTTTCGATCAGTCCGCGAGTGCTTTCGCTCGTCGAGAGCGTGGCGGCGTTGCGCGAACGGATTCAAAACGCGACTGTCGAACTTTCGTGGATTCCGGCCCTCCAAAAGGACACTCGCACTCGCAACGTCCATGCCTCGACCGCCATCGAAGGGAATCCGCTCACGCTGGAGCAGGTGCGAGCCTTGGAAGAAGGCCGGGAATTAGCCGCGTCTGACCAACGCTCTCAGCGGGAAGTGCTGAACTATTTTTCCGGACTGCGATTCATCGAGAAGAACGCGAACAAGAAAACCATTCGGCACAACGAGGTATTTGCACTTCATCGACTGCTGGCGGACGAGGTCATGGATCAGGGGCAGGCCGGTCGCTACCGCACGGTTGCGGTGCGTGTTGGAGATTACGTGCCGCCGCCCCCGTCAGACGTGTCCGGGCTGATGCTCGAACTGCTGGAATGGTGGGGCAACGAGTCGAGTCACCTGTCGCCGGTGCTCAGTTCCGCGATACTGCATTACCGCTTCGAGGCCATTCATCCGTTCGCAGATGGAAACGGTCGCACCGGCCGCGCCTTGTCGCTGTGGGAACTGTATCGGCGGGGTTTCGACACGCACCACATTTTCTCGGTCGATGAATACTTCTGGGAAGACCGGCCTCGCTATTACGCTGCGTTGACGGCGGTGCGTCGCGAAGGGGAAGACCTCAGCGGCTGGCTGGAGTATTGCGCCGAAGGACTGCGACAAACTCTGGAGCGCGTCTGGCTGCGGGTTCAGGCTTTCAACGTGAAGTCGCCGGACAAGCTCGTCCTGCGACCCAAACAAGAGCGGCTGTTGCAACTTCTGAGAGATCACAGCAGTCTGGCTCCGACCGAAATCTGGGAAGCGCTGGATGTTTCTCGGCAAGGAGCGATGGACTTGCTCCGCCCGTTGATCGAAGCCGGGTTGGTCGAAAAAGTCGGCACCAAGAAAAGTGGACGCTACGTATTGAGGCAGCCGTGAACGAAGCCGAAACCAGAGCCGAACACATCGACCCCGCGCTCGCCGCCGCTGGCTGGGGCGTCGTCGAAGGGAGCCGCATTCGGCGAGAGTATCCGATCTCACCGGGACGGCTCGAAGGCTACGGGAGGCGGGGGAAGTCACTCTCCGCCGACTACGTGCTCGAATATCGCAACACCAAGCTGGCGGTCGTTGAAGCCAAGGCGTGGGACGAGGCTCTGACAGAAGGAGTCGCGCAAGCGAAGAACTACGCCGGGAAGCTGGCCGTGCGGTTTGCGTTTGCCACGAATGGGCAGGGGATTTATCAGATTGATATGGCTCCGGCGGGCGGACAAGGCAATGGGACTGATGGGAAGAATGGGATTGATGCCAGTGGCCAATCACATGATTCCCATGCTTCCCATCAGTCCCATCGCCTTGAACACGAAGTCCCACGCTATCCCACGCCGGATGAACTGTGGGCCATGACCTTCGCCGAAGCCAACGCTTGGCGCGACCGCTTTGCCGCCGTCCCGTTTGAAGACCGGGGCGGCTACTTCCAAGGCCGCTACTATCAGGACATCGCCATCGAGCGAGTGCTGGAATCCATCGCCACCGGGAAGCAGCGCATCTTGCTCACGCTGGCGACCGGCACGGGCAAGACGTTCATCGCGTTTCAACTCGCTTGGAAGCTGTTTCACGCCCGCTGGTCGCGGGCAATTGATAATGGACAATCGACAGTGGACAACGCCGACAATTCTCAATTGTCCATTATCAATTCTCCATTGCGGCGGCCGCGCATCCTGTTCCTCGCCGACCGCAACATCCTCGCCAACCAAGCGTTCAACGCCTTCTCGGCCTTTCCTGAAGATGCGATGGTGCGCATCGAACCGGGCGACATCAAGAAGAAAGGCAAAGTCCCCAAGAACGGCAGCCTGTTCTTCACCATCTTTCAGACCTTCATGTGCGGACCACCCAAGGACGGCGAGCCGTCACCCTACTTCGGCGAGTACCCGCCGGACTTCTTCGACTTCATCGTCATCGACGAATGCCATCGCGGAGGTGCGAACGACGAAAGCACCTGGCGCGGCATCCTCGATTACTTCGCCCCCGCCGTGCAGCTCGGCCTGACCGCCACGCCCAAGCGCAAGGACAACATCGACACCTACGCCTACTTCGGCGAGCCGGTCTACGTCTATTCGCTGAAGGACGGCATCAACGACGGCTTCCTGACGCCGTTCAAGGTGAAGCAGATTCAGACGACACTCGACGAGTACGTCTACACGCCCGACGACAAGCTGATCGAAGGCGAGATCGAGGCGGGCAAGCGGTACGAAGAAAAGGACTTCAACAAGATCATCGAGATCAAGGAACGAGAAGCCCACCGCGTGAAGCTGTTCATGGAACAGATCAATCAGAACGAAAAGACGATTGTCTTTTGTGCCACTCAGGATCACGCGCTGGCCGTGCGCGACCTCATCAACCAGATGAAGACCAGCAAAGAGCCGAACTACTGCGTGCGTGTGACTGCCGACGTCGGAGACTTGGGGGAGCAGTACCTCCGTGAATTCCACGACAACGAAAAGACCATCCCGACGATTCTGACCACATCGCAGAAGCTCTCGACCGGCGTAGATGCGCGTAACATACGCAACATCGTCCTCATGCGACCGATCAACTCGATGATCGAGTTCAAGCAGATCATCGGACGCGGAACCCGCCTCT
>JACRIH010000065.1 GCA_016235885.1 Planctomycetales bacterium | reverse complement strand
GCTGTTGCCAGATGGCAGGACTGAGTCCGACGCGGACTTGCCCCGTGCCAGCAATTCTTCGCTGTCGCTCGCGGTGAAGTAACACCCCTTGCCCTTCTCGTCCCAAAACAAAGTGAGTTGCTGATCGATCAGCCGCCGAGCGGCATTCAGCCACTTGTCGTCTTTCGTCGCGGTGTGCAACGCGAGCAGTCCATCGACGAGGAACGCGTAGTCGTCAACGTACGCCGTCCCGCTGGTTCGGCCTTTGCAGACACTGTGCAGCAGGCGGCCCTGCTCGTTTCGCAATTTCCCGAGCACGAACAGTGCGGCCTTGTCCGCCGCCTTCACGTAGCGGGGTTCCTTCAGAAACGAGCCGCCGCGTGCCAGTGCGCCAATCATCAATCCGTTCCAGCCGGTTTGAATCTTGTCGTCACGCAACACAGCCGGTCGCTTCTGTCGCGCGGTGAGCAGTTTGATCCGGATCGTTTGCAGCCGCTGAGCGACGTCCGCCACAGTCGATTGCGTCTGCTCCGCGAGTTGTTCGAGCGATGCCGCCAGAGTCAGCACATTTCCTTCCGGGAAGTCAGCTTCGCGGTCGAGTCCGAATGCCCGGCGAGCCAATTCGACTTCGCCGGCCGACAGCAACGGTTCGATGTCACCCAGCTTCCAGAGGTACAGTTTCCCCTCGACGCCGTCGGTATCGGCATCGAGCGCCGAATAGAATCCTCCGTCGGGATCAGTCAGGTCGCGCAGGACGAAATCGAACAGCCGTTCGGCGACGTCGCGGTACGCGGGCTTTTTCGTCTGGCGGAACGCTTGCACGTAGACGTCCGCGAGTTGGGCGTTGTCGTACAACATCTTCTCGAAATGCGGCACGCGCCAGAAGCGGTCGGTGCTGTAGCGATGGAACCCACCGCCGAGTTGATCGTGGATGCCTCCGGCCGCCATGCGGTCGAGTGTCTGCGTGACCATCGCCAGTGCGGCCTCATCGCGATCCTGTTCGGCGAGATGGAGCAGCAGGCTCAATCGCACCGGCACCGGGAATTTCGGCCGGTTGGAATTGCTCGCGCTGAACCCAAACCCGCCGTGATCGCGATCGAACATCTCCCCCAGTTGAGTGGTGACACCGCCCAGCAGCGAAGCGTCAAGCTTGGGTGCTTGCAGCACCAGCTTCGGTCGCAGCGAAGTTTGGACTGCCTTCGCGAGCAGGTCTGCATTCGCTTCCATGTCCTTTTGTTTGTCCGTCCACATTTCGTGAACGCGGGTCATCAGCGTGTTGAAACCGATCCGGCCATCTTCGTCCTCGGGCGGAAAGTACGTTCCACCGCCGAGCGGTTTTCCCTGCGGCGTGAGGAACATCGACAACGGCCAGCCGCCGCCCTGCGGCGATCCGATCGCTTGGAAGTAGATGTGGAGTGCCGTCATGTAGACGTCGTCGATGTCCGGCCGTTCTTCGCGATCGACCTTCACGTTGACGAAGTGTTCGTTCATCGTGCGGGCGATCTCGGGGTTCGAGAACGACTTCCGCTCCATCACGTGGCACCAGTGGCAGGTGGAGTACCCGATTGACAGGAAGATCGGCTTGTTCTCGCGGCGCGCCTTTTCGAACGCCTCCGGTCCCCACGGATACCAGTCGACCGGATTGTGCGCGTGGAGCAACAGGTAGGGACTCGACTCTTTGGCCAACCGGTTGGTCGTGGGCTTTCCGCCCGTTTTCGCTGCCGGTTCAGCCCGCGCGACCGATCCCGCAGCGAGCATGCTCCCCAACAAAACGGTCGCGGTCACCATCGCGACCAGCCACCGACTGCGTTGTCCATTCCGTCGTCGAGCCATTCTTGAATCCTTCTGGCGGATGTGCGGCATTGGTGTTTCCCAAAAAAGCAGGAGCTAGGCGAGCCGGGTGGCGTCAGCCCCCGGAGGTTCGTGACCCGCAGAAAATCCGGGGGCTGACGCCGCCCGGCTCGCCGACTCTTGTTGGAGACGGCGGCATTGTAATCATCATGCGAATTGCGGAAATGCCAGCCGGCCACACTTCGTTACCTTGGCACTCGGGCGCTGTTCACGATCTGCCGGAGGACGTCTTTGGCTCGCGAACGCTGGCCTTGGCGCATCAGGCCGCGGCAGACAACACGGTGAGCGAACACGGGGATGACCAGCCGCTTGACGTCGTCGGGAATAACGTAGTTTCGATTCTCGACGATCGCCATGCTTTGAGCGGCTCGGTACAGCGTGAGCGCAGCACGCGGGCTGACGCCCAGCGCCAGTTCGGGATGCGACCGTGTGGCGGCGACGAGGTCGAGGATGTAGTCGTTAATCCCGTCGTCCACTCGCACATGCCGCACCGCATTCTGGAGTTCGCGGACTTGGATCTCATTCAAAACTGGCTGGAGTTTGTCGACCGGTTCGCCATCGCGGTGACTGATGAGCACCTGGCGTTCGGTCTCGCGTTCGGGATAGCCGATCTCCAGGCAGACCATGAAACGGTCGAGTTGATTTTCCGGCAACGGGTAGGTGCCGTCGTACTCGAACGGGTTTTGCGTGGCGATCACGAAGAACGGCGAATCGAGTTTGTGTGTCATTCCCTCGATCGACACTTGCCCTTCGCTCATCGCTTCCAGGAGGGCGCTTTGAGTTCGCGGCGTGGTGCGATTAATTTCGTCCGCGAGCAACACGTTGGTGAAGATCGGGCCGGGACGGAAATCGAATTCCCCCTTGTTCGGCAGGAACACACTCGACCCGAGGATGTCGCTGGGAAGCAGATCGGGAGTGAACTGCAAGCGTTGGAACTTGCAGTTCAGCGACTTGGCCAGCGCTTTGGCCAGCACTGTTTTTCCGACACCCGGAGCATCCTCGACCAGCACGTGGCCTTCAGCAAGCAGGGCCACCACCGCCAATCGCACCGGCTCGGGCTTGCCCAGCAGGACATGCGAGACGTTTTGTTCCAACTGGCCGATCAACTGCTGCAAGTCTGAAGGCACTCGGTGCTCCTTGTGACGGACGGCTACGAGGCTGAGAAAGTATTGGTAGCTAAACTCGCCAGAGTTCAGGTTTCTCACCAACGTCCGAAGTCTCGTGATTTCAGAATGGAAAGATGGCTCTCCGCCATTCCTATTGAACAACACCCGTGAGCGGCAAGGCGCTAGCCGCCGGTCTGCTGGAAAT
>JACRIH010000064.1 GCA_016235885.1 Planctomycetales bacterium | reverse complement strand
TGTGGCCGCCCCGCGGGGCGGCCACAACATGCGGTGTCACGGAGTGCCACCGCCACATTAAATCAACAAGCCCTGGCGACCGTGGCTACCACTGAATTGAACGCTGACGCAACACTTGCCGCTGGCAAGATCGAGAATTGAGTCCACTTCCACTTCTGTTGGGCAGTGATGCCCGATGTTCACGAGAGACGATTATCGAAAGGTGGTTCCCCATGTGGCGACGCAGCGTGTTGACGAGTGGAATCCTTGTGGCTTTGATGGCCTTCGCCGTGTTGTCACAGGAACGCCGCGGACCGGGCGGTGGTGGGTTTGGCGGATTCAGGCCGGGTGGGCCAGGCGGCCCGGGTGGCATGCCCGGTGGTAGCGCGATGGTTTTGGGAATGCCCGAAGTTCAGCAGGAACTCGGCATCACCGACGCGCAGAAGAAGCAGGTGGACGAGTGGCTCGGTGACTTTCAGGAACAGATGCGAGCTTCGTTCAGCGGCGTCAACTTTCAGGAGTTGCAGGAATTGACCGACGAGCAGCGAGACAAGCGTTTCGCCGAGATGCGAGAGAAGTCCGAAGCGGCCACGAAGAAGTCCGAAGAGAAGCTGTCCAAGATTCTGGATGCCACGCAAAACAAACGACTGATTCAATTGCGACTGCAACTCGATGGAGTGTTGGCACTCGATCGTCCCGAGATTTCCAGTCAACTCAAGCTGACCGACGACCAGCGCGACAAGCTTCGCAAAACGATCGAGGAAGGAATGTCGCGATTCAGTCCCCCCGAGCAGCGTCAAAAGGCGCAGGCGGACGCGGTGGCGATTCTGACCGACGATCAACGGACGAAGTGGACAGCGATGAAGGGCACGGAGTTCAAGTTCCCGGAGCAACGAGGATTCGGCCCCGGTGGGCCCGGAGGCTTTGGACCTGGAGGTCCGGGCGGTCCAATGGGTGGAGGTGAACGCAAACTCGTCAAGGAGTTCGACAAGGACGGCGATGGCATGTTGAACAATGCGGAACGCCAAGTGGCTCGCAAATCTCTCCAGAATCCGGGGGGCGGCGGAAGACGCGGCGGTCCCGGATTCGGACCGCCCGGTGGATTCGGCGGACGGGAGAATCAAGAACCAGCCAAGCCCGGTCCCCATGTTTCGCCGGCCGATGTGAAAGCCCATCCCGACGCGCCACTTTACGAGCCGAACGTATTGCGGACGTTCTTCCTCGAATTCGAAAACAAGGATTGGGAAACGGAACTGTCCGATTTCCACGGCACCGACGTCGAAATCCCCGCCACCCTGACGGTGGATGGCAAGAAATACCCGAACGTCGGCATCCACTTCCGCGGCATGTCGTCGTACATGATGGTTTCCGCGGGGTACAAACGGTCAATGAATCTGTCGCTGGACTTCGTCGATTCGAAGCAGCGGCTCTACGGATACAAGACGCTCAACTTGCTGAACTCGCACGAAGACGCTTCGTTTCTGAGCACGGTCCTGTATTCCGAAATTGCTCGGAAGCACATCCCCGCGCCGAAGGCCAACTTCGTCAAGCTCGTCATCAACGGCGAGAGTTGGGGCGTGTACGTCAACACGCAGCAGTTCAACAAAGACTTCCTCGCCGAAAACTATCCGAGCACCAAGGGGACTCGTTGGAAAGTCCGAGGCAGTCCCGGTGGCGGCGGCGGGTTGGAATACATCGGAGACAACATCGAGGACTACAAGCGTCGCTACGAGATGAAAACCGAAGACGGCGATAAGGTCTGGAGGGAATTCATCAAGCTGTGCCGCACGCTCAACGAAACACCCGCCGATCGGTTGGAAGAATCGCTGAAACCCATGCTGGACATTGACGGTGTGTTGTGGTTCCTCGCTTTGGACGTCGCGTTGATCAACAACGACGGTTACTGGGTGAGAGCGAGCGACTACAGCATCTATCGCGACGCGAAGGGTGTGTTCCACATCATCCCGCACGACATGAACGAAGCGTTTCACGGAGCGATGGGATTTGGATTCGGCGGACCCGGTGGACCCGGCGGCGGCTTTGGCCCTCCCGGCGGAGGGCCAGGTGGATTCGGTCGTCCGGGCGGAGGGCCACGCGACCAAAGTGCGCCACGTGGTGAAGGTGCGCCTCGTGCTGAAGGTCAGCCGCGCGGACAAGATGGACCACGTGGTCCCGGTGGCCGCGGGATGGGGCCGGGCGGCGGGGGAGGAGCAGGAGTCGAACTGGACCCACTCGTCGCCTTGGACGATCCCCGCAAGCCGCTCCGCAGCAAGTTGCTGGCCGTTCCCAGTTTGAAGGCGCGGTATCTCGAACACGTCCGCACGATCGCGGAAGAATCGCTCGACTGGAAGAAACTCCAACCGGTCGTCGAGCAGTATGCGTCGTTGATCGAAGAGGAACTCGAAGCCGACACGCGCAAGCTCACCTCGCTCGACGCGTTCAAACAGTCCGTGTCAGACAAAACCGAGCCGGCCACCGAAGGCCGGCGACGGCAGACCAACCTGCGGACCTTTGTCGAATCGCGCCGCAACTATCTGCTCAGTCATCCGGAGATCAAGAAGGTGGTCTCCACGCCAACGAAGTGAACTTTGGCTTGCACGCGGACGCCGCGTCGCAATATGAACTCGGCCGGCTTGGCGTTGCATTCAGGAGAAGTGAAGCATGACATTTCAGTCGAACGGTTCGGTGCCGCTGAGTGTGGATCAGCCATCCGAACCGAATGTGACACTCTCGGGCGTCCGATCGGAACCCCTAAGCCAAGTCAACTACCTTACGCTTCCGGCCACGTCTCCATCACTGGTGGCACCATCGCTTTCTCTTGCGAAATCTCGCGGCGCGTACGAATTGAAATTCCTCGTCGAGGAAGTCCGCGCACGGGAGATCATGGATTGGGCGCGGAATCATCTCGCCCCCGATCCGCATGCCGGTTCCGAAGCGGGTGACGGTTACCGTGTCAACAGCCTGTATCTCGACACGCCCAAGTTCGACGTGTTCCACCGGACAGGTTTCTGCGGTCGGCGGAAATATCGCCTCCGTCGCTATGACAGCGAACCGACCGTTTGGTTGGAACTCAAGAGAAAGCGAAAGGGCCGTGTTCGAAAACGTCGTGTGTCCGTCGCCGAACCGGATCTCCTGCGATTGCTCACCCAGCCCGACGTCCCAGCCTGGGACGGCGAATGGTTTCGGAAACGGCTCGACAGACAAAGCCTGCGTCCGGTCTGTCAGGTCACCTATCAGCGATTCGTCCGCATCGGCGCGGCGACGGATGGTCCGATTCGACTGACGATCGACGGCACACTCCGAGCGACCACAGCGGCGGACTGGCACGTTCCGTCGGACGCGATTCCCGGTGAATCGCTTATCAACGGCCAGCGGATCGTCGAGCTGAAATTTTGCGAAACGCTCCCCACTTTGTTTCGTGGCCTGATCCAAGATTATCAACTTCAACTCACATCTTTTTCGAAATACCGCACCAGTGTCGAAGCCTGTGTCCCATTGACGCGATTCGCGAGTGAAGCGGTTCCAGGAGCGGTCGATGCCTGACTGGTTGCAGCACACGTTCGATGATCCGGCCCCCATTGCGTGGGATGTTCTGCTCATCCGTCTCGCCCTGTCGCTGGTGTTCGGAATGGGTGTGGCCGGCATCTATCGAGGCACTCGCGGGGCGTCCAATATCACGGCCACATTTCCGGCCACGCTCGTCCTGTTGGCGGTGTTGATCGCGATGGTCACGCAAGTCATCGGCGACAACGTCGCCCGCGCCTTCAGTCTCGTGGGAGCGCTCTCCATCGTCCGCTTCCGTACCGTCGTGCAAGACACGATCGACACCGCCTTCGTGATCTTCGCGGTCGCGGTCGGCATGGCGATCGGAGCGGGCCAGCCCACCGTCGCCGTGGTCGGCATGGCCACCGTGGGAATCGCCGCCGTTTTGCTGCGGGACCGTCCCGCCGGTGCAACGCCAGCCCACCGCGACATGCTGTTGCTCATCCGACTCGGTTGGTCCCCCGAAACCGAATCGCTCATCTTGAGCACTCTGTCAAAACACGCCACCGATGTCGAACCCTTGTCCGCGAGCACCGTCCGACACGGAGCCGCCATGGAACTTTCCTTCCGCGTGCGCCTGCTGCCCGCCGCCACACTGACCCAACTCGTGTCTGATTTGAATCGCGTCGAAAGCGTTCAAAGCGTCGAATTGCGACGGCAATCGTGAACTCGACTCCACTTTCCGGATCGGCGGCGGAGACGAAGGCAGAGTGGCCGGGATTCTCCCCGAGGTACGGCGTTGCACCGCACACGGTCCCTTCCAGCATCGTCAGATATCTGCCTGCGCTCCCGTAAAGACGTCCGTGTCGGGATGCGCCGTCTTCCATTTCTTCCAACTGGTCTTCACAAATTCCCTGTCCGCAAATGGAACGTCGCGGGAATCCTGTGGAAAAAGCTGACCGTCGATATCGAGCAACATCTGCCCATCTCGAAAGCCCCCGACTCCAACTGCCAGGGGACTGTTCGATTCTCCTTCTTCCATCACCATCAGAATCCTGGCGCATTCCGTGCGATCACAGTAGGTGATTGTCACAGGCACCCCGTGAATCAGGTCGTTGATCACATGCGTCGTCGGCGAAGTCATCGCCGAAGTCTTGTAGGCCCGGTGTTGCCCCGCGATCGAAATACAAATGACTTCCTCGTCGTCATCGACCGCTGCAGAATTGGCTTGATCGGTTCTGGGCTGCACCATCCCGGGAACCTTCATGAGAATCGGCACTCCGAACGTTTTCATGCGGTCCTTCATCTGTTCCATCACGCCCGCAGACATTCGCACATGACTGGCTCTGTTCCACAAGGTGCCGAAAACCACCGCCACCAAGACTCCCACAATTCCCGTCCAAATCAATCGCTTGCTATTCCAACGCATCAAGATACTCCTCAACCGAAATCCAGAGTGTTCGCATGGTGTGCGCCGACGGTCGAGTCGGCGGCAACATCTACCAATCCCGTGGCAGTGTTCTGCCCTGCGCTACGACGCACAGACTAATCAGCAAGGTGGAGGATCATGGACAAGAAGTTACACGGCTGTCGCAATTGTCCGTGACTCATTGCTCCGGCGATTCGCAAAGTTTGACCGCTTCGTCAATGGACGATGACGACTGGATGCCGAAGACCGGTGTCTGACCCGATCAAATCACGATGGCTTGGGGGCATCCGCAACAAAATCGCACCAGAGGCAGGACTCGTCGAACCATCGTTGAGCAGATTCGAGTCCCAGCGAAATCGCGGGACCTCGTCGAACTGCGACGGCCATCGTGAACGATCGGTCCACGAGCCGAATCCCGCGTGCCGCCTCAGAAAAAAAGCCGTCATCCAGTCGGAATGACGGCTTGAGGCAGGAGCGGAGAGGGAGGGATTTGAACCCTCGGTACGGCTTTACGCCGTACGCCGATTTAGCAAACCGGTGCATTCGACCACTCTGCCACCTCTCCGGCGTGCGGCAAATCTTAGCCCGTCTGTGCTTGAAAGCAACCCCGGAGACTTGGCCCACAACCACCTGCCCGCGTGCTCGTGAAAGTGACCGTGGCATGCGGTTCACACTCGTGATAAAAGTGCAATCACCGCGTGTTCGAAGGGAGCGGTGAGGCATGCAGAGCAACCCGAAGGTGCGACGAAACAAGCTGCTCGCCGAGGCGGAGGGATACCTCACGCTGGAGATGTACGATCACGCGCTGCGGGCGCTCGACGCGATCGGCGATTCGGGGAGGATGGCGTTCGCCGTCCACTCGCTGCGTGCCGAAGTGTTGCGTCACAAGGAGGACTTCCCGGCTGCCGCGACGGCATTCGAGCGGGCTCTGGGCGAGAAGCCGGATGAGGTGCCGCTGCTGATGGGAGTCGCGTGGTGCTACAAACGGACCGAGCGTCTGCCGCAGGCGATCGAGGCGATGGAGCGGGCCTACGAGGTTTCGCCGAAAGAACCAATCGTGCTGTACAACCTCGCCTGCTATTGGGCGCTGGCGGGAGACAAACTGAAAGCGTTGTCGTGGCTCGGCCGCGCATTGCGAATGGATCAGGATCTCCGGAAACTGATCCCCGACGAACACGACTTCGACCCGATCCGGGACGACCCGGACTTCGTGTTGATCGTGCGGAACGAGAAGTCTGGGACCGCATAGAAATCCGGGCTTCTGGAACGCACGAAAGACGGAGTAATCACATGCCCCTGCTGGTGGACCGTCAGCGACTGAAAACGCATCTCGCCGAACTGGCCGCCACACCACGTCCGGCCAGCAGTCCGGAGCTCGAAGCGGCGCGGCAGTACGTGACGCGCGAACTCGAAGCGTCCGGCTGGTCGGTTTCGCGGCAGCCGTTTGATGTCACCGCGGATTCGGGCGAACGTCTACAGGGAATCAATCTTGTAGCCGAACACCGGCAGCATGCACTCGGCAACGGACCGCGATTCTGTGTGGGGGCGCATCTCGACTCGCGACCGAACACTCCGGGAGCCGACGACAACATCAGTGCGGTGGCGACGCTGCTGGAAATCGCCCGACTGCTGCCGCTTGACTGGCCCAACCCCGCTGGCTTGGCGCTGGAACTCGTCGCGTTTGATCTCGAAGAAGACGGCATGCTGGGCGGAGAGTTTCACGCGCAGCAATGTCGCCAGCAGCGAATCGACTTGCGCGGCATGGTGGCTTTGGAAATGCTGGGCTACTGCGACCGCCGACCCAAGACACAAGCGCTCCCCCGGGCACTCATCGGCCTGTACCCGGACGTGGCCGATTTCATCGCGATCATCGGCAACCAGATTTCCGATCCGCTGCGTCGCGCGTTCGCGGCTGGAATGCGAGACGTTCCCGACTTGGCCGTCGAAACTGTGCGCATGGTCGAGAACGACAACCTGCTGCAGGCGAGTCGGCTCAGCGACCACAGTCCCTTCTGGGATGCCGGCTATCCCGCGCTGATGATCACCGACACCAGCTTCCTGCGCAACCCGCATTACCACCTGCCAACCGACACGCCCGACACATTGGACCTCGATTTCCTACACCACGTCGCCGAGGGATGTTATCGCGCGACGCGGGCGATCGTGCGCGACGGGTTGCCGGCGATGGCAACCAATTGATTTGCGTAGTCATCACGCTCCGCGTGATGAGCCGAATGGCCAATCGACGCCGAATTCGGATTCGGCTCGTCACGCGGAGCGTGACGGCTACGTTCCATCGCGACCTCGCGGCGTGTTTGTCCTGCCATCGTCAAGCTGCTACAACTCGAAACACGTACGCCAGGCTTTCCAGCCTGACAGAAGCCACGACACTTCGGGCTGGAAAGCCTGACCTAAGAGAGACTCAAAATCATGCGCAAGAATCCAGTCAAGGCGGCGCTCAGAGCCGGTCAGCCACAGGTCGGAACTTGGTTGTCGTTGGGCAGTCTGTTCGCGTCGCGGGTGATGGCGCGCGTCGGTTTTCCCTGGTTGACGGTCGACATGGAACACTCGCCGATCGACTGGAGCGAAGCGGCCGCTCTGTTCGGAGCCATCTCCGACGCCGGTTGCGTGCCGCTCTGCCGCGTGCCGCGCGGGACTCACGAAAACATCAAACGGGCACTCGATGGCGGTGCGTGGGGAATCGTCGTACCGATGGTCAACACGGTCGCCGAAGCCCGAGTTGCGGTGGCCGCGGCCAAGTATCCACCGACCGGAAACCGTTCGATCGGCGGCGGCCTGCATGCTCTGAATTTCGGCGCGACCGCCGGCGACTACTTCAAACACGCCAACGACGAAATCCTCGTGATCCTCCAGACGGAATCTCCCGAAGGTGTGGACAACGCCGAAGCGATTTACAGTCTGCCCGGCGTGGACGCCATCTTCGTCGGCCCGAACGATCTCACCGCACAAATGCGCGGCCCCGACGGCATCGACCCGTCACCGGCCCAACTCGAAGCGATGCTGCAACGCGTCCTCGCGGCGGGAAAAAAGGTCGGCACACCGGTCGGCCTGCACACGCAAACCACCGAGGACGTTCAGAAACGAATCGCCGAGGGCTGGCAGTTCATCGCGGTCGGCAGCGAACTGAGGTTCATGACCGTCGAAGCCCAGCGACTGGTCACATCGATCGGCATCAAGAAACAGGCGAGTGATCTGGCGCGGTACTAGGCTTTGTCGGAAAACGTGAAAAGTGATGTAGCCGCGTTCGCCAGAACGCGGGAATTCTCGAAGTCACCCGCACTCTGGCGAGTGCGACTACGGGTTTTCTGACAAAGCCTTGGCAGCACGGTGGATCAAGGGGTCGGGAGTCTTTTTCAAGTCGGCGAGCGATCGCACCGATTTCCTATAACGCAATCTCCCCGACTTGAAAAAGACTCCCGACCCCGTCACTCCCTCAACTCACCGAAGGTACTCAATGACCATTGCCGATCACTGGCGATCCCTGTTCGAGAACTGGCCGAGTTTCATTCCGCGCCGCGGTGTGGTGGTCTCAACGTTTGGCGAAGCGATCACATTCGTGGACTTCATGGTCTCCGGCGGCATCGTCC
>JACRIH010000063.1 GCA_016235885.1 Planctomycetales bacterium | reverse complement strand
GCTAGCGCCTTGCCGCTCACAACCTACTCTTCAATTCTTGACGACGCACGACCAATCAATGTATGTGTCAGCAGACCGCGTGTTCGCCGCGGACCAAGCTGTCGATGAGGGTTTGAATCTGCGAGAGTTCGCGCACAACCAGGGCGCGGACTGGTCCGGAAATGTCCACGACTCCGGCGTGAGGCGCCAGAACAAGCTCCACCGACACCGTCCACGGTTCGGCGAGCGGGTGTCCAATCTGGCTGCACAGCCAGACGTTCGCTTCGAGAATGGCGTCGAAGGCTTCCACGATGCGGTGCGCCATTTCGTGGGCGAGGATGTTGTAGATCTTGCCGACGTGACTCACGGGGTTCTTCCCAGCCGCGGCTTCCATGCTCATCGGTCGACTGAGGCTGATCAACCCGCTAACGCGATTGCCACGTCCGACCTCGCCGCCGTCAGCTCCCTCGGCGGAAGTGCCCAGCACAGTGAGGTACACGCCACCCAGCCCGCGGTCGGGATCGTCGAGTGTATTGATCGCTGCTTCGACATGATCCAAGTCGTGCAGTTGCGGATGCAGGTGGCAGACTAGTTCGTCGCAGACCGCCTGCTTCTGATCGAAATAGACTTTCTGGTTGGGAATGAACCGGTCCACAAACGCCGCCGCCACGGTCAGTCGCAGTTGCCGCTCCTCCCGAACTCCCAAGACCTTGATGTCTTCTCCAACGAACGGGAAGCGCAGCTTGAAGTCGGCCGAATTCAAATACCGCTCTGCTCCCAGTACGAGTCGTTCGGTTTCCGTGTACGGTGCCGAACCCACTGCGGCCGACGTGTCGTTGGCGACGAGTCGCTCGCGTTGAAAAATGTCGGTCAACTCGGCCGACCCTGCGCACAGTTCGTTCTGGAGGACGACATGCTTCGCGGGATCGACGAAACGCAGGTTGGTCGCGATCCAGTTTCGGATCGTCGCCTCGGTCACTTCCCAAACTGGAATCGGCTTCCCGTTCCAACTTGTGGTGGCCCGATCGCCGACAACCAGCCGAAGCGGAGCATCAACCCGCCCACCCCCAAACGCGGGGACCGACTGCCCGGCGACGAGCAGCATTTTGTCGATGTTGTGATGCAACACGTGCCCAGCCATGCCAAGGTATTCGCGACACAGCGCCACGGAAACCGCTTCGGCAATCGAATCGCAAATGGTGTCGGGATGCCCGCGTCCCTTCCGTTCGACAATTTCAATGTGAGACCGGCTCACAGGTCGCCGATTCGACGTTTCGACATGGACGCGAGTCATGGATGGGCTTTCAAGCAGTTGATAGTGCGGTATCAGCGTACAACACGCAGGTAGCCACGGTCGCCAGACCGTGGGACATCGAACTCAATTCGCAGCCTCCCCACGCTCTGGCGAGCGTGGCTACACCGAACGCAATGGAATCTCCCTCTGACCAGCACGCCGAACCACCGCCGATGGGTCGATCACCGCGAAGTGTTGCCCCCAGTCTCCCGGAGCATCGGCGAAATGGCCGGCGATTGGGTGACCGCACGCGCCACATTTCGCATCGACCATGTGATAGTCCGTGATCTGATACCCGTCACGCTCGATCACCTTTCGTCCGCAGCCGGGGCAGTATGTGGATTGACCAGTCAGGTCGTGAATGTTCCCCGTGTAGGCGTACTTCAGCCCAGTTTGCAGAGCGATTTGTCGCGCTGACTGAAGCGTGGCCGGTGGCGTGGGAGGATGGTCGAGCATGCGGAAGTCGGGATGAAACGCCGAGAAATGCAGCGGCACGTCGTCACCCAGTTCTGCCAGCAGCCACTCGCACATCCGCCGGGTTTCGTCACGCGCATCGTTCTCCCCGGGGATCATGAGATTGGTGATTTCCAACCAGACATTCGACTCGTGCTTCAACCACCGCAACGTATCGAGCACCGGTTCGAGGTGCGCGAGACACAGGTGTTGATAGAAGTGATCGGTGAACCCCTTGAGGTCGACGTTCGCGGCATCCATCACCGAAAAGAACTCGGCACGCGGCTCCGGAGCGATGTAGCCGGCCGTCACGGCAATCGTCTTGATGCCCCGTTCGTGACAGGCTTTGGCGGTATCAATGGCATACTCAGCGAAGATCACGGGGTCGTTGTAAGTGAACGCCACGCTCTCGCAGCCCATCCGTTTTGCCGCTTCCGCGATTTCCTCGGGGCGGGCTTGCTGACTGAGCAGTTCGACCTCTCGCGATTTGGAGATCGACCAATTCTGACAGAACTTGCATCCCAGATTGCAGCCGGCGGTGCCAAACGACAGAACGCTGGTGCCGGGATAAAAATGGTTGAGCGGCTTCTTCTCGACCGGATCGATGCAAAACCCCGTGCTGCGGCCGTAGGTCGTGAGAACAACCTCACCGTTTTGGCACGCTCGCACGAAACAAAAACCGCGCTGCCCTTCATGCAGGTGACAGAATCGCGGGCAGAGATCACACTGCACCGCCCCGTCGTCGAGGCGGTGCCAGTATTTGGTCCGCACAACCGAGTCGTTTTGAGTCATGATTCATCCTCCGCTGAGCGTTGCTCCGCAATCGGCGTTCCGTTGTCCGATGTCGCCGAGTCTGCGCCCGAAGAGGACATCTCCCGGTCTCTGGCTGTGCCAATCCGCCCGGTGTGCCATCCGCGCTCAGCAATTCGCTCACATGTGCGCAGGGTTTGCTCGTGTTCGGTGTCTCCCGATCTCTTCCCCCCAAACACGAATGGCGGAGAGCCGGGATCCCTACGCGAGCCACTCGGGCTTGACCAGCATCAAAAGTCCGAGAATCAGGATCACGGTACCGCTGAGCAGTTTAAGCCAGCGTCCTTCTCGCTCTTGAAGTCGTCGCCGCGACAACGTCGTCACCACGACCGCCAGCAACAACGAATCATCCAGCATGTAGGCCACGTTGTAGAGGCCGAGGAACATGTAGTTCTGCCACGACGGACGTTGCTGCAAGTTGAGGATTTGTGTGTAGAGCGCGGGCAACCCCGCGGTGCATAGCAACTCGACCGTGTTCACCAGCAGAGCCAGCACGATGGCTGCCCCCAGAGCCGCCCACAGATGCTCGGCCGCCACGATCCGTCGCACCTTGTCATAAATCCGCGGCTTGGCCGCCTCGGGAATCGACAGCGTGATCCCGCGGTGAAAGGCAAAGAAATCCTTCACATGCACGCCACCGATCAGCACCGCGACGAAACCCAACATGATTTGTGCTGGCCGTGCCAGTCCGATCAATCGGAACACGTTGAACCAAGCCGCCATGAATGCGAAGTAAACCAGTCCGCTGACAGCCACGAACGTGCCGGCGATGGCCAGCATCTTCCAGCGATTCTGGATGTTCACCAACACCGACAACAAGAACACCAGAACCCACATCGCGCACGGGTTGAAGCCATCAATCAAACCGATCAGGAAAGTAAATGCGGGCATACCCCAGTCGTCCACACGCAGCCGTCCGAACAGTGGCACACGCATTTCTTGTGAATTCGCCGACGCAGAGCTTGAAGATTCATCGGTGATCGGAGGCAGGGTACCACTTTGCATCTCGTCCGTTGGCGCTGGCAAGTCATCAATGGGAACCACACCGTCGGAATCCGTGCGGGACGGGACCGCATTCGTAGGCGGTACTCCGAGCAACACCAGCGCCGAGAGAAGGCTCGGACGATGCATTCCAACCGGCCGGAGCTTCGAGTTCCTGAGGTTTGTCTCGGCGGGGGGCGGCTGCCTAACTTTCGTTTCCCGCGATGTGCGCGACTTCGGAGGCGATTCAAACTTGGGGCACTCCCGCAGAACGCCGCGCAGGATGTTCTCAACTTCCACACCTGTGGCGTCGTCGTCCGAATACCCCACGAGAAATCGACCAAAGATCGAAAAGCCCGGCAACCCCGGTGCCTGTATCTGATTCCGCCGGCAGCAGTCCTGAAATTCCTGCAACGCGACAGCATCCTTCACAACATCGCGTTCGACGATCGGTAATTCCGGATAGCGCCGCCGCAGGTTCACCAGATAGGCTTTCGCACGCGTACAACGTGGGCACCCTTCGCAAACGAACACTTCGCAGGAAGTCAGTTCTCGCAATCGCACCCCCGATGTCTGGCGGTCGCGGTAGCCGACCAGCAGTTGATCTCCCAGCGCGAAGGCGGGCAGTCCCGGACGTTGGATATTGTGCTTCCGAAACAGCTCCCACATCTGGCCACGTGCCTCGATGTCAGCGAGGACGTCATGCTCGACGACCCGCAGGGCCGGCCGGTCACGGCGCAGTTCGCTCAACAACTTGCGAGCGTCATCGCACGGCACGCAGTCCGGGCGAACAAAGAATTGGAGCGTGACACAGCGGGCTTTCTCGGCGAGTGGGTTTTCGGCCGCTGGCTCTGCTCGCAAACTCCCATCGAGGACTGCGACTGACAACAGCAATGCGGCCAAACCCCAAAGGGATTGGACCTGTAGCCGGGCGTCGTTTGTCCGCATCGTGCTCCCACTCTCCATGAATGAATGTGGCATAGTCGCCCAGCGCGAATGATCCAGAGGTTCAAACGTACGCGTTGATTCCTTCCTCAATCGGAGTGTGCCAGTTTGTGGCGCGCGGTGTGTCGCCGGAGGACTCCGGCGACCTCCCGTCTCTCGGAACGTTGCAGCAACCGGAGATTCACAACCTCCTGCCAGCTTCAGAGCAACCGGCATTCCGCAGCCAACAAGCGTTGCCGCGTGACTGCCCTGGGTGGGAGTTCCGGTGAATCGGGACCGATTGTGGATCGAGCAGATTACCAAAGAACGGGCCGCCCCCGCGCCGAGGGCACGGTATCTTGTTAGCATTCCCATCACTTATTGACCGGCCATTCGCAACCAATCGCGGCCCGCATTCCCATGATGACAACTCAGTCTCCGACGCCGAAGTTCCCCTGGGACGTCACGCTCTTCACGGGAGCCTACCTGCTGCCCGCGATCGGTATGGCCGTCTGGACGCGCAACGGTGAGTTCATCTTCTACATCGTGGTGATGTTGATCCTGATTGCGGCCATCGCCATCGTTCACAGTCGATGCCACTTGAGCCGGGCAATGCTGTGGAGCTTGAGCATGTGGGGACTGGCTCACATGGTGGGGGGCTTGGTCCCTGTGCCGGACACCTGGCCGACGAACGGACCCATCAAAGTCGTTTACAGTTGGTGGTTGATTCCCAATGCCCTGAAGTACGACCAAGTCGTGCATTTTTTGGGGTTTTACGTCACGGCAATCGTTTGTTGGCAGGGATTCTCCGCCATCGCTCGCGACCTTCACCCCACGCGGCCGTTGCGGCCGACTTGGGGTGTCGTCTTGTTGTGCGCCGCAGCCTCGACGGGGTTTGGAGCGCTCAACGAAGTGATTGAATTCACGGCAACTCTGCTGGTACCGGAGACCAATGTCGGAGGCTATGTGAACACGGGCTGGGACTGGGTTTCCAATCTGG
>JACRIH010000059.1 GCA_016235885.1 Planctomycetales bacterium | reverse complement strand
TGGTGGGCCTGCGCTGCGCTGGTCCCACCCTACGGCCGTCAGACGTTGATGCTCTGCGGGACGCCGGACGGCACCAGGAATTCGTACGGTCGGCGGGTCTTGTTGCGGCCTGCGATCTGACCGCCGATGAAACTGAGCCGTTCCTGAAACAGATCGAGCTTCGGTTTGATTTTCGGATCGCTGAAATGCCGGTCGGAGTATTGTCCCAGCGTTGTGTAGTGAACCGTTCCCAACATGTATCCGAGGGCGAACTGCATCTCGGCGAGGTTCAGTGGCGGCAGGATGTTGAGATAGTCCCGCATGGTCGCGCCGGTCGTCGAAGTGGGAGCCGGGGCGAAGCAGCCGAGCGGCATGTTGGGCACGTAGCTCATCAGATCGAACTGCGGGAAATTGACCGCCGCGTGCTGCACGCTGCACGTGTAGATGATGAGCGTGACGGCATCGGTCAGGTATTTCAGGGTACTTATGGCTCCGTTCTGGCTGAAGCCACGCACGCGACCGCCATCTTGGGCGATCAGTTCCCGGCACCACGCGGCCAATTCGGTGTCGGCGGCCACGTCGGCGTCGGAGCGGTAATAGATCGCGAGATAGTCGGCGGCCCACTGTCGAATGACATTCCAGTACAGCAAGCTGTCGTCGCGGTACGGGTAGGTCCGGATCAGTTGCGGATCGTCCACTCCGCGGGCTTTGAATGTGGCGGGCAACATCACATCGTTGAAGGGGTTGGTCTCGACCGCCTTCGCAACCAGCCCCCACACCGATTCAATCTTCGGTGAAAACATTTTGTCGACCGCCCCGTCGCGGGCGATCAGGTTCCGGTGAGCCAGGTTGTTGATCGCCAGCGTCCCCTCGAAATGTGCTCGCAGCAGCAGGCCGAGTGGATGGCTGGCGGCGAGGTGCCGCTGCGTGGCGATGACGAACGGTTCCATGAACAGGTGCGTCTTGGCGAGGTGCGTCGCCGCTTCATGCACGTTGCCGTCCGCCGTTTCGACGATCGTCTTTGCGATCAGCCAGTTCACGCCGTCGCGCGGCGTGAAGATGGGACTGGTGGGTCCGGGTTGCTGCGTACATTGGATTGCCACGGGGAGTAATTCGCGCGACGCCTTGTCGATGACGAACAGCGCGAGCGGCGCGTAGCAGTATTTTCGCCGCGGTTTCGTGCCGTCTTCGGCTCCGTCGAGGACCGCGTAGTCGGTCAGATACAGACGTCCTTCCGCCGCCGCCGCCGCGAGCGAATCGTTCGGCATCGTCTTCCGCAGGTGTTCGTCGGTGACGGGAAATCGCGAGTCGAGGCCCGCCACGCGGTGAATCATCACCGAGTTTGGTCCGGCGAGGCGCTGGTAGGCAAACGACTTGTCTTCCTGAGAGTCGCGGGCGATGGGAGGCAGTTTCACTGACCGGAAAATCGCCCCGTAATCGTCGAGACTTTGCACCGGTCGGTCGGCCGTCGCGAACGCGAGCGATTCCTCGACCGTGCGGATAATCCCCAAGATGTCGAGCGTCGCGGCGGAAATCAGGTTGCGCAAGAAATCGTACTTTTGACTTCGCTGCGACTTCTTTTTTGCGTCTCCCTCGATCTCAAGATGATTTTGGAGCAGCTTCAGCGCCCGTTCGGCCATCATCACCAACCACTTGACGGAAAACTCGTCTTGAAACGGTACCTTCTTGACGAGTGCCAACGGCGACACGTAGTCGTAGCAGTAATCGTACTTCTTCCGCATTTCGGCGACGGACTTGGCGCGTTGCTGTGGATTCGGATCTTGCTGCGGCAGGAAGGCGGACATGATGGCTCCTGAGGAGTTTCCGGCATCGGTGGGCGTTGACTCTGCACGCCGTCGGAACAAGGTGGTCGATGCCAGCGGAAAGCGATTCGCGAAGCGGATCGGATCGGCGGCACATTGTGAACAAGCCATCGACGGCTGTAAACCGAACGAGAGTCAGTCGCGGTTTTCGGAAAAAGTCGAGCAATGGCGGAGTGCGATTCGACCTCAACCAGGCGACGATCATCTCAACTGCGGCGATGAATCGCCGCAGTCTCAAGGTCGCTGGGATTTGTTGATTACCAGTGGCGGTGGCACTCCGTGACACCGCATGTTGTGGCCGCCCTGCGGGGCTGTCCCGCCACGGAGTGTCGGGACCACATTAGATCAACAGCCCCGCTGGTCGCTGGTTTGCGGATTAGAAGTTGGCGGTCATTCCGACAGAGATTCCGTGGGCGGAGACGCGGTAATTCGCATTCGATCCGGCCACCGGGCCGGCGGGGGATGCAAACGGTCCGCTGACTTCGTTGACCGGTGAGTAGTAGTAGGCCATGTGAGTCGACAACCCCTTGCTGAGATTGATCGTGGCTCCAAGGTTGAGAGACTGCTTGAGAATGATTGGAGAACCGACATTAATGCCCGCGTTGTCATCGTTGATCGGGCTTTGTGAGTATGCGTATCCGGCTCGCACGGACAGCATGTCGGACATCTTGTATTGCGTGCCGAAGGAGATCGACCACGTGTTCTCCCAGCCCAGCCCCAGCACTTCTCCGTTCGCTGCGATCGCGGCGTCCTTACCAGGCGTGTCGGTGGAATTCGCCCAATCGAAATAGCGCACGTCACAAGCGAACAACCAATTCTGGATTCCCGTGTACGAAGTGCCGAGCGAGATGATCATCGGATAGTCGAAGCCGAGTGTGATCTCCCGCGGCAATCCAGCGGCGTCGGTACCGTGGTATCGAAAGTCCTGAAACCAATTCGGACTCTTGAACGAGGCTCCCCAGTTGACGCAGTTGTCCCCGGTGTAGTAGGCACCGAGCTGAAATCCCAGCCCCCAAGAGAACTGCGTCCCAGTGCCGACGGGGTATCCGTTGGCATTGGGTGGAGTGAAGGCAAATGGTGACGTAATCACTCGTCCGGCCATGATGGTTGGACCCGCCGCGACCGAAAGATGATCGGTGACTTGCATCGCCAACGTGGGCGCGAGTTGCAGCAGACTGACATCGGCAAAGATGTTTCCAAAGCCAGGGGTTGGTGTCGTCGCTGTTGGTACTTGTGGGAACAGAATGGGATTCGTGGTGCTGGCGGGATAGTTGACGGAATAACCCGCGACGCCGAACAGGCCAAAGCCGATGGTGTAGGGACCCTCGGGATTCGGTTTGAATGACAGACCAATCGCGGGTATTGCTGCCCAACCACCATCGCTGTCCGTCTCTCCGGATCGGCCGAGGAAGGACGAACGGAGATTGACAACCGGAGTGACGACTTCCGCGCCGACGCTCAATTGGTTGGGGAGAGCGGTCAACGTCGCCGGGTTGTAATGCAAGGCCCCGATGGCTTCCAAGGGGGCCGCCGTGGCGGCTCCACCCATCGAGCGATTGACCGGGCCAATGCCATAGAGTTGCAATCCCTGCGCATGGGCGGCTTGTGGCACTGCCAGCAGAGTTGCGACAACGATCCATCCAAATGCAAATCGAGCAGCAGCCATTTCACCCTCCGTGGTGAGTTGGAATTGGAAACCTTGCGAATTACATTGAGGATTCGGATGTCGCCAATGGAATCTTTTGTACGAACGGAATGGTCGAAGGCTTTTGAAAAAGGAAACAGCATCGCGGCGGAAAAGTCTCTCAAGAATCCGTGAGTTGAAGGTGCTCCATCGTTCGAATCAGAGACTTTGTCGAAGATCATGGCTCGGCAGGAATTGCCGACGGATACGCTGCCTCACATTCTCGATCGGCATTGTTGGTCGATCAGTGGCTTTCGACGTCCTCCAATTCGGTGATAACCGCTTGGGCTTCAACCGCTTGTTCCACCGAGCCTGGCCAGCCGAACTTCCTTCCGGCTTCTGCCTGCGCCAATCGCGTCTTGGCGTGGTCGTACCGGGCTTCGTATTGTTCGGCGACCCGCAGGCTCTCGTCGAATGACTGACGCGCTTGTTCGGCGTGGCCTTCCAGAGCGGCGACAATTCCCGTTTCTCGCAGAGCATGTGGGCGGCAGGCCAGATAGCTCTTGGTGATTTTTAGTGCTGCGTGACACGCCTTCTTGGCGGAGTGCAAAGCGCGGAGACGGTCAGGCCCGTCCGCTGTTCGCTCGGCGACGATTCGCAGTGCCGTGGCCTTCCACGACATCGCGCTGAAGATGCAGACGTTGCGCAGGCCTCGCTTCTTGGCGCGATCGAGACAGTCTTGCAAAACTTTGGCCGCCTCCGCCGGGTTGTCTTCGCATAGCAGCAATTCCAGACCGCGGGCGTAAACGGCGGCGGCGATCGACAGCGGATCTTCGCGCTTCCGATCCAATTCCTTTTGAATTGCGCCGCGCGGGATCAGATGGGGTGCGGCCGGAATCCAGAACAGCAGCGAAATGCAGACGGCCGAATAGTCGCCGGTCTCCAGGCCAATCTCGTAGGACTTTTTTGAATCGCGATAAACGGCTTTGAGATCGCCCAGATGATATTTCGGAACGGTCGCGATCATGCTCGCCATGTTGGCTTCCCAGACATCGCCCGCCTGTTCAAGCAGCCGCACTGCTTCCGCGCCTGTTCGCAGCCCTTCTTGGAATCGAGCCAGCACGATGCAGGCAAACGTGTGATAGCTGCGAGCCTTTCCCTGTCCCCATAGATCGCCGGCGTCCACCGAGATTTGATTGGCGCGTGTGGCGTAGTCGATGCCACGCTGCGCGAGCGGAATCGCCGTCATTGTGATCGCGTGGAAGGCATAAGTTCTTCCCATCTCCTGTGTCGCCGGATAGCGTTCGGCCAGATTCATCTGCCGCAGGTGCGACCACAGTACCATTTCCATGGATCGCGAAAACCAATAGGTAATTGTCAGGTCGTCGAACAGCCGCGCGCGGAACAAGTCCATGCGACCTTGCGGAGAATCCTTGATTTTGCGGCCAACGAACCGAGAGGGGAAGAAGGTATGCAGCAGTTGGACGACTCCTTCCTTGCTCATTCTGAGCATGAGTGAGACGAGGTTGCCAGGCGGCCGTTCGTTGAGCGCGGTGAGCGCCTTTTCCAAGTACACGCCGGCGTCACCCATGTCTCCCTTGTTGAATGAACTCTTGCCAAGCTTGCCGTCGATCCGAGCCAGCGTGACATTTTCTTTGACGAGCGCCCGCGCGGCCTGAAGTTGTTCGTTGGCGACGTCGTATCGTCCGCGCAAGATGAGCACGTCACCCAGCCCCTCCAAAATGCGAAATCGCAGTGGCGGAGTTGACGCCGCGCTCCCCTGCAAGGCGGTGCGATACTGTTGCTCGGCGACTTCCAGAGCATCCTGCTGACGCGCCTGTTCGGCGGCGATCACGGCAAATGGCAACGCTTTGCCGTGTTCACCCGCGGCGGCGTAGAAGTGCGACAACTCAAAGACGCGCTGCCACTGACGCCGCTCCAGTTGGAAGAACTCGGTCGGTTCTTCGAAGGCGGTCGCACCCGAAAGATGAGCCCACAGATTCTCTGCCGAGATGCCGCTGAGTTGCAGGATCGTTTCGGCGAGGTCCTGGTTGTAACGCCGTTTGGTGCGCTCGTCCAAATGGTTCACGACCGATTCGCGGATGCGATCGTGATAGGTTTCGACGATCGTCGATTCGTCTTCCGATCCGGTCGTGCGGATGAGATTGCGCGTCCGCAATTGCACGAGCAGGTTTTGCCCCGTCGCGCCCACTTCCAGAGCCTGGTAGGCTTCGCCAACAACCAGCGGTCGTCCGGCCACGGCAATGAGTTCCAGCAGCCGTCGCGTTTCTTCCGGCAGGCGGCCCACGCGGGTCCAGATGACTTCATCGAGTTCCAACGTCTGGTCGGCAATCTCCGGAGCTTCTTGAACGTGCTGCACCAATTCCCACACGAAGAACGGCCAGCCTCCGGATTCGCGGGCGATCTTGGCCGCGAACGCAAGTGAAGTCATGTCGTCGCGTTTGAGCAGCAGCAACGCCAGTCGAGTCGCATCCGCCTCACTCAGCGCTTCGACCGCCAGTTCTTGCCGATGCGGATGAGCTTGACCCGTGGTGTACGCGGTGGCGAGCGCTTTCAGGCACAGACTGGTGTCAACATTCTCGCTGCGGTAGGAACCGAGCACCAACACCCGCGGCGATTCGGGCGGTCGCACGAGATCGGCCAGCAGCACCGCACTGTCCATGTCGCCCCATTGCAGGTCGTCGATGTACAGCACCAGCGGCTGCCGCGTACCGAGCGTTTTCAACAACTCGCGCAGCGCGTTCATCGCCCGCTGACGCAGTTCGGGCTGGTCGATATTGTCGATCGAGGGCTTGCCCGCGTCGGTCGCGCCGGGCATTTGACCGAGGACCGGAAACAAGCGCACCAGCGGCAGGCTGTCTTCCGGCACAGCCTGCCGGGCCACTTCCACGGGGAGCTTGCTGAGGTAGTCGGCCAGCGAATCGATCAGGCTGTCCAGCGCCTTGAACGGGACCGATTCCTGCTCGTAGCATCGGCCCGTCAGCACCACGGCCAGCTTGTTTCCCTTGATCTTTTCCAGAAACGTTTGAATCAACACGCTCTTGCCCATGCCGGACTTGCCATGCACGAACACGCTCCGGGTCGAGCCTGTCGCGACGCGGTCAAACGCCTCGCGCAGCGTCTCCAGATGCCATTCGCGTCCCACCAGTTCGACGACCTGACCGGTTCGCTGGCCGGTTTTGTTCCGCAGTGCCTCGGCCACTTCGTCCGCGCCGATGCGACTGAGAATATCGAACACGCTGGGACGCTTCGCCGCGTCTCGATCCAGCAGCGCCACGCACAGGTCATTGATTTCCGGTGGGACGCTGGGTTCCCAATCGCGCGGCTGTTTGGGCGTTTCCGTCTGCTTCTTGAGGATGATCTGCACGGGTGTGCCCTCGATCGGCAACCGTCCGGTCAGCAGTTCATACAGCATGACTCCGACCGCATACCAATCGCTGGCCGGCGTCATCGGCTGGCAGGCGGCCTGTTCGGGTGACATGTAACCGGCCGTCCCTTGAATGCCGCGCGGACGTCCCTCCGCGTCGATCTCGGATGCCAGCCCGAAGTCGACCAGCACCACGCGGCCATCCTTCGTCACGAGGATGTTCGAGGGCTTGATGTCCCGGTGCAACACGCCCGCATCGTGCAGCGCATGCAAGCCCAACGCCAACTGCTTCAGCCCGTCGTACAGACGATGCAAGATGGCCAGCGACAGTCGCGGCCCGGCCTTCGGAGCTTCGGCGATCAGTTTCTTGGTCTGGTCGCGATTGAGCTTCTCGAATTTCGACCAGACATATTCGAGAAAATCCACCGCTTCAAGAAGCTCCATCGTGAAACACCACGTCCGGCCGTCGGAGAGCAAGTCGTAGAGCGCGGCGAGATTCGGGTGCGAGACGTCCGCCAGGGCACGGAACTCCTGCTTGAACCGCTGCAAGCCAACGGGGCTGATTCGCTGCAACGTCTTGAGCGCCACTTGCCGATCCAACTTCTCGTCGTAGACGCGATAGACCACCCCCATCCCGCCGCGACCCAGTTCCTGGATCACCTTGTATCCGGGTAGTTCCGGCGGTCCGGTCACGTTGGATTCCGTCGACATTGGCGCCGTCGTGCGGATGCCGGAGGACGACTTTCGGGAAGCTCCCGATTCGTCACCGGAAATCACTGGCGGAGCGGAGCCGTGATGCACGTCGGCGGCGGGGTATTTCGGCACCGCGTCGCCAGGTTTGGGCGCGTCCAAATGGCGCGTATCCGAGATCGGGGAGGCCCTGACGACGCGCTCGGAATCAACCGCGTCGGGTTCCGCAGCGTCCCCAATGATCGTCTTGAAGGAAACACACTCTGTCACCGGCAACGGCGGCGGCGGCGGCGCGGGAAAATCCACCGTGGGTTCGAGCGCGTCCGGCACCTCACCGATGATCGTCCGACCAGAAACGTCAGCCGGCGCGACTTCGCGATACACGAGCGTCCCATCGAAAGGCCCCGCCGCCGGCGTGTGCATCTCCGCCGTCAGCATCGTGACCGCGCCGCACAGTGGGCAGACCACGCGCTGATCGGCTGGCGACGCAACGCCAAATTGGTGGCCATGCTGGCACAGTAACTGGTGCATCATCAGGGTCTCACTCTGCGGTCGGTAGAGTTCGTGAGTGGAACAGAATCTATCGGGATTGACACAAGGAATCTACTTTTCCTCGACACTCTCGATCTCTGCAATC
>JACRIH010000604.1 GCA_016235885.1 Planctomycetales bacterium | reverse complement strand
TTGAATTGCTTCGAGGCGCTCACGGCAAATCTGGTCGTCAGATATTGATAGCCCAGCAGAAAGTGACCGTCTGGCGACTTCGGATTCTTTTTGACGAACGCTTCCAACTCGCGAAGCTGCTGCGTGTAGATATCGACGTTGGAATACAGACCGCTCATCGTCGTCCAATCCCAGCCGGGGCCGGTCGAGAGGACCGCATAAGTCGCGGCGGCAGCCTCCGGATACCTCTTCATCGAGAACAACACGAGGCCGCGAAATTCATGCACGGCCGTGTCGTTCGGTGTCGCCTTCACCGCCGTGTCGAGCAGCTTCAACGCCTTCGCCGAATCTCCGTCATAAAACGCCAACCGCGCCTCATTGAGAGCGGCCGTCGCCGCATCAGTTGCTGAGGTATCAGCCGGAGCCGTTGCCGCTCCGCTGTCCGATGAGGCCGCGAGTGGCTGCGAATAATCATAGCCTCCGGAGTCGCCAACGACGTAATACGGATTCGCATAACCCCAGTAACCGAAACCGTACGCCATGCGATTGATGCCCCAGGCAGTCAGGCCGAATGCGGCCGCCACCGGATGCTCGTTCCATAGATGATTCCAACCGGCTCCGGCATACCAACCGCCATGCCAGCAGCCGTGATACCAATCGCCATGATGGTGGATGTTTCCGTCGGCCAGGTGATGCCAGTCTTGATGGTTGCCATGCAAGTTGTCGTGTCCCGACGCCATGCGATTGTTCAAATCGCCGCGCCGACCTTCCAGTGTCTGCGGCCGATTCGCTCCCTGATTCGGCAACCGCGAACCGGCACCTGCCCCCGCAGCACCGCCGAGTCCCGGCAACCGCGCCGGTTGCTGGGCGACCCCGGGTCGATTGGTGATGCCCTGACCTGCTCCGGGTCGATTCGCAATTCCTTGTCCCGCGCCGATCCCCTGTCCGGAACCGATGCCCGGCTTATTGCCCGGCAACGTCGAGGGACGCGATCCCGCTCCAGCTCCCGCGCCAACGCTTGGCCGATTGCTCGCGCCAACATTTCCGCCATCAACGCTCGGTCGTGACGCTGCTCCCGTGTTGGGCCGCGTGCTCGGCGCTGACGGTCGAGCAGCGGCGCCACCTCCGCTCGGACGACTGAACGATGGTGAACTTCCCACGGATGGTCGCGCACCGCCGCCGCTGAATCCTCCGCCGCCACTCGGCCGAGCACCTCCGCCGAAGCCACCGCCGCCGCCTCGCGCACCGCCGCCACCACCGCGGCCGCCGCGACCAAACGCGAAGTCCGTCGAACCAATTGCCACGGCAACCATCGCCGCCACCATCGTGATCCAAAGTCGTGTCTTCATCGGAATGTCTCCGGTTGTATGTTGTGTTTGGTCAAGCCAACGTAGCCATCACGCTCCTGCGTGATGAGCCGAACGTTGTGGACGCTCAATTTCGGAAAGAACTTTCAGCGAGATTCAATGCGGTTTCCACTACGGCTCGTCACGCGGCGCGATGACGGCTACGTAGGCGTGAAATCGTTACTTCGGCTGCGGCGGCTGTCGCACAACGTGAACTTCGACCGGCGGCAGCACTTCGTTGCCGACGACTCGATCCACCGAGCGAAACACGTAGCGGTCCGAACCCGTCGGTTCGATGTGATTCGTCGCCGACGCCGTCGAACCATCGCTGCGGACGCTGGTGGCTTTGATGAGCCACCCCGTCTCGGTCGGCGTCCACGAACTCTCGCCGTAGCCTCCCTCGGTATCGAACACCCACGCCTTGAACCGCTTGGTGAGCGAATCCCAACCGATCCGCTGGCTGATCTTCATCGTGTCGTGCCCCGCCTGACGAACAGTGATCTCTTGCAACAAGAAACTCTCGTTGTCGGCCCAGCGACACGAAGTCCTCACGATCCCTTCGCGGCTCTCGTCGATCCAATCGCCCACCAGCCACGAAAGCGCTTGCAGATGCTCGCGGTGAGTCGGTTCAACGGTCTCATCGCGCACCAGCGCCATCAGCCAACCGCCATCTCGCTTGAGATGCAGCACGGTGTAGCGACCGGACTCCGGTGACGCGCCGGGAGCCGAAACAGTTTTCGTCGTGCCAGTCTCAACCGCAAGTTCGGACCCGATGAATTTGATCGAATTGATGGTCACGTCCAACTTCGTCTCCGGCTCGTCAGCGAACAGCCCGGCAAACATCTCCGCGATCGCGTCGCGACCATCGACGACGTCACCATCTTCGGTGACGATCTTGGCCTGCGGGCCAAACAACTTGGCAACGGCCGCAGAATCGTGAGCGTTGTACGCCTTCACAAACGCAGCCACAGTCGCCCGCACCGCCTCTTCGTCTGCGGTCGCGGCTTTCGCATCTCTCGCTCCCGATTTGGGTGACGCCTCTCCAGCCGCCGACCCCTTCGACTTGGTCTTGCCAGCCGGCGGCTGACTCCGCGATTCCGCCGCCATCACGGCCGCGATCACGACTCCACCGATCAGGACAGTTCCCCACAGATTACGAGACTTCATTGCTGCTCCTCCTAAGTTGACCTGCTCGAAACCGCAAATCCGATTCGATTCAGCGGCTGCCTCAAGACGTGCTAACGGACATGCCTAACGCACACGGATCGTATCCAATGGCAGATACGACCTCAACGAACCGATTGGTCACAACCGGCGCGTACCGCAATCGCATCGGCCAGCTCAAGTGCCGGCGCAGCAATTCGTACGTGACGACGCTGTTGAACTTGTACGGGTCGTTGAAGACTCCGTTGTCGGTCTTGTCACCCAGTTCCAGCTTCTCGTAGTGACGGTGGACCCCGGCGTATTCCCACCCGATCCATTCATCGAACGACACGCAGTCATCATGGCCGCGTTCGACCATGAACGTCCGCTGCGTCTTCACCGTCGAGGACAATGTCCTCGGGTTGGAAATGGATGACGGCGGCACCATGCTCGCGGAAGTCTCGCTGGACAAGTCCAACAAGTTGAAGGTTCGCATGAACAGCGCCGGAGCGAACGATCCCGGATTGGAGTTCTCCAAGTGCAGTTCGTAGCGGATGTGTATGACGGATTCCGCCGTGTCGGATGAGGCAAAAGCAGCGCTCGACAAGCCGACGCATTTCACAAATTGCGAGTCAGGTGCCCCACTCGGGACATCGCCTCGGGGTTGTGGCTTGGTCAAAAATGAACTATCTTCTGACTGCGGTTACGGTGGGTCACCGATGCGTGTGGTTACACCTGAGTCCTTACCCCGCGCCCCGAAGTCGAGCCACCTGGAGGTAGAAGTTATGGCATCATCTCGTGCTGACGGTCTGGCAGAAGCCTTGTATGAAATGAAACGCGCCGGCAAGATTGCGACGTTCAGTCAGATCGCTCGACGGTGCGGGTTTAGCGCCGGCAACAATGGCCGCACGGTTCAAAGCACCCTTAAGACCGTACGTCGCGACTGGCCACACTTGCACTGGTGGCGAGCAGTCAAGGACGACGGTTTGCTGGACGAGGATCCCGAACAGGCGGTCAAGTTGAAGGAAGCGGGCTACGAGCTCGAGGAAAGCAAGAAGGGCAACCGAATTGTTTCCACGACCTTGGAGTCACACCTCATGCTCTGGGAACTCCCGCCCGAGGCACCGGCCAGTGCGCCCGTCGCCGCGAAGTGACATGGCTTGGAGTCACACCTGCGGATGCTTTTGATGCCACGCCGTCTCGGCTTGGTAGCTGTTCGCAATGGCGATCAGTTTCGCGTCCTCAAACGCTCGTGCGACGAATTGGAGTGCTGTCGGTAGTCCGCGATCGCCGAATCCGTTCGGGATGGTGATCGCGGGCAGACCGACAACGTTTCCGGCTCCGCCGATCGCCGTGCCGCGGAATCCTTTTTGATACTCCGAAAATAGTTGATCGAGCGGCGGAGCGACCGTGGCCAGCGTTGGAGTGACGAAGGCGTCGAACTTCGCGAACAGATCGTCAATCGCCCGCTGAATGTGACCGCGAATTCGCAGGGCGTTGATGTAGTCCTTGGCCGGAATCGACAGCCCTGCATGTGCGCCGGGACGATCCTCCGGCGCGGTCAGTTCCCACACTTCGCCGCTCACGACCATCCCTTCAAAAGCCGCAGACGCTTCGGCATTGAGTATTGTGCTGGCCACCGCACCGTACGGCATCTCCGGCAGCGATGTCTCCTCCAGCGTGGCGAATTGTCGCAGTATATCCAACGACCGCTCGTAGTTTGCCCGCACCTCTGGCTGCACATGCTCGGCGGCTCCGCGAAGCGTCGCGATACGGAACGGCGGTTTGAATTCGTTATCCGTCGGATAACGAAATGACCGTGAGTCGGCAGACGGATCGTTCGGATCCGGTCCTGCGATCGCACTCAGCACCAGACCACAATCATCCGCAGTTCTTCCGAGTACTCCGATTTTGTCCATCGACCAACAGAGCGCCATCGCACCGTGTCGGCTGACGCGACCAAACGTGGGACGCAACCCAGTCACGCCGCAATAACCGGCAGGAGTCATGATTGATCCCCACGTCTCGGTTCCGATCGCAAACGGAACGAGACCCGCTCCCACGGCCGACCCCGATCCACAGGACGACCCACCGGCCCACGACTTTCGATCCCACGCACACAGCCCCGGCCCAGTGAACGCCGCGTCCGCCTGCCGGTAGCCAAATCCACCCGCGATCTCGACCATCGCCAGTTTGGCTGCGAGCACGGCTCCCGCTTCGCGCAACCGCACGATCGCCGTCGCATCCGCATCGATCACTCGTTCGCGATACGGAGCAGCTCCCCAAGTTGTCGGGATGCCCTTCGTCGCCAGCAGGTCTTTCGCACCGTATGGGATGCCATGCAGTGGTCCGCGATCCCGCCCCGCTGCCAGTTCCCGATCCGCTTCTGCCGCTCGCTCCAGCGCCAGCTTGCGTGTTACCGTCACCACGGCATTGAACTGCGGACCGATGCGTTCCAGCCGATCGAGAAAGAATTCTGTCAGTGTCTGCGAGGTGAAATCTCCGGCTCGAAGTTTCTGGCCGAGGGTGCGAATCGAAGCGAAAGCCAGGTCGGGCGTGATGGGCATGTTGTGGCTCCAGACAAGTCACGAGAGCGGTCTCGCTCAGTAGAACGGAATTCATTCCGTTCGCCAAGCGACCGACACGTTCACATCAATCCAATCCGGACAATCACAGAACGGCACGAATGCGATAAATCCCATCGCACGAGGGGCCTTGCCTGATTTTGACGAGCAAGCTACAAGCGGCGCATGGACTTCCACTGGTTGAATCTTCTCGCGCTGATCATATTCTCAGGCGGACATGCCGCGCTCGTGATCGGCCTGGTCAATCGTTTGCACGGTCTCCCGTTTCGCCGTGAAACCCTGCGGATCACTCGCGGCGTTCATGACATTTTGATCGCCGCGTTTCCACTGGCGTTGGTGTGGTTTGTCGGTGTCCAAGGTCCACGACTGCTGTGGGGCGGCGAATGGATACGACTTCCGGTTCTGCTGCTGGCCTACCTCGGAGTGTGTGCGGCGGTGGTGATCGCTCTGCCGCTGACCGCACTTCGCCGCCACGTCGCGAGACCAGTCGCGGCACTAATCTCGAATCATTCGCGCATGCTCGACATTGCTCGCGAGTTCGGTCACCGCCCTGTTGGCGACGGACGTCATCGCTGGATGGCTCACATACCCGGCAACGAATTGTTCCAAGTGCAGGTTTCCGAAAAGAATTATCGGCTGCCACGCCTGCCCACCAATTGCGACGGTCTGTCCATCTTGCACCTCAGCGATTTTCATTTTTCGGGGACACCCGATCGCGACTATTACGAGCGACTGATCGAGCTGGGCCAAGACATGCGACCGGACCTCATCGTCTTCACTGGCGACCTGCTTGACAGTGACGATTTGCTTGACTGGCTGCCATCCACACTCGGCCGGTT
>JACRIH010000603.1 GCA_016235885.1 Planctomycetales bacterium | reverse complement strand
GCATCCGCGGCATCGCCGGGGTTGATTGCCATTCGGACTCGCACCGTTTCGCTGCCGTCAGGCACCAGAGTGTGGAGCAGCAACTTGGTCGTTGAGTCGCCAAACCCGCCCATCATTTCGCAAGACTGGCCGCTGAATAATGTGACCCTGGGCGATTGCAGGATATTGGTGCGAGTGTCCCCTTGAAAATGTTCGAGCAAGCGCTTGGCCTGGCCTGTTCGAAGGACCTGGTTTTCACCCATGATCGTCAGGTACGTGGAGAACACATTGTCATCGCCGGGCAGGGTGACGAAACGAATCTCGTTTGTGACCTGCACATCGAATTGCCGGCGCAGCTCAGTGAGCATTGCCGCAATTTGTTCGTGGACGGCAGGGGTCTGCGAGACAATCAGGCTGAGAAGGGTGAGATCAGAACCAATCGTGCCCTTCCCGTCGGCTCCTTTCCAGGTTTTTGGATCAATCTCGGTGCGGATATGTTTCATCAGGGCGGCGAAGTTGGCCTGCGCGTCCGGACCGATCTCGATCGCATGGGCGGAGCGTTGGTCGGTTTGTCCGTCATTAGTATCCAGCGACATTCGTACGAATCCCGGAATGGGAACCACCAAGTCCGCGACGGCGTAGACCTTGGTGATGAAGTTGTTGTTTGCGTCCGACGGTCGAGTGCGCTTTGACGTGGTTCCTTTCGGTTTATCTTGTCGGTCCTCCAGCAACTCGATCAGCCGCCGTACGTCGCGCTGCAACTCTCGCAGGTCGTTCCGGAGTTCTCGAACCGTGTCATCCGGAACTACGGGCCGCCGATCTCGATTCGGCACGGTTGCTGAGTCTCGGACGGACTTGTCCGGAGGCGTATCGAGCGCTAATGGAGTTGGTCCAAGGATTGGTGACGGAGACTCCACTCGCGGTGTGGACGGAACGGCATTCGGTATGCGAACCGGAGTTGGGGGCTTGAGAACCGGTGTTGCTTTCATGGGCTGAGTTGGACCTGTCGGCCAGTGGAGTTGATTGAGTACTCGCGGCGCGTACTGTTCGGCGATCTCCACAATCTCCACCGCCTGCTGTTGATCGTTAACGCTGCCACGAATGAGCATCGCATCCCGGATGCGGACGACTTCAAGTTTGGCAGTGGGATACAGCCGTTGCACGAGGTGTTCCAGTTCGGAAGCCTCATCACTGGCATCCGGCGCACGTACGTTGACGCGGACGGTGTGCTTGTGATCTTGCTCGTCGATCACCGTGATGGTCGTCGTCCCCGCCTCCAGCGCCTGCAACCGCAGATCGTTGGCACTCGGGGCCGACACGCGAAGAATTGCCCGATTGAAGCCATCGACTGTCTTGATCCGTGACTGGCAATGCAGAGTGCATTCCGATTTAGGTTCCAGTGGCACCGACAATTCCGGGGCGTCCACCTTCCGAAGGATTCTCAGCGCAGCGACGTCTTGGGCGGTTTGCAGTTCTCGCGCCAGCTGCTGATTCGTGATTGTCAATACATCGTCAGCGACGACAAAGTCGGCCCCGAGCGGCTCCAAGATCAGACTCAGAGCGGACCGCAATTTGATGTCCGACACGTTGACCGACACACGAGCCGTGGGTGAGATTCCAATCTCATCGAATCCAACATTGTCCAACACGATGTTGAAATCCTGCGTCGTGGAGATTCGCTTGATCACATCAAGTAGAGGCACTTCGTCGACGTGTAGCGAAACGGGTTGTTCCAAAGATGCGTGAATTCGGAGACTTGTTTCCAGTCGCTGGGTCGAGTTCGATTTTGGAATGCGACGCGCCGAATCTAGGACGCGCAGGACCTCGGGCTTCGTGGTCGTTTCCGGTGCGGACTTCTGCGGCACTTCCGCCTGGCCGCGCGATTCGGCCGGTGTTGTTGGCTTTGGATTGAGTTCCGAGTCGAGCTCTTCATTGCGCACTACGGTCCCGGTGAGACCCGCGTTGCTTTTCACTCCGCTGCCGAACAGGAGCGGACCGGTCCGTGCCTCTGTGACTCGGGTTGAAGCCGGCAACTTGGCCGGGACGGCTTCCGTTCCTGGGGCGACTGGAACCGGGGTGGACACCGTTCGAGGCGCCGGTTCGTCCGCTCGAATCGGTCGCGGAACAACCACCATCCGCCACGCGGCCAGAGCGATTACGCTCAGCAAGACGACAAGCAATCTGGTCCGAATGACAGTTGGATGTGGCATCATCGACCTCCTTGAAAATGGTGTTCCGACTTCCTGTGGATGAATGTTGATTCCAAACTCTCGCTGTTCTCATTCGATGCTGATGCACTCACGGCTCCGACTTGCCGTTGCCGGTGGTTTCGGTTTCTTGACGCATCGACTCTTGGACGCGCCGCTCGATCGACCGGACTCCCTGCCGGATCGTTGTCAATGCGTCATGAACCTCTGGCGAGTCTGATGTGGATGCCAGGAGTTCGGTCATCCGAACCAAATCGGCTTGCAGGGTGGACCATTCGACGAGGAGCCTCTGCCACTCGGCGGCTTCGGGATCGGCCGCCGCGGGGTTGTTGATTGAGATGTGAGGTTCCCCGCGGAGGAATGATTCGGCTGCGGAAACTTGTGTTGTGCCAACGGCTCGTGGTGCCCACAGGCCGATGGCGAGAGACGACACGATCACCGCTGCCGTCACAACGTGCCGACGCCAGGTCGTGGCCCAACGGTCGTCACGGTGGGCACCATCCAGCAAGCGTTCGACTCGGCGCGAGAGCGATGTCCCCGAGCCGGTGGCCGCGAGGCTCGCCGGGCACACGCGATCGGCAAGTCTCCATTCCGCGACCTGTGTCAAACAGCGAGCCAGTGCGAACGGCGACACCGATTGGCGTACCGCCCAATCGTCGCAGAGCAATTCCGCAGCCTGCTGCCAGCGTCGGTGGGCGATCCAGTTCAGCGGTTGAAACATCAAGCCAGCGCAGAGCATTCGTCCAATCCACAGCCACACGATGTCTCCACGAGCAAGGTGGGCCAACTCGTGCGCGAGCAAGGCCGTCAATTCATCGTGTCGCATTCGAGTTTCGATTCCCTCCGGCAGGACGATGGTCCAGCGCCACAGACCGAAAGCCACCGGTTCAGCATCCGCCCCGGAAGCGATCAACCGGACGCGGCATCGCAGGCGTGCCTGTTGAAGCAGCCGGTTGAGCGTCTGCCGAGCCGGTCCCTCCGAGAACGCGGTAGCTCCACGCAGCCGCCGTGCGAGTCGAATGGTCTGTGCCGTCAACGAGAGAATGCCAAACACTCCGCAACACAGCGCGAGACCGGTGATCAGAAGCGCTCTGTCCAGCGATTCCAACGCCAGTTTGGATTTTCCACTATCGCCGCTTTCAACAATGTGGACGGGAATCGAGGCGACGCTCGCTTCTTCATTCGGTTCCCGATCGAAGGCATTGTCCTGAACTGCGGAGCGTTCGATGGCTGGCCGTGGAGGTGCGATCATCGCGTCATGATGCGTTGTGACGACCGACTGTGATGGTTGGCGAAGCGTCGCTGATCCAACCGACTGCGGCCATTCGTTGCCGACGGTTGTTCCGGTCTCGTCCGGCTGGATTGTCACGCTGAAGTCATCAAGTTGGTCCACCTTTGATTCAATTAGGTTTGACAATCTGCGACCTGGATTGGTGAGTGAGTCGCCGAACAATGCCACCGACAGCGTGGCCTCCGTGATCGCTTTGTTGACGAGGGGAACTTCACAAACAGGACGTGATAATCCCGCCACACCTTGCAGGCTTGCGGTGAGCAGCGGAAGGATAACGGCAGCTTTCCATGTTCGGTCAACGAGCGTCGGGCTGGCGGCGCGGCTCAGTCGCAGCACCATCCACGCGCCACCCAGCGAGACCGTGGAGTGAAACAGATAGGTCACCACCCAAACCGCCACGAGGACGATGAAGGAAGTCAGGTCAGTCGGCATCGCGCAGCTCCTCCTCTTTCTGGCGAATGAGCTTCTTCAAGCGAGCCAACTCCGCGCGGCTGACGTCTGACTTGTCGAGCAGGTGGCAGACCATCTCGGTCACGTCGCCAGAAAACAATCGCTCGGCGAGATCGGCGACCATCGACCGGCTGACGTGTTCGCGCTTCACGGTCGAACGGTAGACGCTGATCCGTCCGTCGCTGCGATGCGCCACTTTCCCCTGCGCTTCGAGCTTCGACAGCATTGTGGCAATGGTCGTGTAAGCCAGCGGCCGGCGAGGAGTCAGCGCCTCGCGAACCTCCGCGACGGTTGCTTCGCCTCGCTCCCACAAAACATGCATGATCGCGAGTTGCAACTCGGCAAGATGATGCTTGCTCCCCATCCCGTCACCTCCGTGCTTGTCGAACGACCTTCCTCCTACCCGAGTAGTAGGGCGAGGACGGGAATCTACTACCGTGATAGTAGTCGCGTCAAGAGCGATCCGCCCGGCTTGAAGCTGCAAGGCGTTTCGGTGCGGGGGCGGGACGACCGCGTGGGAATTCGGCTGACGGGAGCCTGCCGGAAATCGGCTTGAAATGAGCTTCCGTCACTTCCGTTCGTCGATGCGGTACAGTCGCTGCTCGGTGCGGATGAATAGCGAACCGTCGCCGAGGGCGTACGATGCGAGTGAATCTTCCTTCAGGTCGTTGCGTTGCACTTCGTTGAAAGTCCGCCCCGCTTCGATCACTACTCCCAAACCCTTTTCGTTCTGGAAATAGATCTTTCCGTCAGCGAACACCGGGGATGACGAATACTCCCCGTCGAGCCGTTGCTGCCAGTGCTGCTTTCCAGTTTTGGCATCGAGGCAAATGGCAATGCCCTTGTCGCTGACCAGGTAAAGTTCGTCTCCCACCAGCAACGGTGACGGATTGTGCGACACACCTTTGTCGAGCGACCATTCGATGTGAGTCTTGGTGACATCTCCCGTGCCATCCGGCCGAATCGCCAACAACTTCGGAGTGTCGTATCCGGTGCAAACGAACACGAGTCCATGCCCGAACACTGGGCGAGGAACGACCGAATACCCGTTGTACGTGACCCGCCACAGCTCGCTGCCCGTCGCCGGATCGTACGCGGCCACCCGCTCACTCCCCTGGCTGATGAGTTGCCGTTGTCCGTTGGCTTCGATGACCAGCGGCGTGCCGAACGAGAATCCTCGGGTGGGCTGAGCGTCGCGCATCTTCTGCCAGACGATCTTTCCCGTCCCTCGATCCAGAGCCACAACAAACTGCGCGTCGGCCCCATCGCAACTCAGCACCAGCAGGTTGTCCACCAGCACGGGGGAACCACCATTTCCATGCACAGGTGAATACTTCAGTTCGCCATTCTTCCAAAGAATTTTGCCATCGACATCGAGACAGGCGGTCCCTTGCGTGCCGAAATGAACGTAGACGTGCCTGCCATCGGTAATGGGTGTGGGACTGGCGTGAGAATTCTTTCGGTGGATCTTTGTGATGGGATGGCGAAAGACTTCGACGTCCCATAGCACTTTGCCCGACATGGCGTCCAGCGCCAGTGTCCGCAATGCGTGTTTTTCCGCATCCTCGCCGGTCAGCGGAACAGCCGAGGTGAGGTAGATGCGACCATTGTCGAGGATTGGAGATGACCATCCCTTTCCGGGCAGGTCCGTCTTCCACGTCACGTTCTCCGTCGGACTCCACCGCACGGGATAGCCCTTCGACGTGGCGTGCCCTTGCCCTGTGGGACCGCGAAACTCCGGCCAGCGATCTCCCGCGAAGGCCGATCCGATTCCCATCATCACCAGGCCGAAGGTGACGCTCCAAACATTCGTGCGCATGCGATGTCCTTTTCCTCAACATTCATTTCATTTGCAGGGAACCGGTCAGTAAGACCGACAGACGAGTCAGAATCCCACGGAATCAACGACCAAGCCCAAGCGGCCGTCAACCTTCCGGCATTTCCACGCCGAGAATTTTCAGACGCTGGGTGCCGCGCGGCAACTGGACTTCCACCTGGTCTCCCGGCTTCTTCCCCATCAAGCCTTTGGCCAGCGGGCTGGTGGTCAGGATTTTCATGACCTCACCGCTGTAGTCTTCTTCCCCCGGCCCGACCAGTTCGTACATTTCCTCGGAGTTGTCCCGGAGGTCGACAACCTTGACACGCGAACCAAACGCCACCACATCCTTGGGCATCGTCGATTTGTCGACAATGTACAGGCTGGCGAGCTTCGTCCGGAGTTGGTAGATCTTGGCTTGCAGCAATCCCTGAGCTTCACGCTGGCCGTGATACTCCGCATTCTCGCTCAAGTCCCCTTCGGCCCGCGCTTCGGCAATGCGTTGGGCGATCAGCGGCATCTCGACATCTTCCAGATGCTTGACCTCATCGCGAAGTTTTTCGAATCCTTCGCGGGTGGCGGGTTGCCGCTCCATGATCGACCTTTCACTCGGAGCTTGTCAGTTCAGATGACTACAAAACAAAACGGCCCGGCGAAACGAAATCGCTTCGCCTGCCGCAAGTGTGACGGCATTATGGTTAACCAGTGAACCGCAGGAAAGAGACTCTGCGCTGAAATTCCGCAGCGGCTGAATCGGGAAACTCGAATCCCGATCAGCCGACGTCAGTCCACTGTCCGGACTTCGCGCTGTTCAGCACGGCATCACAAATCTTTTGCGTTTCGAGTGCTTCGCGAAACGTTGGACTGGTCGGTTGCCCCTTGCCCAAGCCTTCCAAAAAGTCGGCGACCTGATGCACGAAGCTGTGTTCGTAACCAATCTGCAACCCCGGAACCCACCAGTGGCTCATGTATGGATGCTCGCCGCCGTGATCGGTCACATGAATTGACCGCCAGGCGCGGAGCTTGCCTTCATCGCCGTGGTCGAAGTATTCGAGGCGATGCAGATCATGCAGATCCCACTTGATCGACGCCTTCTCGCCATTGATTTCGAACGTGTACAACGCCTTGTGGCCGCGCGCGTACCGAGTCGATTCAAACAGCCCCAGCGATCCATTATTGAAGCGGCACAAAAACGCACATGCATCGTCGATCCCCACCTTCTCGACCTTTCCCGAGATGGTGTGCTTGCGTTCCTTGATAAACGTCTCAGTCATCGCGGTGACGTTGTTGATGCTACCGTTGAGCCAGATCGCCGTGTCGATGCAGTGCGCCAGCAGATCGCCCGTCACGCCGCTGCCGGCGGCTGTGGCATCCAGTCGCCACAGGCCGGCACCTCCCTGTGGCAGATCGGCCGAGATCGTCCAGTCCTGCAAGAAGTTCGCGCGGTAATGGAAAATCCTTCCGAGTCGTCCCTCCTCGATCAACTGTTTCGCCATCGTGACTGCCGGCACGCGCCGGTAGTTGTACCAAACGGTATTCGCCACTCCGGCCTGTTCCACCGCCTGGCACATCTCCTCCCCTTCGGCCGCGTTCATCGACAGCGGCTTTTCGCAGAGCACCATTTTTCCGGCTTTGGCTGCCGCGATCGCGATCTCTTTGTGAAGGTTGTTCGGAACGCAGATGTCGACGGCGTCGATGTCCTTCCGCTCGAGTAGCTTTCGCCAATCGGTCTCGATCGATTCGTAACCCCACGTCTCCGCAAACGCCTTGACACTCTCGGCGCTGCGGGCACACACCACTTTGAGTACCGGGCGGTACGGCAATTCGAAGAAATTGTTCACCCGGCGATACGCGTTGGAATGCGCGCGGCCCATAAAGCCGTACCCGATCAATCCAATGTTCAGCGGCTTGGTCATCTGATGCTCTCATTCATGGTCGTTTGAGGAAACTCCCGATTCTCAATCAGTTTCAGAATCGGGCGACATCATAGTCCCCGGTCGCCAATTTTCAATTTTCGAGACGGCGCAAAAATGAAGACGGCTGGGATGCTCCAGCCGTCTTCATTTGGCAAGTCATTCAAAATCTGACCGGGTTAATCTTCTGCTTCGACGTCGTCGGCCACTTCCAAGTCATCATCGTCCGCACCAATCTCAATGGCCACTGGACGTTTGACCGCGGGATCGAATCCCATCAACTCACTCTCTCGCGGACCATGCTCGTAGCAATCGCGGTCATGCCACAGGGGCAACCCGGCCGAGTACCGCGCGGAGAGCATCAATACTTTTTCTTCCGAACCAGGCCGCGCCGCCGTCGGTTTTATTGGATCAATTCCCATCGCCAGGTAGCTCTCAACTTCGTTGACGTCAAACGTACCATCCAATTCACAGTCACCGTCCAAATCCAGTCCCGTGCCGAGGTCCTGATTAGCTACAAATCCCCTCGCCATTACTGCTTCTCCCTGATTTCAAAGGACAACGAGTCAACAACTGTTTCCAACCATGTGCTGCGGCGCGGCAATCAACCACCCCGCCTCGCCCAAGCCACAAGAACAAACGGCCAAGCAATCTCCTCAAGCAAGAATGTCACACGTCGAAGACGTTCAGTTTTGAGGAAGGCGTCTGGAGTACGGGCAGGAGTTTGAGGTAGGAGGCCGCGTTCGGTGAGCACATTTTCTGGCAATGAGGTCAAATGTCAACAAGATTCTTCGGATTTTCCAAGCATCGAGAAGATCGCCTCAGACTACCAAGAACATTAGACTTGGAAACGAATGTCGGCAGGATTCCGTACGGTTGGAAATGCGGCGGGGTAGGGAATCAGGATCAGAATCCGCAGAGCGAACAGATCGCCAGCGTCACGATTCGGGACGCTCTACACCGTAGCGTTTCAGCTTGCGATCGAGCGTCGATCGTTCGATCCCGAGGATTTGAGACGCCTGCGATTTGTTCCAGTGGGTTCGATCCAGCACGGACAAAATATGCTGCTGTTCCAGTTGTTCCAGACTGATGTCCCGGAACTCGGCCGGTGTAATGTCGGCGGATCGATACTCCTCCATCATCCCCAACCCGGAAAGTTGGATTTCGCTGGCTCCGATGTATTCGCCTGCGCAAAGAATGACGGCACGTTCGACAGTGTTTTGCAGTTCGCGGACATTGCCCGGCCAATCGTACGCCGTCAATTTGTCAATCGCCGGTGGAGTGAACCCCTGAACAGCGCGGCCGCTTTTTTTCGCGAAACGCTCGACGAAATGGGCGGCAAGGATCGGGATGTCGGAGGGATGTTCTCGGAGCGGTTCGATCGTCATCTCGACGACATGCAGCCGAAAGTAAAGATCCTTCCGAAACATCGCCGATTCGACAGCCGTTTCGAGATTGCGGTTGGTGGCCGCCACGACCCGCACGTCCACTTGGATTGGTGAGCTCCCACCAACTCGCTCGAACGGATGGCCTTCCAGCACGCGGAGGAATTTGGCTTGAATTGCGAGACTCATCTCGCCGACTTCGTCCAGAAATAATGTGCCGCGATGCGCCTGCTCAAATTTTCCGATCTTCCGGCCCGTGGCGCCGGTGAAGGAACCTTTCTCGTGGCCGAACAATTCGCTTTCGAGCAGGCTTTCCGTGAGGGCGGCGCAATTCATGCAGACGAACGGACCGCTGCGGCGCTTGCTGCTGAAATGGATCGCTCGCGCCACCAATTCTTTGCCGACGCCGCTTTCCCCCCGAATCAAAACTGCCGCGTCCGTGGGAGCCACTCGCGCAATCGTGTTGTTCAGCGACTGGATGAACTTGCTGTCTCCGACCAGGTCGCTTTCGATCCCAATCTGTTCTCGGAGTTTCAAGTTTTCATCCCGGACTTTGGCCAATCCTTCGGCCAGAGTTTCCTGACGCCGGAGGTTATGAAGCGCCACCGCCGCCTGGTCGGCAACCGCCAGCGTGAATTCCAAGTCGTCTTCTTCCAGCAATTTCTCGGGGTTGGTCGAGTACAAATGAATCAACCCATAAATCAGATTGTCCATCCGGATTGGCGAGCAGATCACGCTCTTTGCCTGTATCCGACCAAGGCTGTCACGACTGACGAGCCGGCTATCGTCGGCGACATCACGGGCCAGAATCGCCTCGCGATCCTTCAACACGACGCTCGACAGCGAACGCGATACCTGCTGATACTGCAAATCGCCATTTGCCTTGTAAGCCACGACGGTCAGTGGTCCGGGGGTTTCTTCGGGCGGAGTCGGGTGCGGAAGCAATAGCAGAGCTCCGATGTCGGAGGACGTCCCCTCCAGCAACCCGTTCAGCACAACATCGGCGAGGTGCTGCGACCCCCGCGCCGCACCCATGTCCATCGCGAGGCGGTACAAGACCGCCAATTCCTGCTGGTGCCTCTCTCTCGCCACAGTTTCGACACGGCCAGCGAATCGAGTCTTCCGGCGACGATGGATAATCTCCGGTTCATTGTCTCCGGCCGTGGCGGCAGCCTCGGCGTCCATGTCGGTACTCGTATCGTTCTCCAGTCCGGATTTCTCCTCGACTTGCGGAAACGCCTGCGACAAGTCGAACGTGAACGCCAGATCACATGCTCCAATTTGAATCAAGTGTCCTGGTTCGAGAGGGATGTCTCCTTCGACTTTGAGGCCATTGATGAGCGTTCCATTACGGCTGTCCAGATCGCGGAGAACCCAATCCGCCCCGCGTTGGAAAATCTCGCAATGATTGCGGCTGCAAACTTCATCGTGCAACACGATGCGGTTCGTGGACGCCCGGCCCACCGTCATGACCTGTCCGGGGGTCAATCGGTACACGTCCCGCCACTTGTTTCCTTCCCGGACCACTAAGTAAGCAATCATGGAGGGCAACTTTTCTGCGGGAGTCTGCTCGAAGGTACGATGATCCGAAACACCGCCGATGGGCCCGACATCCGCATTGCGTTTCCGGCGAATAACATAGACTACGTCGAACATGCATCGCAAGCGAAGGCGTCGTTGGACGGACTTGCGTTCGCCCTCAGCAAGTGGCATGATGCCACCCCATGACATTTCAATGGGGAGCGACGTCACCCCAAGCAGCCTGCATCACAAAGTGCCCGAAAACCATTGCTCTTTGCGATGAGCTTGACCGAGTCCCTCGTTCCATGCGGGCCTGACATTTTTATTCCCTTGCAAGGAGTCAATATGCCACCCTGGCCTGGTGGACCATGTCCTGAATGCGGTGAAGACATGCCGGAAAGCATGATTCATTGCCGCAACTGCCGGACACTGTTAAATTCGGACCTCTCTGAAGACAGCGTTGAAATCCCCACATTCATTCCGCTTCAGGAACTCCCCAGCATGGCTGAATTGCATCCCGCGGGATTCTTCATCCAGTGCCCCAATTGCACCAAAGAACTGAAGATCAACAAGAAGTACCTCGGACAAACCGTCAACTGCAACCACTGCACAAAGCCGTTCACCGTCGATCTGAATCATCCGAAGGTGGTGACAGTGGCCTTCTATGCGGACTGCCCACACTGCTCCCAGCGGTTGCGATTGGCGACCAAGTACGCGGGCATGCGCGTCGCCTGCAAATTCTGCTCGGGACAGATTGAAGTGATTGTCTGAGCTGCGAAATCGCAAACGGTCCCCGCCGATGCGATGACGCACGTCGATCAACCCGCTCAAAACTGCCGCAGGAAACGCAGATCACTTCCATAAAACAGCCGGATGTCGGGGATGCGGTGGCGCCGCATGCAAAACCGCTCGATCCCCATTCCGAACGCGAAGCCGGTGTACCGATCGGGATCGTAGCCCACAGCGGCCAGCACGTTCGGATCGACCATTCCCGCTCCGCCGATCTCCAGCCAGCTCTTGCCTCCTTCTCCCCAACTCATGTCGACTTCGACAGAGGGTTCGGTGAACGGAAAGAACGATGGGCGAAATCGTATGTGAACGTCGTGCCCGAGATACGCGTGCGCGAAGAGCCGAAGTACTGTCTTGAGTTGTGACATCGTCACCGACTCTCCCACCATCAATCCTTCCATCTGGTGGAACATGCACGAGTGTGTCTGATCGATCGTGTCCGGGCGGTAGACTCGGCCGAGGGAAATCACGCGGACCGGCGGCGACGAGTTTTCCATCACGCGAATCTGTACAGTGGACGTCTGGCTCCGCAGCAACCGCGGGCCACCCGCTGCCTTCTCGGCCGTGGCGAGGTAGAAATTATCCAGTGGATCGCGAGCCGGGTGATCGTCGGGAATGTTCAGGGCCTCGAAGTTGTGCCGCTCGTCCTCGACTTCTGGACCATCAGCGACCGTGAACCCGAATCGTCCCAGAATCTCTTTGAATTCATCCATCGTCTGAGTCAGCGGATGCCGCTTCCCCAGTCGAACGGAAGTCCCCGGCAGCGAGATGTCTACGCCCGTGGCCACGACGGTCGGTCGGTCGAGAGCCAGCTTCCGTTGCTCCATCGATTCCGATACGCGGCCCTTGACCTCATTGAACCGCTTGCCGAGCACCGGCCGTTCCTCTTTGCCGGCCTTGCCGAGTTCGGCTTGAAGGTCGCGCAGTTTTCCCTGCCGCGCGCCGAGGTATTCAATCCGAACGGCTTCCAACGTCGCCGCGTCGCGCACCGCAGCAATCGCCGCGAGCGCATCCGCCTCGAATTGGTTGAGAAGTTGAATCAGATCCATCGCCGATCGCGATCAGGCCGCTTGAGCCTTCGTCAGCTCGGCCTGAGCGATCTGCACCAATTCGTCGAACACCGACGGATGGTGAATTGCGAGTTCGCTCAGCGACTTGCGATTCAGCTCGATCTGGGCCAGATCCATCCCATGAATAAAGGCCGAATACGACATTCCGCGGGCCACACAGGCCGCCTTGACACGAATGATCCAAAGGCCGCGATACTCGCGCTTCTTCAACCGGCGGTGTGCCCGACCGAAAGCGCGACCTCGAAGTAAGGTCTCCGTGGCCATCTTGACCGTGTTGCCACGACGTCCCCAGTTGCCTTTGACTTCTTTGAATAGTCGCTTTTTCGCTCGGTTTCTCGCAGCACCTTTTCTTACTCTCATGGGACCGACCCGCCGTCAAATAGTGTGTTGTCTGGTTGTAATTCGCTCAGAACTCGATTGCGCACGGGGAATACCACCGCGGCAGATAGCCATTCTCAATTGCTGACACCCCAAGCCAAGCTCACAGGCTGGGTCGTAGGCCTTCAATTACCATCTTCGCAAGCACACCTTCGACGACGCCATCCTGACGTAGCATCCGTTTACGCTTGGGAGACTTGCTGCTGAGGATGTGGCCGCGGGACGTCTTGCGATGCTTGATTTTCCCGTTCGCGGTCACCTTGAACCGCTTTTTGAATCCCTTGTGCGTCTTTTGCTTAGGCATGTTACCGACCTGTATCTTCCCACAGAACGATTCGCGTGCGGACTTTTGAAGGGGCGGAGTATAGCGGCGACAGCAAAGTGATTTCCAGTCAGATCCCCAAGAAACCCGGTTTTCATCGCCAAGACATGAATCTCGTATTCCGCCGATCCCACGAGGTCTCTTGTTGGCTGCCGTCCAACATTTTGTCCGCGGGACAAAACCTGTCTAAGCACGGACACAAGCCTTGGGTTACCGTGCCGATGTACAACTCGCCTTGCGACGCGTGACATTACAATTCAAGCTCGATCGTGTCCCGTTCTGATACAGGACCCATGACCTGAAGGCAACTTCGACATCTCTCGCGGTGACAAAGGACGCCAAACTGAAATTCTCAGATCAAGCACAGAAATTGACCTTCCCCAAATCGAGGCGGAACTTCGCCATCGCGAGATTCGACCGACCAGCGTCCGCTTCGACTGGAAAACACTTTCTCGGGATGATCGCCGAGAATCAGCGCACGGGATTGGGTATCCCAACGAGGTTGTCCCGGATTGCTCCCCAGAGTTTCCGGGCCACTGGGTCGCTTTCCGGTCGGCGAACGCCCGACTTGGTTGCCGACTTTGCAGTCCACGGTTTTCAATGGGCTGTTTGGACCTCCGCACACCGTCCCTTCGGTCATGGTGGTCGTTCCAGTGAACTCGATACGATTCCCTTGGCGGCAGAATCGGGCCTCACTGGATAGAATCGAAAAACTCGAAGTGACCGGACACGAAACTGCGTGGTTTTTCAACTTTGTCAATAATCGTTGGTTCGGCGGTTTGGTCTGAGTTGAACCTTGGATTGTGGGACGGTCCCTAGCCAACGAACCGTGGTTGCTGGTGTCCGTCGGTGGTAGGGTCATCGAACTTGGCACCTCGACAGAATGGACGATGAATCCGATGGCCAACGACACAGCGTTTCAAATCTCGACGTCGAATCTCCGCTTCGGCACCGGCGTGACTCGGGAGGTCGGACACGATTTGATCGACCTCGGTGTGCAGCGGGTGATGATCGTGATCGACCCGGCGATTCGTTCGCTTTCCACCGGCGTCATCGTGCTTGAAGCACTCGACGCGGCGAAGCGGGATTATGTCGTGTACGACCTCGTCGAGGTCGAACCCACCGACGCCAGCTTCAAAGCGGCGGCGAAATTCGCCACTGACGGCGGGTTCGACGCCTTCGTTGCCGTGGGCGGGGGAAGCACGATCGATACGGCCAAGGCGGCCAACCTCTATTCGAGCTGTCCACCCGCCGACTTCTTCGATTATGTCAACGCTCCGATTGGTCGGGGCCAGCCCGTACCGAGACCGATTAAGCCATTGATCGCCATCCCGACGACTGCCGGCACTGGCAGCGAGACGACGGGCGTGGCGATCTTTGACTGGGTCGAGAAGAAAGTGAAAACCGGGATTGCTCACCGGTATCTCCGGCCCACGCTCGGAATCGTCGACCCGGACAACACGCGTACGCAGCCGTCCGCTGTCGCCGCCAGCGCGGGTCTGGACGTGCTCAGCCATGCCCTCGAATCGTACACGGCCATCCCGTTTACTCAGCGGCCGATGCCAGCTCGTCCACTCGAACGACCGGCGTATCAAGGCTCAAATCCCGTGAGCGACATCTGGGCGATTCGCGCTTTGGAAATGGTGGCCGATTTTCTGCCGCGAGCTGTCCGCGACCCCGGCGACGACGAGGCCCGAGCACAAATGGCGCTCGCGGCCGCAATGGCGGGAATCGGCTTCGGTAACGCGGGCGTGCATCTGCCGCACGGCATGTCGTATCCCGTGGCCGGCAAGGTCCGCGACTTCCACCCGGCAGGATATCAAACCGCGCACTCGCTCGTCCCGCACGGCATGTCGGTGATCTTGAACACACCGGCCGTGGTCCGGTTCACGGCTTCGACCTGTCCCGATCGCCACCTGCGAGCTGCCGCCGCACTCGGAGCGGACGTGTCACGAGCGAAGTCTGGAGACGCCGGGAAAATCCTGTCCGATCGCGTTGTCTACTTCATGCAAACGCTCGGCATGCCGAACGGTCTGCGCGAAGTTGGTTACACGTCGGCCGACATCCCCGACCTCGTCGCAGGAACGCTGCCGCAGCATCGTGTGACCAAGCTTTCCCCGCGCCCGGCCAGTCCAGAAGACCTTGCCCTGTTGTTCGAGGAGTCGATGGTCATCTGGTAAGCGACGCGATGTGAGTCGTGTTCCAGATCGGACGCCAAGTCCGGAATTGACTTCATCACGGTGCCTTGCTGGAATGGGGCCATTCATTTCCCGGAAGCCGATTCATTGCCACCGACCAAGGGCGTTCACGAAATGTGTCATCGACAGGATTTCCGCCGGCGAATGCGGTTTGGGTGCGGACTGCTCGGATTGCTGTTCGTGCTGTCCGGCTGCGGTTCTGCCGGCAAGCCGTGTGCCGTCACGGGGACGGTGAAATATGGCGGTGTGCCCGTGGAATCTGGTTCACTTCGCCTCGATCCGATCGACAAGACCCCCGGTGACATCGGGAAGTCGCTGATCACCAAAGGCGAGTTCAAGATTCCCCGGGAAGCCGGGATGAAGGCCGGGAAATTCCAAGTGCAGATCTATGCCACTCGCGAAACGGAATACATGATCGAACCCGCCGAGAAGCCCGCCGGCCAGGCCGTTGGGCCGGTGAGGCAAACGATCCAGTACATCCCGTCGAAATACAACACGAAGACGACGATGACCGTCGAATTGAAACCGGACGACAACACGCGTGACTTCAACTTGGAAGTTGCGGCGGAATGACCACCAACTCGGGCCGATTGATTGCCATGATGTTCTGACTTCGTCAATTCCCCGTTCCACCAGCGTCACAATCGATTTCCAGCGCTGGAACGAATGTCGGTCCCCGAGTTTTCTTTGTCATTCATTTTGGAGTTCTGCCATGAAGACGCAGTCCACTTCTTGTCGCCGTGCGTTCACGCTCGTCGAATTGCTCGTTGTGATGGCCGTGATTGGAATCCTGATGGCGATTTTGTTGCCGGCTGTGCAGCAAGCACGGGAAGCTTCCCGGCGTACGCAGTGTCGCAACAACCTCAAACAATTTGGCGTTGCGCTCCACACTTACCACGGCAGTTTTCTGGCGTTTCCGCCGGGTTCCGTGCGACGAGTGGTCGGCGTGACCGCACCGATTCCCTGGCAAACCAATCAGCTTTCCTGGATCACTCGCACGCTGCCGTACCTGGACCAGATGGTGATTTACAAACAGCTCAACTGGGCTCAGGAACCGGGGGACCAGGGGGCGACTCACACGACGCTGCGAGGCACGCCTCTCAAGGTCATGCGCTGCGCCAGCGATCCAACGCGAGTCGGTTCTGATGTGACGTATGCGCCGACGAATTACGTGGCCTGCATCGGACACACCACGGATGATTCCCAGGGATACGCCCCCGGTCAAAACAACGAAGGGGTGATGCTGATCAATTCCTACACGTCGATCGACTCCATCAAGGATGGGAGCAGCAACACGATGATGGTCTCGGAGTGCCGGGTGAACGAACCCTGGGTGTATCGTTACGAAACCAACGTCGCAGGATACACGGCCTGCCAGACCGGAACCGCCCCGCCAGTGGCCTCCAACACCGGCCTCAGTGGTGTTGCGTCTGGTGGACGAGGATATTCGTGGTTCTATGCCCAGGCCAATCAGTCGTGGACCTACAGCACCCGCCTGCCGCCCAACGACAAGGCCACGTCGAATCACGAATGCGAACTCTTCACGAATACGGGGATCTTCGCCGCGCGCAGTTATCACGATGGTGGCGTGAATGTCCTGATGGGCGACGGTGCCGTCAAGTTTGTGAACGACAACATCGATCGCGGGGTCTGGAAAACCGTGGGCACCAAAAGTAGTCGCGATGTGCTGACCACGTTCTAGGTAATCCTGCATCGTGGGATAGGCTTCCAGCCTGTCGGATTCCAATTGAACCGACAGGCTGGAAGCCTATCCCAATGCCTGCTTTTCTTTGCGGGTTCACTTGGCTTCCTAAATCCGGTGACCTACTAGAACGAGGTCTACTATCGCCCCCGGTTCGTTGCGGAAATGCAACGGCTTCGACAAACGGCCCACGAAACGCATTTGGAACTGCAAGGTATGCTCCTCCGACGCATGGCCGAATTGGCTTTGCCGACGGGTGAGATCCGATTCCGATGACGTTGCTACCGCGTCGTCCCGACCGGTTGAGGTGTGTGCCAAAGGTGTAAAGGGAGATCCACTGCCGCGCCAACTTGGGTCTTGTTACCATGCCCTTCGTTTCTGAATCCTTTTTCGCAGGGAGACAACGATGGCTGAGTGGGTCCGAGTGGCCAGCATACACGATGTCCCTGCTGGTTCGGCGAAGGAAGTCATGGCGGGTGAGCGTGTGGTTGCGCTGTTCAACGTGGATGGTCAGTTTCACGCGATGGATGGTGTGTGCCCGCACGCTGGGGGACCGCTCGGCGAGGGGATTGTGTCGGGAACGACAGTCACTTGTCCGTGGCATGGGTGGCAGTTTGATGTCACTTCCGGCAAGCATTGCCTGAACCAGCGGATCACGCACACGACGTATCCGGCCAAGGTCGAGAATGACGAAGTATTTGTCGAAGTGTGATGGTTCTCGATGGGCCGCGGTTTGACTCGCCTCGACCCACCGCTAGAATCTCGTCGGACAATCGGTCGCGGCAGTTGGGATTGATTGTCTGAGTCACACGATTTTTCGGGGGCGATCGGATTCGACTGGATCGCACGTGATCGAGGTGGCGTGCCGTGGTTGATCAGTTGGCCACGTTAAAAGCTGATCAAACAACAACTGCCAATCGGCAATTCGCTTTGGCTGCCTAGATAGACAGCCCCGTCTGCGGAATCCCTGCCTGAGGAGTCCAAAAGTCGGCCAAAATTCGGGCTGGTGCGGCGTCAATGATCCCTACGCGCCGCGCGAGACAAGTGGGGAACTGGCTGCAAACGGGCCTTGTTCGGTGAGCCTGCCGCGGCGAGATCAATCAACGGAATACGCACGTAGAGGCCTCGTTCAATGCCTCACAGGACCCGGGTTCAATTCCCGGCGCCTCCACTGGCCAGCCTGCGAACTTCGCAGGCTGGCTTTTTTGGTTCTCCGCCATTCGGGTTGAAATTGACTTTTGTGAGGCGCTAGCCGCGGGTGCATTAAGGCAACCCGCGGCTAGCGCCTTGCGGCTCACAGGACACAGTTTTCAACGGGAGTGGCGGAGCGCCTTTTTTTGTGGACGCGAGATCAGCATTCGAATCGGCCGCTGGTCATTCGGTGTCCGGCATCAACTCGCGCATTGACGCGGGGGGGCATCCAGCACTTCTCGCACTTTCTTTGCCAAAACTTGGGGCGTCACGGGCTTCGAGAGAAATGCTGCTGCGGAAGCGGACGGGCTTTGGGGGGCGTCCAGGAAACTGTTGGCGTAGCCCGACAGATAGAGCACTCTGAGATTCTCGCGAATCACCGTGGCCTGCTCCACCAATTGGACACCATTCATGTGCGGCATGATGACATCCGTCAACAACAAGTCGATGTTCCCGTTGTATCCCTTGAACAACTCCAGCGCCTCGGCGCCCGAGCTTGCAATCAAGACCGTGTACCCGTTCAACTGGAGAATCCGGCTGACCAGGTTGCGAACACAGTCCTCATCTTCCACGAGCAACACGGTCTCCTTGCCTCGATGAATGCCTGAAGGACCTTTCGGATCGCAAACAGTTGCGTTCACTTCCTCCAGGCGCGGCAGATAGATTCGGAAAGTTGTGCCGTGGCCCAACGCACTGTCGAGCCCGATGTATCCACCACTCTGCTTGACAATTCCATAGACCGTCGCCAAGCCAAGCCCGGTCCCTTTACCCAGTTCCTTCGTTGTGAAGAACGGTTCGAAGGCACGGGTCTTAGTCGCGTCGTCCATGCCGTTGCCCATGTCGGTGACCTCGAGCAAGACGTAGGGGCTGGGCGGAATCTCTGATTCGAGACACGACTGGGACTCGTCCTGTTCGACGTTGGTCGTGGTGATCGTGAGCTTGCCACCGTTGGGCATGGCATCCCGGGCGTTGGATGCCAGATTCATCAGGATCTGTTCGATTTGCGTTCGGTCCGCATTGACCCGACCCAGGTTCGGATCCTGCTGGATGATCATTTCAATGTCTTCACCGATCACCCGGCGAAGCATCTTGCCCATGTCTTGGACGACCGTGTTGATGTCGAGAACTTTTGTCTGGAGGACCTGCTTCCGGCCAAATGCCAGGAGTTGGTGCGTCAACGAGGCCGCCTTTTCCGCCGCCTGGTGGATCTGGTCCAGCAACTCGTGGTTATCGTCTCCGGGAATTGACTGTTCGAGCAGGATTTCGTTGTAACCAATGATGACTGTCAGCAGGTTGTTGAAGTCGTGGGCGACTCCGCCGGCCAACTGACCGACCGCTTCCATCTTTTGAGCCTGGCGCAATCGCTCTTCCAGCAGCTTCTGTTCCGTGATGTCCACCGCAAAGCCGACCAGGCCGATGATATTCCCATCAACATCGCGGTGCGGCACCTTGTCCGTTTGCAACCAACGTTCTCCCGTGGGAGTGTGAAACTTCTCGATCAGTCCACACAGTGACTCACCGGTCGTCATGACGTTGAGGTCGTCTTGCATGTACTGACCGGCATAGGGCGATCCCAGTTCGGCATCGGTCTTGCCTTCCACTTGTTCCCGGGGGAGACCAAAACATCGGGCGTGTGCCGCGTTGACGCGCACCAGGCGGTGCTGGCGATCCTTGTAAAATATGAGAGCTGGCACGGAATCCAGAATCGTCTGTAATTCTGCCCGTTGCTGCTCGACGGTTGCGAGCAATCGTCCGCGTTCCTCGTCGGCGTGGCGGCGCTCGGTGATGTCCGCCATGACTCCGGCGATCCGATAGACCTGTCCCGAGCCATTCGTAATGGGGAAGGCACGGTTCCAGACCCAGCGGATCGATTGGTCGGGTCGCACAATGCGATACTCTTCACTGGTGGCGACACCTCGCTTTTGGTTCTCGTACGCGGCCAACACGCGCGGCTGATCTTCCGGATGAACGAACTCCAAGAGGCCGCGATGCTCTGTATTGAAGTGCATGGAAGATCGCCCCCACACTTCTTCGCAGGAGGGGCTGATGTAAATGACCCGATCTTCCTGGGTATCCACCATCCAGAAGACTTCGTGGATGTTCTTCGCCAATTGTCGGAAGCGCTCTTCGCTTCGCTGCAACATCTCTTCATCTCGCTTGCGGGCGATGAAGTTACCCATCTGTTTTCCGAACTCGCCCATGATGTCCAGCAACCACGGGTCGCGTTTCAGGAACCGGGAGGAAAAGACCTCCACAACTCCACAGACGTTCTCCCCCATCATCACGGGGAACGCAAAGGCCGCGTGCAACTCGAGAGGCGCCGCGAGCGCCAGGCAGGGAAAGTCCTGCATTCGGAGAAGATCCTCGATCCAGATCGGTTGACGGGTGGAACAAACTTTCCCCGGAAGACCCTGGTCCAATTGGCAGGTCACCGAAGTGAAATCCAACACTTGGGACCGCCTGGCAAACGGCGACTGGTGGAATTCGGCGCATTGCAACTTTTGGTTGACCGGATCGAAACTCCAATAGGCACACGCTTCCCATTGCAGAGCTTCGCTAATGGTTTGAATAATCTTCGGCAGCGCTTCCTCCAGTGAATTCGCTTCGGCCAGGATGCAGGTCGCGGCATAGTGTGTGGTCAAATAGCGTTGAGCCTGTTTGCGCTTGCTGACATCCCGGGCGAACGCGACCGTGACCTGCTCTTCGCCCAAGGTCATGCCGCTGAGCACCAGTTCAATGGGAAACGATTCGCCATTCTTGCGTCGGCCGATCATCTCGCGGGCACCGGCGGCCAGGCCGAGAATCGTGCCGACGGGCATGGTGTCACGGAGGACGCCTTGACCATCGTTCGGCGGCTCGGTCAGCAGCGTGGTGATCGGTTTGTTGAGAATCTCTGCGAGGCGATAACCGAAGAGCCGTTCTGCGGCCGGATTCAACGAGATCACCCGGCCGCGCTGGTCAATCGTCAGGATGCCTTCCAGAACCTGTTGGATGATCTGTTCTCCCAGCGGTCTCTCCGAGAACTTGGAGTGGCTCATCAAACGGGAGCTTGCGTACCACATCAAGGCCATGCACAGGACCATCAAGAAAACGACTCCGAACAGTTCCGGGATAACCACGATCAAAACGGGGGCGAAAACCACCAGGACTCGAAGCATCGCGGCGCTGGTCACCAGGAGAATGGCGAGCAGCAGCATGGTGCGCCGGACGTCCAGTCCGCGTCGGAGACCTATCAGAAGGCGATTCATGATCAGTTCGTTTCGTTGGGTGTGCTCGTGCTCATTTGACGTGGACGCACAGTGCGTTTTGGTGCGAATGAGGCCGAGGCCAGAGTGACGGCCAGTGCAAAAACATAAGCCGGATGGAGACTGCCCAATGACAGTCTGGCCACGAATTGCCGTGCCGTGCCGTCGTCAAACAGCGGCTGTGCCGCCTGTCCCGGTTTTATGGGTGACGACGTGACACGGCTGGAGTTTTCCGATGCACCGACATCGTCGGTTTCGCCCGGTTCGATAGGGAGTGTGGAAGCATCCTCTTCAAAAACTGGCGTCTTCTGTTCCTTGGGCTGTACCGTTTGGTCGGCGGAATCTTCTGCGGGTAACGTCTTGCCGACCTCATCGCCAGCCGCTGATTCGGATCGGTTCGTCGCGACATTGGTGCTGGCGTCGAACAATTCCACTGGCGAGAGGAACGGAACCTCAGCCGCAGCCATCCCGGCATCCGTCGAGTCATTCAGATGCTGTTGGATTGGCATTTCAGCGGCGCCTGTGATCAGCACGTTTCGGTCCAGGTCGCCGCCGTCGATGTTCACGGCTGCCATCCGTTCGGACTCCGTCGCCTGTGACTCGCTCTCCCTGGTTGATTCCCAAGTCGGAACCGCGGGCGCGGCGTCATCGACGCCAAAGGTCAAAATGGGAACGATTTCTAGTCCGGACCCGGAGGGCGAAGAGAACTCGGCCATTGAGCTACTGCCCGCGTCGGAGAAACCCATTTCGTTGGACATCGCGATCGACGACGAAGAATCCACGTTGAGGACGAAGGCGACAGAGTTCGCCGACCGCTGGCCGTCTGTCGCCAGCGTCGAGGCGGCGACGAATCCCGATCCGGAGCCGAAGAGAGCCACGTTCTCGGTTACGGGGTTGGTGAATGCGCCGGAAAAAGCTCCGGCGTTGAAGACCCCGATGGGTGATGCAATGGAACCTGCGTTGAGAACGAAACTGACCAGCGTGGTCACGTTGCTGTTTTCCGTGGCAACGTAAACCTCGACGATGCCCCCGCGCACATTCCCGAGCACCAATTCGGAGATATTGGTCAAATTTCGAGGAGCCTGCACGTGCGCCACCCGAGGCCCATTCGAGCCTCCCAGCCACAGCGTGAATTGCCCATCGCTGGTGACGACGATCAGATCACTCAAGCCGTCCTGGTTGAGGTCGCCGGACAGGGCTGTGACCGCCGCCGTCTCGCCCGTGCTCACCGTGCGGACTTCGCCCGAACTCAGGATGATGGTCAAGTCGTTGGAGCCTGCGTTGAGTGTCACCACATCGAGGCCGCCCTGATCGTCAAAATGTCCGATGAACAATTGAACGGGACCATCGCCCGTTCGCGAGACGGCCGGTGACTTGTCATTGAAGAACCCGCGGCCCAAACCGGTCAGCAGGTAGACGTCGCTGGAGTCATGATTGGCCACCAGGATGTCAACGAGGCCATCATTGTTCAGATCTGCGACAGCCGTCGCAATCGGACCGCTGCCGACTCGCAGACGTGGACCGGCAATCAACGTCCAGTCGTCTCCCTGCCCCTGGCCGAACAGCAGCGAGACGTCGTTCGAGCCCCGGTTGGCGACCACCAAATCCAAGATGCCATCGGCGTTGAGGTCGCTGACGGTGATCTCCTCCGGGGCGGACCCTACAAAAAAGCGGTGGCCGAAGTCGAACTGATCGTCGTCCAAACCCAGGTAGACGAAGACCTCGTTGCTGCCGCCGTTGGAGACGATCAGGTCGTCGAGTCCGTCCGCATTGAGGTCGGCAAACGTCACCGCAGTGGGAGCCAGCAAGCCATTCTCGCGTCCCTGCTCGAACGTGGAACCAGACTCGTTCGAATGGTAGGTGACACGGTCCAGCGATTGATCGAACACGGCGAACCCTGGTCCCTCGTCACTGTCCAAACCGGTGATCGCCAGTCCGACATGCCGGTCGAGTCGTTGATACGGCCGGAACGTGCCGTCGCCGTTGCCCAAGATCGTCAGCACGTCGCCCTGTTCGTTGCCGATCAACAAGTCCAGTTCACCGTCAGCATTGATGTCTCCGACTGACAATCCCGTGGGTAGGTTTCCCGCGTTGACGCGGCTCATTCGTCCGGCTGAGTCTGTCTCAGTCTGTTCGGTGAAACTGCCGTGACCATCGTTCAGGAAGATCGACAGGTCATTGCTGCCCTTGTTCAACACCACCAGGTCCGCGCGACCGTCGCCGTTGAAGTCGGCCGTCACGAGGGCCACCGGATCGCGGCCCGTGAGCAACGAGGCCGTGACCGTCGGGTTGAAGACTCCGCCGTGGCCGTCACCCAGCAGGATGTCAACTCGGTTCACACCTTGGTTGAGCACCGCCAAGTCTGGGAGCGTGTCGTCGTTGAACAGTCCCGCCACCACGGCGATCGACACATCGCGCGATTGGACCTGCACTGAGTCACCGACCTGAACCACGCTGGTGAGGCCGGCTCCGGATCGGAAGCGAAGTTGTGATGCAAACGGTGCGGTGGCCGAGTTCAGCAACACACGGACGTCTCCAGAGACTTGATCCGCCACCACGATCTCTGGCAAGCCATCCCCGTTGACATCGACCAGCGTGACGTCCGAGCCCCCGTTCCCCACTTCGATCTGGTAAGTCGGTGGGCGACTGGAGAGGTCATCATCCGGCCGTTGCAAGTAGACGAACACTCTTCCGGAGGCGGCCGAGGTCACGATCACGTCTTCCAGCCCGTCGCCGCTGACATCACCGGCCAGAACACGCGAGGGCAGGATTCCCGGCACGGCCGGTTCGGCGACTCGGACGAATTGATCACTGACGACGGTGTAGAAGGCGATGGAATCCGCTTGGCCATTGACCGCGACGAGATAAGCCACGCCGTCCGATGTGACGAGTGTCACATCACGAACGGCATCCACCGAATCCGGGTTGATGACCACGAGTGCCTGGAAGCTACCACCGGCCGAACCGGCCCGAAACAACAGTTTGCCGTCGTTGCGCAGGACGACGACATCGAGCATGCCGTCGTAATTCAAGTCGGCCACGAGCGGCTTCGACTGCGTCGTCGGGGAACTGGCACCGGGCTTGGCAAAGGTTCCATTGCCGAGACCCAGCCCCACCGAAATTGGCTCGGTCAGCCCATTCGCGGTCGCGAAGTCGAGCCGGCCGTCGTTGTTAAAATCTCCGGTGATCAGAGCGGCTGGGTAGCGTCCCACATCGAATTGCGTTTGGCTTGGAAACGTGCCGTCACCCTGACCGAGCAGCACCGTCACGTTGTTGGAATTGTTGTTCGCGGTGGCAATGTCCTCTCGCCCGTCGCGATTGAAGTCGCCCACGGTAAGAGACTCGGGTGCTGTACCGACCGCAAACTCAACGGGCGATTGAAACGCACCGCCACTTTGTCCAAACAGAATCAAAACGGAGTTGTTGGCGGGACTCGTGGCGGTGATGTCCAGCGTGCCATCGTTGTTGAAGTCACCGGCCGCGACGGCACCGGGAGTGACACCCAGTGGTAGCGTCTCCACAGAACGAAACGTCCCGTCGCCGAAACTGATCAACAGCGAGAGGCTGCGCGACCAACTGTTGGCCACGACCAAGTCGGATTGCCCGTCGAGATTCAGATCGCTGACCGTGAGCGCGACCGGACCATCGCCCACTGGAAATTGTTGAGCCTCCAGGAAAGTGCCGTCTACTCGCCCCAGCAGAATTGACACGGTGCCGTTTCCAAAATCACTCGACGCCAGATCCACGATGTCGTCGTGGTTGAAATCGCCCGTCACCAACGCGACCGGATGCTCGCCGACGGACCAAGTGCTCGGCGATTGGAAAGTCCCGTCGCCGATGCCCAGCAGGATCGAAACTGAGTTCGAGAGATAATTCGCAATGGCGACGTCAGGCCGGCCGTCGTTGTTGAAATCGTCCGTCGCGACCGCGATCGGCTCGTCTCCGAGAACACTGACGATCGGCGCGAGGGATGTCCCATCGCCGCGACCCAGCGAAACAGACATCGTTCCCGTCGTGGGATTGACGGTGACGAGATCCTGTTGACCGTCGCTGTTGAAGTCGGTCGCGGCGATCGCGGCCGGTCCACCGGCGACAGGCGAATGCATCGGTGTTTCAAAGGTGCCGTCGGCTTGGCCCAAGAGCACCGAGACATCGCTCGACTCATTCGCCGTGGCGATATCCCAGTTGCCGTCGCCGTCGAAGTCGCCGAGCACCGCCTGATAAACCAAATCACCAAGTGCGTGCTGTGCGAAGGCATGAAATGTTCCGTCGCCACGCCCTGCGTGAACCGTCACGGTGTTCGTGCCCTGATTGACGGTCGCCAAGTCCAACGTCTGATCCTGGTTGAAATCGCCCACGAGAACTGACAACGGCTGGTCCCCTGTGGGAACGGCGATTGGACTGGAAAAATTCCCCTGGCCATCTCCCAGGAACACCGACACGCTGCTCGATCCGGCATTGGTGACGGCCAAATCCAAAACACCGTCGCCATTGAAATCTCCGGCCGCCACTCCGGCGGGACTCATGTCCGTGTCGAGCTGAACCTGCGGCGCGAACTCGCCCTCCCCAGCATTGAAGAGAATGGAAACGCTGTTGGCATCGTAATTGGTCACGGCCAGATCAAGCCGTCCGTCGTGATTGAGATCGGCCGCCGTGAGCTGACTGGCTCCGGCAGCCACCGCATAGTCCACGGGCGCGGAAAACTGACCATCGCCGTTACCGATGAGGATCGAAACCTGAGCGTCTCCGTTATTCACAGTCGCAACGTCGAGGATGTTGTCTTCGTTCAAGTCCGCGACCAGCAGCGAGAGGGGAAGTGTGCCGGCGCGGAAAAACTCAGGCGAACCGAATGTCCCGTCACCGGCACCCAGCAGGACTGAGATGTCTGCTGTGCTGTAATTGCCCGTCAAAAGATCGGGGATCCCATCGCTGTTGACGTCACCGGCCGCGATGGCCGTCGGATCGGACCCGGCCGAGTACCGTCCGCCGAATTGAAACGTTCCGTCCTGATTTCCCAACAGAATCAAGACGTCACCCAGCGAGTAATTCACAGTGGCCAGATCGAGACGGCCATCGCCGTTGAAATCGGCAGAGGTGATCTGAAAGACTTTGGTCGCGGACGATTGAGCTGGCTGCGTTAGAAACGAAGCATTGCCTCGGCCCAGCAGAACCTGGACGGAGTTGGAAGTGAGATCCGTGAAGCCCACATCTGTGGAGCCATCGCGGTTGAAGTCCGCCACAACCACGGATGCCGGTGCTGTTCCCGCTGCGAATTGTCTCTGCGGATCAAAAGATCCGTCGGCCCGGCCAAGAAAAAGGGAAAGAGTGGCGTCACCGAGATTCGCCGTGACCAAGTCCAAGAGTCCGTCGCCATTGAAGTCCGCGATGTCGATGGCCCCCGTGCCGATGCCGGCAGCCAGCGGAATCTGGACGTCAAAGGTGCCGTCACCGTTGCCCATCAGAATCGACACATCGTTCGAAGTGAAATTGCCGATGGCCAGATCAAGGTTTCCGTCCTCGTTGAAGTCGGCGGTGAGCGGAGCATACGGCTGGCTCCCCACGGGGAAGGTTGACCCGGCCGTAAAAGTGCCGTCGCCGTTGCCAAACAGAATCGACAGATCGTCAGAGTCGTAGTTGGGAACCGCCAGATCAAACAGGCCATCCCCGTTGAAGTCTCCGGAGGTGATCGCATAGGGGCTGGTTCCCACGGCGTACTCGATGGGAGCGGCAAACACGCCGGAGCCATCGTTCAGCAGAATGGCCGCCGCATTGGATCCAAAAGCGGCCACGGCCAGGTCGAGTGCTCCATCACGGTTGAAGTCCGCAGCGATCAATCCGGCGGCGGTGTCTCCCGCCCAGAAATCGGACACCGTCTGAAACGTGCCGTCGTCGTTGCCGATCAAAATCGAAACCGTGCTGCTCAACATGTTCGCAGTGGCGAGATCGAGCTTTCCGTCGCCGTTGAAATCGCTGGCGATGATGTCGTTGGCTCCTGGCCCGGTGCTGAACTGCATCGGCAACGCGAACGTCCCATCCCCTTGACCAAGGTAGATGGACACATCACTGGACTCGAAATTTGCCACAGCGAGATCAGCGATACCGTCCACATTGAAATCTCCGGTCGTGCTGCTCCACGGTTCAATTCCCACCGGCATTGGCTCGAACGGCGTGGTGGTCGGCGTGTAATCCGTCGTCAGGACAAAACCGCCCGCGCCGTCGCCCAGTTGTTCGATAGTCAGGTAGTAGGCCATGCCTTCTGCGGCACCCGCCAAGTGCACGTCGATGAGATCGTGCGGATTGGTCGGCGACTGGCCGTCGCTCTGCATCAGCAACTCGCCGTCGGACGAAAACAGCGACAGGCGGGTGTCTCCTCCTGTGGCAGCGACTTCGGCGGTCAACCGGCCGTCATCGGTGACGCTGAAGGCGTAATACGTCGGCGTCTGGCTGATGATGCCGATCTGAGGCTGGCCGCCATCCAATGTGATGGGGATCGCCGAACTGAAGAGATCCGCGGCACTCAAAAGTTCCCGTGTCTCCAATCGTTCCACGCAGAGTCGATACGAGGCAGCCCGCCGGCGCCGCCGTGTTGCGAACCAGCGCTTCGAGACGACTCGGCGCTGGAGCCATTGCCAACACGTGAACCAGGAGTTGCGAAGCATGACCGCTCTCATCCTTTTCGTATTTCCGACACACGCACGCGGCAGGTCATCAATCCACGGGAAAGTAGACGAGTCACTCCGTGACTCGGATTCGAGTCATGGAGTGACTCGTCTGCTGACTTGCTGCGAGGAATAGCGAGCCGCCAGTTGCCTGAACGCCGGGCTTTGCCGGATGGGGTTCAGGGCCTTGTCGGTTTCCACAATGGACAGCCAGAAGTGGACGGCCTCCGCAGGTTGCAGATCCAGAGCCTGAGTCAGCGCGAGCAGGGCACGGTCCAGACAGTTGCGGCTGGACACGAAATCAACGTTTGCACGCGAACGAGTGGCCGCGGTTTCCGGAACGGCGACCGCTTGGGCATAAATCCGGGCGACGTTGTAGTAGAGCCGCGGTGATTCTGGTCCCTGACTCAAAGCCAATTCGGCATCCGCGATGGCCGCCTGCGCATCGCCCAACAGAACGCGGCTGTAACCGCGACCGGTGTAGGCATCGCTTTGTTCGGGAGCCAGCCGGATCGCTTCCTCGAAATCGGAAAGTGCGAGTTTGGGAGCATCGGCCACAAGAAAGCACCAACCCCGCGCGGCGTAGGTCGTCGCATCCGATTCGATCTCCAATGCACGGGTGTAGTCGGTCTGAGCTCCGGCATACCGACCCAGCCGCGTGCGCAGGGCGGCTCGAGCGCGGAACGCACCGGCATCGGGCGGACCAAATCTCAAACAATCATCGAGTGCTGCCAAGGCGTCCGGCAGGCGATTCAATTCCAGCAAGGCCCCGGCTCGGAAGCGGCAGGTGCGCGCGTCACGGGGGCGAACGCGGAGCACCTCGTCGAAGGCGGCCAGTGCTCCGGCGTAGTCCTTCTGACTGTGGAGGATTCGCCCGCGTTCAAAGTGATCGTCCGCCAGGGCGGGATTTGCGGTACGCTTTTCAGCGACCAGTGCTTGGTCCAAATCGGCCAAAGCCGCCGCGTGATTCTGTCGCAGAAGCTGGAGGCGGGCACGCGTCCGATACAACGCGGCGACAGCCGGTTCGAGGCGGATGGCTTGGTCGAGTTGCGAGACAGCCTCGTCGATTTGCTGCCCCTTCAAATGGGCTTGGGCCAGGTTGACATAGCCCTGATATTGTTGTGGTCGCAGCGCGATGGCCTCCTGCAAGTCAGCCATCGCGTTGGCGAGGCTGCCCTGGCGAATGCGCATGACGCCGCGATTAACGAGCAATCCATAGCGAGCCGTGTTGGAGAGCGGCGTGGCGAGGGCGGCCTCGAAATCGGCTTCCGCGCGGGCAAACTGGCCCAGCTCGCTCCAGGCCGAGGCCCGCAGAAGATAGAGCCACGGAAAGTCGCGACGCTGGCCGAGACAAGCCGTCAAACACGCGGCCGCTTGGTCGGGGTGTTGTGTCTTTAACCAACACAGAGCCAGGTAGTAGCTGGACCAAAAATGATCCGGTTCCAATTGCAGGACATTTTGAAATGCCAGGATCGCCTGCTGGCTGGTGCCCTGGCGGTATAGCTCCTGACCAAGGAGGAAGTGATCGAGGACGGTGCAGGGATGCAGCGTGTCGGCGTGCTGCCGTTCCTGTTGAGCTGATTCGCTCTCACCAGTCTGGCTCAAGTAATGCGCGCGTCGCCGGTGATACGCCAGCGTGCTGACGCCGAGCTGGGCCGCCCGGTCCAGAATTGCCAAAGCCTCCTGCGCCTGGCGGCACTTGTCTGCGGCGGAGACTCCCGGCAGCGGCTGCGCCACGGCCTCAGCCAGCATCACCAGCAGTTCGTAACAGTCGGCGACGATCTCGGTCTTTTGCTGTTCCGTGTAATATGGGCTGTCGACCGTCGGCATTGCCGTCGAATCCAACGCGATGCCGAATTCTGCCAGAGCTTCCAGGGCGGCATGGCGGGTTTCTTGAAGTGCCGAAGCCAAATCGCCGCCGGTGAACAGAGTGGCCTGGAACAGCGCCTCGTTGTGGAGCCGGTGGAAATTCGCCAATCGGCTGTGGTCGAGCTGCCGCTGGTTCGTCTGTCGCAGCAACTGCTCGATGCGAGTTTGGAGATCGGAGAGCGCTGGCTCGTCAATTGCCTGGTCTCGGGCACGCGTGAGTTGCAGTTTGGCCTTCTGCCAGTCCTGTGCGGCCCAAGCCAGTTCCCCGGCGCGCAGCAGATCTTTGAGTTTGTCTCGGAGATGACTCAGCCGCTCGCGTTCGCCGGCCGCTTCTTCGGCTTGCCGGGCACCCCGTTCATCCGCGAGCGCTCGCCCCAGTTTGGCTCGCAAATCGACCTGATGAAACAAGACCAATCCCAAGAGACCGCCACACGCCAGGACCGAGCACGCGGACAACATGGCCCAAGCCGGCCGACGGCGCGCCCACTTCCACAACCGCTCCACCAGCGAGGGGGGCTTCGCGACGATCGGTTCGCCATCCAGGAAACGCTGCAAGTCGTCTGCCAGTTCTTCCGCACTGGCGTAGCGCCGGCGCGGATCTTTTTGGAGACACTTCAAACAGATCGTTTCCAAGTCTCGCGAAATCTTGGGCTGCAACCGCGACGGAGAAACGGGCTCTGCCTGAAACAACTGCAGCACAGTTTCCATGTGCGATTCGGCGGCAAACGGTGGTCGGCCGGTCAACGTCTCGTAGAGGATGGCTCCCAATCCGTAAATGTCCGCGGCGGGACCGACCCTGCTGGAGTTGCCCTCCGCCTGTTCGGGAGCCATGTAGCTGGGCGTGCCGAGAATCATGCCCGTTTCCGTCTGGCCGATTCCGGCATCCAATTGTTTTGCCAGACCGAAGTCGGTGATCTTGGGTGTCCCCAGACAGAATTCCGGCGGATGCAGTCCCATTTCCTGGGTCAGGCGCTGGACGTGGGAATTTCTGCTGCTGAAGGGCGTAATCAGGATGTTGGCTGGCTTCAGGTCACGATGCACGATGCCGTTCGCGTGCGCCACGTGGATCGCCCTGGCCAGCGTCAGTATCAACTGCGCGGTAGGGCGGCACGGTTGCGGTTGGCCCTTGAGTCGATCGGACAAGTTGCCGCCCGTCACCAATTCCATGGCGAAGTAGGGGCAGTTTTGTTGGAGATTGACCTCGAAGAGCTGAACGATGTTGGGGTGTTGCAATGAGGCCAGCACGCGCGCCTCGGAAGTAAACCGCTGCAACTCATCCTGGCCGGCGTGGGTGTCAGCCCGCACCATCTTCAGAGCCACGAGTCGCTGTAGGCTGACCTGTCGAGCCTTGTAGACGACACCCATGGTGCCGCGACCCAACTCTTCCAGAATCTCATACCCAGCGACACTCGGCCACGGGGACGGCTCGCGCACCTTCTGCGGCGAAACCTTTTCCGAATCTGACCCGACTTGGCCCTCGACGCCGACCGGTTCCCGATCGGGCGGACTGCCCGCGGTCACTCTCCCGTTGACGGTGTGAAGCGGAACCTGTGCGGTCTCGGTCTGACAAGCACATTCCTTCGACAACAGTCCAAGCGAATTGTCTGCCATGGGCTCTCTCCTGATGACCATCGTCAGTCATCCAGCGAATCCCTGGGGAACCGACCGCAGCCCTGATCCCGGATCGAAATGCGGCTGGGGGAGGGAGCCAACGCAACCGATTCGGAGAGCGACTATCGAGCATCCAGAAATCGAATCTAGCTCACATTCCACCTCGGTGTGAGAAATTACTGGCGATCAGGGGGCTGATGGCCAGCCGGTCTCGACAACGAAGGGGTGCGGAGGGCAAACCGAAGGTATTGGCGGTACATCCGGCCATTGTCAGACTCGACTAACGTGGTCCCGACACTCCGTGGCGGGACATGTGGTGACCGCCCCGCAGGGCAGCCACAACCTGCGGTGTCACGGAGTGCCACCGCCACATGAAATCAACACGCTCGCCAGAGCGTGGAAAAACTCGGGGAAACCCACGCTCTGGCGGGCTTGTTGATTTAATGTGGTCCCGACACTCCGTGGCGGGACATGTGGTG
>JACRIH010000602.1 GCA_016235885.1 Planctomycetales bacterium | reverse complement strand
ACGCGTACCAGATGTCGAGCCAGCCGAGCGATGCCGCCGCTGAGACGGCCGATCCGCAGAACAAGCTGTGGCACCGGATGCCGATCCGCCGGCTGGAAGCCGAAGCGATCCGCGATGCGATACTGGTCGTGTCCGGCCGCGCTGACCGAAAAATGTTCGGTCCCGCCGTGTTGCCGCACCTGACGCCGTTCATGGTCGGGCGCGGTCGCCCCGGTCAATCGGGACCGCTCGACGGTGACGGTCGCCGGTCGATCTACATCAACGTGCGCCGTAATTTTCTGACGCCGATGTTTCTGGCGTTCGACTTCCCGGTTCCGTTCGCGACGATCGGGCGGCGAAGCGTTTCCAACGTGCCGGCCCAATCGCTGACGATGCTGAACAACCCGTTCGTCCAGCAGCAGGCCGAAGTGTGGTCGCGCCGCGTCATCGCCTCATCGCCCGACACCGATCAGCGAGTGACGGGAATGTACGTCGCCGCATTCTGCCGCCCACCCGAGGCGGCGGAATTGCAGGCGGCCCGCGATTTCCTCAGCATGCAGTCGGAAAACGAACCACTGGCGTGGACCAACCTGGCGCACGTGTTGTTCAACGTGAAAGAGTTCGTGTTCGTGCAGTAGGTTGGGCACTCCTGCCCGACCCTTTCGACGGGCAAGAGTGCCCGTCCTACAAGATGTGGTAGACAATGACGAATTCCGATTACGCCCTGGACCTGATTCGCGACGGGCAGATCGTCGGGTTGGGGACAGGCCGTGCGGCAACGGCGTTCGTGCAGGCGCTCGGCGAGCGCGTGAAGTCGGGCTTCAAAGTGCGTGGCGTCGCAACGTCGGAGGCAACTGCGGCATTGGCGAGACAGCTCGGCATTCCGTTGATCTCGCTCGATGAGGCGCTCGCGGCGGGTGGCATCGACGTGACAATCGACGGCGCGGACGAAGTCGATCAACGCCTGGACCTCGTCAAAGGCTGGGGCGGTGCGCTGGTCCGCGAAAAGATTGTCGCGGCGGCGTCACGACGGTTGGTGATTCTCGTGACGCCGGAAAAACTTGTCTCCGCTGTCGGATCGCGTGGCAGATTGCCAGTGGAAGTGATCCCGTTTGCCGCGAAATTGTGCGAGCGGCGGCTGCTCGATCTGGGGGTCAAGTCGAACGTGCGTCAAGCCGACGGAAACGTGTTCGTCACCGACAACGGAAACGTGATCCTCGACGCCGCCGTCCCGCCGTTGGCGCAGCCGCGCGAGTTCGAGACCGCGTTGCACGACATCCCCGGCGTGGTCGGAACGGGATTGTTTGTCGGAATGGCGAACGACGTGTTCGTTCAGTGCGACGGCTGGGTGGAGGCGTGGCATGCAATTGGTGATGACCGTGGCGGACGCTGCCAGCGTCCGGAGGTGCGGACGCTGGCAGCGTCCGCCACGAGGTCGGCAGCCGCGCCATCGACTGTGCTTCGCGTGGTTCCAGACGCCGCGCGCCTTAGCCAGGCAGCCGCCGAATCGTTTGTCGAGATCGCTCAAGCCGCCATCGCGGAGCGCGGGAGGTTCACGGTCGCACTCGCCGGTGGTTCGACTCCGAAACGACTGTACGAACTACTGGCCGAGCCACCTTATCGCGACAGAGTGGATTGGTCTCGCGTGGTGATCTTCTTCGGCGACGAACGGTGTGTGCCGCCGGATCACGCGGACTCGAACTTCCGCATGGCGAAAGAAATCATGATGATCCGGCTGTCGTCGCTAAGCGCGCAGCAGGTCCACCGAATGCAGGCTGAGCGGGCCGATCTCGATGTTGCCGCGGACGATTATGCGGCGCTCATTGCGCACGCCTGGCATGTGTCATCGTGGACTGGCGATCCTCCGGCGATTGATCTGGTCCTGTTGGGGATGGGAGCGGACGGCCACACGGCGTCGCTGTTCCCGAACACGGCGGCGCTTGACGAACAGGATCGCTGGGTTGTGGCCAATCCAGTTCCTCAACTCGGCACATTTCGCGTAACGCTCACCGCGCCGCTGCTCAACGCGGCTCGGCAGGTGATGTTTCTTGTCGCCGGACAGGACAAAGCAGCAGCTCTGGCCGATGTGCTCGAAGGGTCGGTTGATCTGCAACGGCTGCCAAGTCAGTTGATCCGACCGACGGCAGGCGGACTCACATGGTTGGTGGATCAGGCGGCCGCAGCGCGGTTGAAGTCGGTCGGACCACGATGAGTTGCGGGCGTCGATGGAAATGTCGCGCGAGGTTCTACGACAGCGACCAGCCATTTGGCACGACGGCACCCTTCGGGATGACCACGATCCCGTCGCTGATAACGGCCTGCGGTGTTTCGGGCGATTCGATGAGTTTGTGCTCGTTGATGATTCGCACGTTCTTCCCGATGCGGCAGTTCTTGTCCACGATCGCGCCATCGATCAGGGTTCCGTCGCCGATGCCGATTAGCGGGCGACCGGCCGCGGTGTCGGCGATGATTTCGCCCGGTGGCTGATAGTCGTCGGCTCCCATGATGACCGTGTTGCGGATCGTCACGTTGTTCCCGATCTGGCAGCGGACGCCGACCACGCTGTTCTCGATCACGGCACCGGTGCCGATCCGGCAACCGTCCGCGATCAGGCTCGATTTCACAGTTGCGCCGTCGAGCAGTGTCGGCGGGAGGAACCGCATACGGGTGTAAATCGGGGCGGACGCGGAGACGAGTTCGAACGACGGGTTGCTGCGCGCGAGATCGAGGTTGGCCTGGTAAAACGCCTTGATCGTGCCGATGTCTTCCCAGTAGCCATCGAACAGATGGACCTGCACATGCCGCGTGCGGAGCGACGCGGGGAAAATCTCCTTGCCGAAGTCGTGGTACGCCGTCTTCGTGAGCACGTCGACCAGCGTATCTCGGTTGAAAACGTAGATCCCCATGCTGGCGAGGCAGTCGCGCCCCTTGCTTGGAATCCCGTGGGCATCAATCCACGCGGGGTCGGTATGGACGAGCGAGAGTTCCTCGGCAGTCTTTGGTTTTTCGAGAAAGCCTTTCACGCGGCCCGTGTCGTCCAGCCGCATGACCCCGAATCCGGAAGCCGCTTCACGCGTGACGGGCAAAGCGCCGATCGTCACGTCGGCTTTGGAAGCCCGGTGCGTCTCGATCATTTCGCGGTAGTCCATCCGGTAGAGCTGGTCGCCGGACAGGATCAGCACGTAGTCGATCCCCGGTTCCGTGATGTACCGCAAGTTCTGTCGCACCGCGTCGGCCGTGCCCTGATACCACCAGTCCTTGTCTTCTTCGAACGTCTGCTGAGCGGCCAGGATTTCGACAAAGCCACCGCTGAAGGTATCGAACGAGTACGAATGCTTGATGTGCCGGTGCAGGCTGGTGGAGTTGAACTGCGTCAGGACGTAAATGCGATTCAGCCCGCTGTTCAAGCAATTCGAGATGGGGATGTCGATCAGACGAAACTTTCCCGCGAGCGGCACGGCCGGCTTCGAACGGTATTTCGTCAGCGGATACAACCGCGTCCCCTTGCCGCCGCCAAGAACGAGAGTGATGACATTGCGCATGAATTGGCCCTGTTGTCGCGCGCCGGACGAGGAGAATGACTTGGGGTGTTGTTGCCGATTTTCGCGACGAGAGATTTCGTTACCGTGTCGCCTCGCCGTCCTTCTTGGCGTGGACGTCGATGAAGTGAACGGACATGATCGTGTTGAGGCGGGTGATCTCCAACACTTCGTTCACGTCGTGCGACGGATTGTAAATCTGGACTTCAACACCCAGGTTGCGGATCGAAGTCAGCAGGCCCAGCATTCCGCTGGGAACGAGCTTCACGCCGGTCATATCGAACGCCAAGATCTTGCACTTGTGTTTTTCCACCAGTGCGACCACTTCGGAGCGGCAACCGGTGAGATCGATCTGATCGAGAATCTCCTGGCCGCCAAACCCGACGACCGTCAATTCGCCGGTTTGATAGACTTCCAAGACGGGTTTGTCATTGGTCATGAATTGCCTCCTGCAGACGCGACCGGATTGGGCCGCACAGAACTT
>JACRIH010000598.1 GCA_016235885.1 Planctomycetales bacterium | reverse complement strand
GGTCCGTTCGCCGGCAGAACAGGCGTCGAAGACGATTTCGTCCAGACCAAGGGGTCCGGACTACGTCGCGTCAGTTCAGCGCCGAGTGCTGAATATCGTCGCCGCTGGAGTGTTCGTAGAACAGGCGGCCGACTTCTTCGCTGAGGCGGGAGAGATACAGCTTCTTGAAGTTCTCGAACGGGAGTGTGTCCGCCGAAACGGGCGATTCGATCGGATAGCGAGAGGCAATTTCGCGGCTGTAGATGGAGTGTCCCCCTTCATCCTTCACATCGAACACACTGACAATGGCGTCCGAGTGGCCGCGGAACAGGTTCGGACTGTCCTTCTCGTACAAGCCAAATTCTTTCAGGTCGATGTAGATCACATAGTCAGCCTGCAACGCTTCGCCGATTTCGGAGGGCTTGTCCCAGTCCGCGTGTTCGTCCATCCACGCGTAAATGCGGTCGGGGTCGACCACTCGAATCTTGTGCGACGTCAGTCGATATGCCACGTATCGCGACAGTTCATGGTCAACTGCTTCGTTGTCCCACTTCAATTCTTTGTCGGCATAGCAGACGATCGCCACGGTTTTCGCCTTGGACCCCTTCGACACCAGTGACTTCTTTGTTTGTTTGTTGAAGTCCGGTTCAATCGTGGGCGGACCGCCAATCAGATAGCCCATGAGCATCACGACGTTGCAGCCGGTGGCCGAAACAGTCAGCGTCATCACGAGTCCGAACAGCCAGAGCCGTCGGCTGGGAATCGTCCTGCGGTCATTTGTCATTTCGCTCATAGTCACGATCCTTCGTGAGCCGTGCATGTCAGATCACCCCCGGCTCAACGACAATTAACGCAGGCTGGTGAAATCTTCGTCTGGCCGGTGGTCGTAAAACAGTTTTGCGATGCCGTCGCTCACCTGGCTCGTGAATCGCTTGCGAAACACGGTTGCCGATTCGCGATCCGCTGGAACGGGCTGCCGTTCCGGATACTTGAGCGTGAATGGCGTGGAGTAGATTCGCCTGGCAGTTGTGGTCTTGGAATCGCCTTCAGCCGGCGAGAATTCAAACACTTGGATTTTGGCCTGCGTCGTCCCCTGGTACATTCCCGGACTGTTGGGGTTGCTGTAGCTGAATTCGTCGAGACGGATTTGCACGACATAATCGGCCTTCAATTCCGTGGCGATTTCCGTGAGGTCTTCGACCTCGCCTCCATGGCTTTCGATCCACTTCGCGGCCACGTGCGGGTCGACGAGTCGGACGTTCTCGTTCTTCAGTCGCCGAGAAATCGCCGCGTTCAGGTCGAGGTCCACGGCGCTGAATTCGCGAGCGACCGATTCCGATGCCGTGCAAAGGATCAACACCTGTCGGTCTTTTTCCATCAGCGACTTGCGGGTTTGTCTCTCGAAGTCGGACTTGAGCTCGGGGCGACCCTGGAAGATCAACATCACGCCGGTGACGATCTGGCATCCGGTCTGGCAACTCGCCAGCAGCCAGACCCCCAGCCACAAGGCCCACCGCCGGTTCGCGATTCGATTCGGGTCGCGCAGACGTCGCGAGAAGTCGTCAATCCGTGACACGTTCATTCCATCCTGGAAATTATCCTACCGGAGCGTCCTGCGCCGGCGATTGTTGACTCAAAATCACCATCCTCCGACCGAACGGTTCACGACCAGTTGCACCAACCAGTTGGCCAGCGCGGCGCCGGTCACGGTCAGAAACAACCACGTCGCGGTCTCGGCCGGTTGCGACACGGCCAGCAATCGGCCATGCCGCGCACTCCACCAGCACCACGGGATTTGCATCGCGCACAGGATGGCCAGCATTAATCCCGCCGGGTTCGCCCGCCATGCGGCGGCGAATTCGGCCCGACTGAAATGTGCGAAACTGGTCGTCATGCCACAACTGGGACAGGGGATATGAAACAAGACGCGAAAGGTACACGGCGGCAAGCCCAGTCGCTGGTGAGTCCCAAATCCACGCGGATCGGGATCCAGCCACGAGGCGAAGCAAAAACCGCCGAGCAACAACAGACCCCACGCAACGAGCAGCCAGCGGCTACGGCGTTCCAGTGGGAACCCACTCGCCCGAGAGATGTCCATCATGAGAGAGAAGCGCGGCGGGTGATATCGGTTTCGGGAAAATCGTGCAAGGCCAGTCGGCTGCTGGCTGAAACGTGATCAGACCGCGTTTTCACCCCGATTGACCCTGCGAAAATGATGCTATACGATCCGCTGCCGTTCGACACCCCATGCGGGTTGACGGCCCTGCGGAGACACCTCGAGCAAAGGGAGTGAATCATGTTCCGACGTGCGTCCCTGATGGCATTGTTTGTGATGGTCGCCGGAATCGGCGCGGCACTCTTGTTGCCTCCCAGTCGAATCGGCCTTGCGGCCGCATCGTCAGCGAAAACTCGTGGCGGAGTCACGCCGGCCAAAGCCGACACATTGTTGCTCACCTACGCCAACGATCCCGACACGATCAACGCCATCACCGCCAACGACAACGTCAGCGATGCGTTTCAACGGTGGGTCTACGAGCCGCTCGCTCAGTCCAAGTTTGAAAACCCGGATATCCTTGAACCGGTTCTCGCCGAGAAATGGACGTTCGACGAACCCAAGCTGGAATTCACGATTCACCTCCGCAAGGGAGTCAAATGGCACCCGATGTCGCTGCCCAACGGAAAGGCAATCGCCGCCAAAGAGTTCTCCGCCCGCGACGTGAAGTTCACATTTGATTGCATTCTCAATCCGGGCATCGATGCGGCGTCGCTCCGTAGTTACTACGAAGACCCCGATGCGAAGGAGGCCTCGCAGAAGCACAAGATCAAGGTCACGGTGATCGACAACTACACCGTCAAAGTGAAGTGGACCAAGCCGTATTTCATGGCTCCGGAATTCACCCTCAACGTCCCGATCATGCCGCGGCACGTCTACTCGGTGAACGAAAAGGGGGAACCGATCTCGTTCGATTTCTCCTCGAAGGAATTCGCCGAAGGCTTCAACAACCACTGGGCCAACCGCCTGATGTGCGGCACCGGCCCGATGATGTTCGTCGAGTGGGCCAAAGAGGAAAAGCTCGTGGTCAAACGCAATCCCGATTACTGGGGTGACCCGTTTTTCTTCGAGACCGTCGTCTTCCGCAGCATCCCCAACACGAACACGTCGCGTCAGGAAGTGCTCCAGAACAAGCTCGATTGGGTCAACATCCCCGAGAAGGATCTGTACCTCCAGACGAAAGACCACGCCAGCGTCAAGACGGGCAAGGTGAAACTCGCCGAGTACGAATACCCCGGCTATCGCTACATCGGCTACAACCTGCGGCGCGATTTCTTGAAGGACAAGCGGGTGCGGCTGGCACTCAGTCTGGCCGTTCCCGTCCAGAAGATTGTCGAAGAGGTGTGGCTCAACCTCGCCAAGCGCACGACTGGCCCGTTCATCCTCGGCGGCAGCGCCTACGACACCAGCATCGAACCGCTGCCATACGACCTCAAGAAAGCAGCCGCGCTGCTCGATGAAGCCGGCTGGAAAGATTCCGACGGTGACGGCATTCGCGACAAGAAGATCAACAACGTGTCCATTCCCGCACGGTACGACATCATCATTTTCTCGGACGCTCCCGCGTACAAGACGATGGCCGAGATCATCAAGGAAAGCTCCCGGCAGATTGGCGTTGATGTGCAGATCACACCCACCAAATGGGCGCTCATGCTCCAGAAGCTGCGCAAAAAAGAATTCGACGCGTGCATGCTCGGCTGGGGAGCCGACTGGAAACAAGATCCCTTCCAACTCTGGCACAGCAGCCAGGCCGATGTGCCCGAAAGCTCGAATGCCGGTGCCTACCAGAATCCCGAAGTCGACAAGCTCATCGACGAACTTCGCGTGACGCTGAACCCGAAAAAGCAGGTCGAGTTGTACCACAAGATCCACCGGATCATTTTCGACGACCAACCGTACACCTTCCTGTTCGCCGACATGCAAACGGCGGCCTACGACGCCCGGTTGCAAAACATCAAGCACTACCGCATTCGTCCAGCCGTCGATCACCGGGAATGGGTGGCCACAACGCCGCGCTCGTTCGGAAAATAAGTAGTTCGTGGAACGGAATTCGTTCCGTTCCGCCGAGTTGGAGGAAGACTTCGACATGAAGACTGTGCAAGCAATCTATGAGAACGGTGTATTCCGGCCGACCGAACCCGTCGAACTCCCCGAAAACTGCCGCGTCGAATTCGATCCGCGACTCCTCAACTCGCCAAGCGACGCGACCAGTCTCGACGAGGTGTACGCAATCCTCTCCAAGCGTTTCAAATCGGGTGACCACGACGTGGCCGAGCGACATAACGAGCATCAACCATGAGCGTCGTATTTCTGGACACCGTGGGATTGCTCGCGTTGTGGGACGAGTCGGACCAATGGCACATTGCCGCCGCGGATGCGTTTCGGAGGATCGGTGAACTGCGATTTCGCCTCGTCACCACCTCCTATGTGCTGTTGGAATGCGGCAACGCGGCAGCCCGCAGACCATATCGCGACAATGTGTACGCGCTGCGCGACACGCTCGCGAAACGCCACGAGTTGATCGCCCCGACTGACGAAGAAGTGGACCTCGCATGGAATGCCTATCGTGGTGCTGGACCGTCCGGAGCCGGAATCGTCGATCAGGTGTCTTTCGTCGTGATGCGACGTTTGGGTGTCGTTCAAGCCTTCACCAACGACAAGCATTTCGTGGCTGCCGGCTTTGAGACGCTCTTCTAGTTCACCTTGCGTGGAGCCAACGGCTCCGTCCCGCCAACTCGTTTTCATCGAGATCCCTCTGCCCTCACCGTGTGGACCTACATTCTCCGCCGACTGCTGATGATGATCCCCACCCTGTTCGGGGTGACGATCGTTTCGTTCGGCATTATGAAGCTGGCTCCCGGCGATCCGCTGCTGCTGCAACTCAGCAGTTCCGGGATGGCCGGGCAGTCGGGCCAGACTCGCGAAGCATTCCTCGTTCAAAAGCGCGACCTGAAACTCGACAAGCCGGTGCTGGTGAATTTTCGATACTTCACCGACTACCGCGACGAACTCCGGCTCTGTGCTCACTACGCCTCGCTCAGCCTCGACGACGTGCGAAAGGAAGTCGCTCAGCTTTCCGCGCCGGACATCGACGCGACGCTGCGACCACGGCGCGACTTTCTGCGTCACGAATTCCGCCGGCAACTCGGCATCAAAGACTTCGACCAGCGGCTCCAGAACCCCGAGCAACAGGACGGCGTCGCCCGGGCGATTCTGGTTTTGACGCAGCTCTACTTTGAAGACGTCGGAGCCAATGCCGTCCCCTCCGCGATGGAGTTGCTGGACACGGCCGATGAGACTCCTGACGGGATGCGGCTCAAAGTGGGTCTCGTGCGGCTGCTGAACGGGATGGTGACCGACCCGTTTCGGTACACGTATTCCAACCCGCCGACCGATGCCGAAACGCCGCAGATCGTCGCCACGTGGAGCATCTGGTGGAGCCGCGATCAGGCTCAGTTCCCACCGATCGATCCGGACCGTTTGGAAATCCTGCGCAAAAACTTCGCCGACATGGTGGCCGAACCGTCGAAGGAAAAACTGTTCGAGATACTCGAGGCCTTCGACCGCGACGACATGCGATTCTTCGCCGAACGGCTGCTCGGTCCCGAACCCAATGCGAAGACACCCAGCCTGCAAGAGCGATTCATCGCCTCGCTGACGCTCTCCGCGTACGTCAGCAAGCCGTTGAAAGTGGACGTGGCCGTCGATGCCACGGCGGAGGAAATCGATCAAGTCGCGGCCAACTGGAAATCGCATTACGACTCGAACAAGGCCCGGTATCAAATCCCGCTGCCGAACAAGCTCGGCCGGATTGTCACTGACACTCAGTATGCACACACCGTGTGGCGTCTGGTGACGTTCAATTTCGGCCGCTCCGCGCTCCGCACGCGCGAACCGGTGAGCGAGAAAATCTGGGACGCGGTGAAAGTCTCCGCGCCGCTCATGTTGCTGGCCGAGTTGCTGATTTACGGCATCTCGGTGCCGATCGGCGTGGTCTGCGCCGTGCGCCGTGGACGAGTCGCCGACCGCCTGATCACACTATCGTTGTTCATGCTCTACTCGATCCCCTCGTTCGTCGCGGGCATGCTGATGCTGCTGTTTCTGTGCTACGGCGACTACCTCAAGCTGTTCCCAACGATGGGACTGCATGCGAGTAATGCTGACAGTCTCGCGTTCGGTCAGTGGCTGCTCGACTACCTCTGGCACGCCACCCTCCCTGTCGTTTGCCTGTCGCTCTTCAGTCTGGCAGCGATGTCGATGCAGTCCCGAGCCAGCATGCTCGACGTGCTCGGTCAAGACTACATCCGCACCGCGAGGGCGAAGGGTCTGTCCGAGCGGGTCGTTGTCTTCAAGCACGCACTCCGCAACAGTCTGATTCCGGTGATCACGTTGTTCTCAAATTTCCTGCCGGCGCTGCTCGGTGGGAGTGTGCTGATCGAATACCTGTTCAACATCCCCGGCATGGGACGGTTGTCATGGGCGTCGATTGAACAGAAGGACTACCCAACGATGATGGCGTTGATTTACATCGACGCGATTGTGGTCATGCTGAGTATCCTCGCGACCGACCTGCTGTACGTGGTGGCTGATCCGCGAATCTCATACAGCGGTCGGGGAGAAGGCTGATGGAACCGGGAGAAACCTACTGGGACATCGTGTGGCGTCAGTTCCGCCGGAACCGATTCGCCTACACCTCGCTCTGGTCGCTGTTGCCAGTGGTGACGGTGGCGATTTTCGCTCCGTTGCTTTGCTCCAACGTCCCCCTTGTGTTTCGCACACCCGACGGCACATTCTTCCCGTGGCTGCGCGGCTTGTTCCATCCCGAGGAACCTGTCGACTTCGTGTTCAACATGGCTTTGCTTGGTTTCCCGCTCTGGCTGCCGAGCGTGCTCGTGCGGAGACCGGCCTGGAAGCGCCGCGGTCTCACGTCGCGCGTGCAGGTGCTGCACGGCGTGTTCGGTTACGTCGTCATCACCCTCGCGCTGACCGCCGTGTTCGCGGTGCCGTCGCTGCGACCGAACAATCGGTTTCGCGCCAGCAATTTTCCCGCCGAGGAATTCGCATCGCCGGAAACCAAACACGGCACGTACGTCCTGATTCCATTCGGACCGTTCGAACAGGACGTGAAGTCTCGGTACGAGAAACCGTTCTACCGTAAGCCGCAATCGGGTTGGGAAGACTCGAACGACGGCGTAATCCATCCGCTCGGAACCGATGACTCGGGCCGCGACGTGATGACCCGCATGATCTACGGTACGCGACTGGCCATCACCGTCGGCTTCGTGGCCGTGAGCATTTACCTGACGATCGGTTGCCTCGTGGGTGCCCTCGCCGGCTACTTCGGCGGTTGGGTGGACATCCTGATCTCGCGGGTGATCGAAATCGTGATGCTCTTCCCCTCGTTCTTCCTGATTCTCACGCTGGTCGCGCTGATGGGGCCGAACATCTACATCATCATGGGAGTCATCGGTGTCACGAGTTGGCCGTCGATGGCACGGCTGATCCGCGGCGAAGTGCTCAAACAGCGAGCGGCCGATTACGTCAGCGCGGCCCAGGCCCTCGGCTTCTCGCACGCCCGGATTATTTTCCGCCACCTGCTGCCGAACTCGCTGACTCCCGCCCTGGTGGCGGCTCCGTTTGGAATCGCGGGCGCGATCATCACCGAAGCCGGCCTGAGCCTGCTGGGTTTTGGCGTCCGCCCCCCCGCGCCGACGTGGGGCAGTCTGCTGCAACTGGCACACGGAAATTATTCGTACTGGTGGCTCGTCGTGTTTCCCTCACTGGCGATTTTTTTCACCGTGACCATCTTCAACCTGATCGGCGGCGGCCTGCGCGACGCGATGGACCCGCGCCTGCGAGCCACAGAATGAACTCCCCTCGCCCCGGAAGCGGCGGGTGCAACTGAGGGTGCGGTGCAGAACTTCTTCCCCCGCTCCCCTTTTGGGGAGAGGGGCCGGGGGTGAGGGGCGGTGGTGCTGGCTTCGACAAGGATTTCAAAATGACAATTTCAAATCTCAAATCTCAAATTGGACCTGCCCGACTCAGCACGCGAGTTTGTGGACGGCTCGTACCTCTGCTGCTGATCGTTGTGTCATCGGGAATCTCTGCCCGTGCCGCCGACCTGCCATCAATCCGCGTCTCCGCCGACCAGCGCGGCTTCGAACTCACCCCCGGCGGGCAGAAGTTCTCGCCGTGGGGCTTCAACTACGACCACGACGAAACCGGCCACCTGATCGAAGACTACTGGCTGACCGAGTGGCCCAAGGTCGAGGAGGATTTCCGCGAGATGAAATCGCTCGGCGCCAACGTCGTGCGGATTCACTTGCAGTTCGGCAAGTTCGTCCCGAAGCCGAACGAACCCGACGAAGCTTCGCTGAAACAACTCGAACGGCTTGTCAAACTCGCCGAGCAAGTCGGGATCTACCTCGATCTGACGGGCCTCGCCTGCTACCACAAGGCGGACGTCCCCGCTTGGTACGACGAATTATCGGAAGCTGATCGCTGGGCGGCGCAGGCCACATTCTGGGAAGCCGTCGCCTCGCGATGCAAAGACAGTCCGGCGATCTTCTGCTACGACCTGATGAACGAACCAGTCTCGCCGGCCGGAATGCGGAAGAACAAGGAATGGCTCGGACCGCCCTTTGCCGGCAAGCACTTTGTCCAGATGATCTCGCTCGACCAGCGCGGCCGACCGCGGCCCGAGATTGCCCGTGCGTGGATCGCGAAGCTGGTCGAAGCGATCCGCAAACACGATCGAAAACACTTGGTCACGGTCGGTCTCGTGGACTGGAGCCTCGACCGCCCCGGCCTGACGTCGGGCTTTGTGCCCGACAAGATCGCGGCCGATCTGGATTTCCTCTGCATTCATTTGTATCCGCACAAAGGGAAGCTGGTCGAAGCGCGGGAGACGTTGAAAGGATTCGCCATCGGCAAGCCCGTCGTGATCGAAGAGACGTTCGTCCTGCACTGCGGCTTTCCGGAATTCGGCGAGTTCATCGAACAGTCGCGAGAGACGGCGTCCGGCTGGATCGGCTTCTACTGGGGCAAGACTCCCGATGAATTGCGACCGGCCAACACGATCGGCGATGCCATCATGCTCGGCTGGCTGGAGTTCTTCCAGAAGCACGCGCCGAAGTAAGGTTGGCCACGGATGAAACACGGATCAAACACAGATAACTTTTCAGTGGATGCGTCTTGCCATCCGTGTTTCATCTGTGTTCCATCCGTGGCCAAAAACTGTGTGTCACGTGGCGTCGGGCAACCCACCGAATTGCCGGACCGCTTCGTAAATCACTGCCGTGGCCGTACTGGCGAGGTTCAAACTGCGGACGGCTCCGCGCATTGGCAGGCCGAGGTTTCTTCCCGGCTCCTCGCTCAGAATTGACTGCGGCAAGCCGCGCGTTTCGCTGCCGAACACGAGCACGTCTTCCGGATGAAACTGAGCGTCCCACACCATGCGTCGCGCGGTCTTCGTGAGGAACCAGAAGTTTTTCCCAGCCAGTCGATCGCGCAGCTCACGCCAATTCTCGACGACTTCCCAATCGACATGCTCCCAGTAGTCCATCCCCGCGCGGCGTAGATGCCGCTCGTCGAGTTGAAACCCCAGCGGTCGAACGAGCCACAATTTGGCTCCGACCGCCACGCACGTGCGGCCGATGTTCCCCGTGTTCTGCGGAATGTCGGGCTGGTGCAGAACAATGTGCAGGAGAGGCTCGGCCACGTTTGAGGCAGTTTCAAAACCGTAGCCACGTTCGCCAGAACGTGGGGAGTGCGGCGAAAATCCCACGCTCTGGCGAGCGTGGCTACGACGTGATTGAGATTTGAAACACCTTCTAGTGGTGGCCTCGCGCGACGGGAAGCAGGTTGCCCACCGAATCGAATCTCATGTCGTGCGGCGGCTCGATGATTTCGAGGTCCGGCCGCTCGCGGATTTCCGGCAGATGCGATTCGCTGACGAGGACCTCGGCGACGTGGAGCGTGTTCGAGATGTGAACCACGCGGGCGTTTTCCGGTTCCACCATTCCGACGGTCGGCAGCGCTTCGGTCAGCACCTCGCGATCTGTCTCGTACGCGATGGGCAGACAGGCGGCGGATGGGTGTCCGCCCGTGAGCGAGTTGATCGCCGTGATCTTCATGTCCACCGAGTCGATCGTGCGCTGGTTCGTGAACTCAGTCAAACCCATCCCGCAGGCGTTGCCGTGAGTCTCCTTCGTCAGCCCGCGGACGAAGATCCGCTTCACAACCACGTCGTCCTTCTCGGTCGCCTTGTGATCGCTGTACTTGCGGCCGACGACGTTGGTGTCGATGCCCGACCCGCTGATGTTCTTGCCGAGTTCGTCCACGATCAGCAGATCGACGCGGTTGAATGGCAACCGCGGCATCCCCTGCCGCGCCAGCTTGAGCAGTTCCTTCTCCCGTTCGAGAAATTTTTGTGGAGGCACAGCTTCGATGCAGGCCGTCTCGTCGTAGGCGTTCTCGACGATGCCGACGCCACACAGGACGTGACATTTCCGCAGCACCGAATCCGCGACCGCCATGACGATTTCCAGCCAACTGTAGTCGATGATGGCGCGATGGTAGATTTTCGCTCCCTCATGCTTGCCGAGGCCGATCAACATCATCTTGTGCAGTCCCGATTCGATTTCGCCGACGAACCCGGTGTGCGGTTTGACTCGGCCCGCGACGACCACGTGATCGGCCCCGAAGGCGTGCTTGTCGAAATGCACCGGGATTCCCTGCGACGTGCGATCGACGATCACAGTCTCCATCGAAGCCCGCACGTCGCAGCCGACGAAGTCCGGCGTGATCCCGTACCCCGCGAGAATCTCCGCCTGCCCCTCGGCCGTTCCCCCGCCATGCGACCCCATCGCCGGGACGACAAACGGCACAGCCCCCAGCTTTTTGAAGTGAGCCACCATCGCCTTCGTGATGACGGCGATGTTCGCGACGCCGCGGCTGCCGGCGGTGATCGCCACAGTCTGACCCGGCCGGACCTGTTCACTCAGTCGCAGCGATGCAAGTTGTCGCTCGACTTCACCGGGGATGTCATTCACTCGCCGGGCGTCGAATTTCTGACGCAGTCGCAACATTCGTGGGAAAGGCATGTGAAACTCCAATTGCAAGATTCTCCCCTCTCCCTTCGGGAGAGGGGTCG
>JACRIH010000597.1 GCA_016235885.1 Planctomycetales bacterium | reverse complement strand
CTGGCGAGCCTGACCATTGTCGGGACATTCTTCGAGTACGGAAAATCCTCCGGCAAACATGTGTTGCTGGCACCGCTGTGCATCTTGGCCGTGCCGTTGTATGACTTCTGTTCGGTGGTGGCGATCCGATTGTTGCAAGGCCGCAGCCCGTTTCATGCCGATAAGCAGCACTTTTCTCATCGGCTTGTCGAACTCGGCCTCAGCCGGCCCAATGCGGTGCTGACCATCTATCTCGTGACGATGACGACGGGGCTTGGGGCGCTGCTGTTGTATCAGGTGACCAGTTGGACTGCGGCATTTCTAGTGCTCGCGTTGATTGGTTGCTCGCTTACTGTAATTGCCATCCTCGAAACGGCCGGACGACGTAAGAATCAGTGACATGGAATCTGAATCTCGTCCGACGCCGAGGTCTATTTCGCTGCCCACGCGGCCCGTGTCGGCACTACTGACCGCCGTGTTGGTGGCTCGCTGGCTGGTCCCGACGGAATCGGCCGCATTGGGCGATACGCTGTGGCTGACACAGGGGACACTGTTGCTGGGACTGATCTGGTCCCTCGTGGTTGCGTGGTGCGATGTGCCACGACTGCGGTGGCGTCTCAGTGACACGGCTGTGTTGCTGTTGGTGGCAGGTCATGTCCTATCCGCGCTGCTGGTTGTTGCCGGGACGGGAGACAAAAGAGCGGCGATGAATCTGCTGTGGGAATGGGTGAGTCTCGGCATGACGTGGTTTCTCGTCCGGCATGGAGTCACTTCCCGAGTGGATCGAGCGGGACTCGTTGCGGCATTGCTGGCTACGGTGACGATGCTGGCAGCGTTCGGAATCTGGCAGCATTACGTCTGGTATCACGAACAAGTACTTTCGTACAAAACGCCGCGAGACGAACTCGACGAACTGCAGCAACATTTCGAGCCGCATTCGCCATACGTTGCGGCGGAAATCCAGCGATTAGGGCAGAAACTGATCGAACTGGGAGTGCCCTCGGAATGCCTGGACGGTCCGGGGCGAAAATCGTTCGAGTCAAGATTGCTGTACAGCCGCGAGCCGCTGGCGGCATTTGCGCTGACGAACTCCTTGGCGGGTTTATTGCTGCCACATTTGATCGTCGCGCTGACCATCGTCGTGGCACCGTGGGGTCAGGGTGCCCGATGGCCGTGGTTCGTGCTCGGAGCGCTCGCCTGCGGAATCGTCGCATACTGTTTGTTGTTGACGAAAAGCCGGACGGCCTATGTCGGGCTGTGCGTAGGTAGTGCGATTGGGGCCGTGAACTGGATGCTGTATCGCGGTCGCACGACTCCCGACTGCGATTTATCTAATGCGCACCGAAATCGCTGGTTCACGCCGGTTGCACTGGCAGGGCTGGTTGTGATCGGTCTGATCACGGTGGCTTGGCGCACGGGAGGGCTGGACCGGCTGGTGCTGGATCAGGCCACGAAGTCATTCCAGTATCGACTCGAATTCTGGAGCGGAACGTGGGATATGCTGACCGCCCATCCGAAGCACTTGCTGGTTGGCGTTGGACCAGGAAACTTTCGACAACACTATCTACGGTTCAAGCGTCCGGAGTCGAGCGAGGAGATCGCTGATCCGCATCAGTTTTTGATGGACGTCTGGGCAAATGGCGGGTTGGTCGGGCTGAGCGGAGTCCTGTTGTTGTGCTGGGTCAGCGTGCGGCTGCTGACGAATCGATCCAAAATCCAAGTCCAACAGTTTGACGCCCCCAAGCGTAGAAGCAGTGTCTCGCAGACGGTCCGTCAGATGGTACTCGCCCCGTCCATGTGGAGCGGCGGGCTGGCCACGGCTTCGGTTCTGTGGATGACGTCAGCGACCGAAACGATTGCAATTGGGTTGATGGTGGCCTGGTTGGCGTGTGCGGGTTTGTGGTCCGCGGTGATCGGTGTCGGCGGGACCAGTATGATTCGAGCCTTCGGAGTCGGGGCTGCATTGGCATCATTGGCGGTGCATCTGCTTGGCGCAGGTGGCATTGGGATGCCGGCGATCACTCAAGTTTGGCTCATTTGGCTGGCTCTTGGTGAAGCTGTGGCTGATGGAACGCCCCAACCGAATCCCGAATCCGCCTTGCTACCAGAGGAAACTCATTGGCATGTTTGGGGGAGAATCGGCCTGATGGCGACGCTAAATCTGGGCTGTTTGTTTTTTGCGACGCGACCAGTTCGCGAGCGGCGTATGTGGGACGAATCCGCAATGACTGCGATGATCAAGAATCAGAATCCGGGACTGGCCGAATCGCGGTGGTCGCATGCCGCAGCGGCTGATCCGTGGTCAACGGAGCCGTGGCACAGGCTGGCGGACCTCACGTTTCGTCGTTGGCTCGCGCAACCCGATTCAGCCGCATTGTGGGATCAAGCGATCGAGTACCACACGGAAGTGATCCGCCGCGACCCATTTCAAGCCACCGCCCATCGCACACTCGGCAATTGGCATCTGCAACGATATGAGCGGACACACGACCGCCGAGACGGAGCCGCCGCTGAACTGTCATTGACTGCTGCCAGGGAACTCTATCCCAATCATTCCGGAATCCAGGCCGAACTCGCCGAGTCAGCGCAGGCCGCAGGGAACGTATCATCCACCAGGACAGCAGCTCGGCGAGCGCTCGATTTGGACGCAATCAACCGTCGCGCCAACCACACGGACAAACTCCTGAATGAGCCTCAGCGAATGCGCCTTCAAGAATTGCTTGACCTTTCAAGAGCTGACGTCAATCTACCAGAACCGAATTGACCGCATTTGCCAGTCATTTAGAATGGCGTTCTGAATTCATCTTCTGTTTCGACCGTGTATTCCTCACGGCCAGCAATTGATCAAGGAGCTTGAGTCATGCGACTGGGGATAGTAGTAATGGCCCTGCTAATTGGATTGGGCACTGTGTATGCCACTCTGTGGATCGTCGACAGAATGGGTGCGCCGGCAAAAAACAAACCGCAGGAACTGATCTCTGTGGGGCCGGCCATCGCAAAGGGTGGTCCGTACCCCAAAGCAGTGGTGGATTCTACTGTGCATGAATTCGGAAGCATGGTGGTTGGAAAAACCGGAGAACACACCTTCATCATTCGCAATGAAGGCGAAGCCCCGTTGATCCTGACAAAGGGCCAAACCACCTGCAAATGTACGATCAGCGAAATGCCGGATGGAAATGTTCCGCCTGGAGGCCAAGTCGAAGTGCTCTTGAAATGGTCGCCGAAGACTCGCGAGCCCGAGTTCTCACAGAAGGCGACGATCCACACCAATGATCCCGACCATAAAGACATTGAATTGTTTGTCACGGGAAATGTGACCACGTTATTCGATCTCATCCCGCCGGACTCTTGGATTTTTCCGGATGTCCCCGAAGATCAGCCCGTTACACAGAACGGAATCTTCATTTCGCAACTTCTGGAAGAGTTTGAGATTGAATCCGTTCAAAGTTCAAAACCCAGCATCGGCCACGAAATATCTGCGCTCTCCAAGGAAGAACTATTGGCTGGCGGGGGGAAATCCGGGTATCGGTTAAAAGTCATTGTGAATCCAGACAAGGGGGTGGGAGGTTTTAACGAAACGTTGACCATCAAAGCCAAGGCGAAGGATCATGAACCAGAAACTCGCGTCATCGCACTGGTCGGACAACGCCTCGGTCCCATTCGTATTACAGGTCCCGCCTGGCAAGACAGCTCCATGTCGCTCAGCATGGGGGGGTTTGACTCCGCAAAAGGACGCAAGATGACCTTGAGCTTGTTTGTGCGCGGTGCAATGGCCGGGAACTTTCAATTCGTGAAGCAAACGATTGATCCAACAGGTCTCAAGGTGGAACTGGTCAAGGATGATAAATTTCGTGCTCAGGGAGACAGCCAGCGGTATCAGTTGACCTTTGAAGTGCCACCGGGAATGAAGGGGAACAGAACGGCCGAGAATTCTGCGGTCGTCAAGGTGCAGACCAATCATCCAAAAGTTCCTGAGATGACTCTCCACGTGCATTTTGTGTCCTATTGAAACAGACGCCTTTCGGGATGGTATTGGGATGGACGAAACGCGAGCAGTTTTGAGAGGGATCGCCGCTCACTCGCGGCAAAGGATTGAGGCGATGTCGATGCGGCAGGCGATTGTCTTGGTGTTCGCGATCGGCGTCAGCGCGGCGCTGTTTGCGATGCTGCAACGATCAATTGTCTCAACGGAACCGGGTGGTCAATCTGTGGCCGTTTTGCCTCCGACACAATCGCAACCGACCAAGTCAGAGGCACGGCCACCGACAAGACCTCTCTTTGACGGATGGAACAAGCCGGCTGCCGTCCTGGTACTTTCCGGACAGCAGCATGGATACATCGAACCGTGCGGCTGTTCGGCCGTGCAGTTGGGTGGCGTTTCTCGGCGAGCCAGTCTCATCCGCCAAATCGAGGGGCGCGGCTGGCCGTTCGCGGCGATCGATGTGGGCGGGTTGGCGAGCACGCGGCGGCATCGCAAACAATCGCAGGTAAAGTTTGAGAAGACGCTCGCGGCGTTGCAGTTCATGAAATACGCGGCGGTCGCGCTGGGTCCGGAAGACTTGCATGTCGGCCCGGCCGATTACGTGATGGGGGTTGGCGTGAATCTCGGCGACATGCCGTTCCTCGCCGCCAATGTCGTGCTGCTCGGTTCGCCCGACTTGGGGACGCCCGTGCGGCGCAAGACCGTGCAGGTGGGCGGCCTGAAGATTGCCCTGACCGGCGTGGTGGGCGAAAGCATCAAGAAAGAAGTCTTGCCGCCGCCCGTGAAGGGCCAGCCGACTGGAGGCAATTCGGACGACATCACGATTTCCGATCCGATTGCGGCACTCGCAAAAGTGCTTGTGGAAATTGACGCTGACAAACCCGACCTGCGCGTCCTGCTGTCCCATGCCCGGCTGGACGAATCGAAGTCGATCGCCGAGAAGTTCGCCAACCGGTTCGACCTTATTCTCAGTGCCGGTGGGCCGGAAGACCCCGATGGCAAACCGATCCGCGTCGGACGCACGATGATCGTCACCACTGGAGCCAAGGGAAAACACGTGGGCGTTGTGGGCTTGTTCCCGAAGGCCGATGCGAAAGATCGTCTGCGTTTCGAACTGGTTGACATGGACGGCGAGCGATTCAAAAACACTCGCGAAATGGATGAACTGATGCGGGAGTATCAGGCAGAACTGCAACGACTGGATTTGGTCGGCAAAGAGCCGACGACAAAACATCCGACCAGCTCGAACTTCGTCGGCGCGGCAACTTGCGGCGAGTGTCACACCAAAGCGTTTGCAAAATGGATAACCACAAAGCATGCCCACGGGTACGACAGCCTGATCGAAGGCCGACCGGAATTGAAGGACCGCTGGGTATCGCGAATTCACGACCCGGAATGCCTCGCCTGCCACGTGACGGGTTGGGATCCGAAACAGTTCCAGCGGTACGAGTCCGGCTTCCTCAGCGCAGTCGCGACAGCGCAACTGAAGGGCAACCAGTGCGAGAACTGCCACGGCCCCGGAAGCAAGCACGTGGCCGCCGAGCGGGATTTCAAGAAGACGAAGAAAGAAACTGACGAGCTGCTGGCGTTGCGCGAAGCCCGGCATCTCGACTTGGAACTGGCCAAGGAGCGTGTCTGCTATTCCTGCCACGACGGCGACAACAGCCCCGATTTTGATTTCAAGAAGTACTGGCCCCAGATCGCGCACCCCGGAGTGGATTGAGTTCATCCGGAATCATCGGTCAATTGTTGAAATCTGGGCCACGGTTGAAACACCGATCAAACACGGATTCTGCCAGGTTGACCGCAGAATAGATCGGGCCATCTTCCGCCTTCGGTTGCATTTGGCGGGCTTCTTTTGTTTCCTATCCGTGTTTGATCCGTGTTCCATCCGTGGCTACTGACGTCTAGCTTCACCGAGGAGAATTCATGTACCGCAACACAGCTCTGTGGACTTTGCTCTCGCTGTTTCTGGTCGTCGGCCGTCTCGATGCCGGTTCGTGGCCGCAGTTTCGCGGGCTGAACACAGGGCGGGACGATTCGAATCAAAAACTTCCTGAAAAGATCGGGCCGGATACGAACGTCGTGTGGAAGGTCATGCTGCCGCCGGGACATTCGTCGCCGGTCGTGTTCGGCGATCGCATCTTTGTCACCGCCGTTCGCGATCAGAAACTGTGGACGATCGGTTTGGATCGCGAAACGGGCAAAGTGCTCTGGGAAGCCGAGGTTCCGCACGAAAAGCTCGAACCGATCCACCGAATCGGCAGCCACGCGCAATGCAGCCCTGTCACGGATGGCGAACGCGTCGTGACGTTCTTCGGTTCGAGCGGCCTCTTCTGCCACGATCGCGATGGCAAGCTGCTGTGGAAGAAACCGATGGGACCGTTCAAAAATGATTTCGGAGCCGGCAACTCGCCGCTCATCGAAGGCGATCGTGTGATAGTTTGTCAGGATCACGACACCGATTCGTTTCTTGCTGCGTACAACAAGCACACCGGCGAAGTGCTCTGGCACGTGGACCGCTCGGAATTCCCGCGCAACTACTGCTCTCCCGTGATCTGGAACGTGGGCAGCAAGAAACAGATCGTGGTGGCCGCCACGCTGCGCGTCGTCGGCTACGACATCGAAACCGGCAAGGAACTGTGGACCGTGCGCGGAGTTTCGCGGACCGTCTGCATGACACCCACCGTGGGTGAGGACGGCACACTGTACGTCGCCGCCTGGTCCGCCGGCGGCGATGCGGGCGAATTGATCCGACTCGACCCGTATGCCGACGTCGCCGCAGCACTCGACAAAAACAAGGACGGATCGTTTTCGAAGGACGAAGTTCCCGACGGTCCAATCAAAATGCGGTTCTCACAGATCGACCGGGACAAATCGGAAACGATCTCGCAGGCCGAATACGAATTCTTTCGCGGCCTCTTCGAGAAGTCGAAAAATGTCGTGATGGCGATCAAGCCCGGTGCGGTCGGCGATGCGTCGGACACGCACGTGCTGTGGACGTACTCGAAAGTCGTCCCGTTCTGTTCGTCGCCGTTGGTGTATCGCGATCAAGTTTTCACCGTGAAGGACGGCGGCATCCTCTCCAGCCTGAACGCCCGCACGGGCCAGCCGACCAAGCAGGGCCGCCTGCCGGCGACCGGTGACTACTACAGTTCACCCGTGGCGGGAGACGGCAAGGTGTACTTCCTCAGCCAGCCCGGAAAGCTGACGGTCGTGAGCGCCGAAGCCGAGTGGCAGGTGCTGCACACGGCCGACTTCAAGGAAGAAATCTACGGCACGCCGGCGTTGCTCGACGGCCGGATTTATCTGCGGACGCACGGCCATCTGTATTGCTTCGGCGGCAAGTAGATCGCGGCGACACTAACCCGAAGCGTAAGCGAGGGAGTCCGTTTCGTCCCTCGCTTACGCTTCGGGTTGGTATTTCTCGCCGCCGGACAATCCACGCGATTACTTCAGCGACGCCAAAAACTCCACCAGATCGCGGATCTCCGCTTTCGTCAACTTCTTCGAGACATCTTCTGGCATGGCCGACTTGCCACGAGTCTGCTCGTCGATGTGCGCCTTCGCCACGGTGATCAACACGCCATCGGGCGTCATCAGTTTCAAGTGCTGAGCCGTGTCTTCCTTGACGATGCCAGTCACAACCTTGCCGTCTTGCGTGGCGATGATCAGGCTTTCGAAACCTTTCGCGATCTGCCTATTCGGATCGACGAGCGCCTCCAGCAGGTACTCCCGTTTTTGCTGCCCACCGAGTTTCGATAGGTCCGGTCCCACTTCGCCGCCGATGCCGTTCACTTTGTGACAGCGCACGCAGGACACGGCCGCTTTCTCGACGAACACCTTTCGGCCACGATCCGCATCGCCGCCGACGAGGGTTTCGCGGTGGCTGGCGACCGGGTTGTCCTGTGGGCGAGACGATTCGAACCGCGACAACTTTTGTTTGACGTCATCGGACAAACTGCCTCCTGCGGCTTGCAGCAGGTCGAGTTGCACGTCGAGCGGAACGCGATCGGCCAGCAGTTCGTCGAGTTGTTTCGACACGATCGCGTCGGCCGCAGGAGATTTCATTTCTCCCAGCGTGGCGAACGCTGTCTGTCGCTCGATCAATTCCGACCCGCCAGTGGCCAGCGTGGCTTCCAGCAATTTGATTGCATCGTCCGGCTTCGACTTCGCGAGGACTCGGCGAGACTCCGCGCGGAGCGAACCGCTGGTGTCCTGCAACGCCAGTTGAGTGGCTTCGCCCAGTCGCTTGTCCTTCAGCGCCGCGAGCGCCCGGAGAGCTTCCACGCGCACGTCCGCCGGTTGCTTCACGTCCGTCAGCAATTCGAACAGCACCGGCGAAACCTCCTTGATCCCCAGCTTGCCGGCCACTTGCGTGGCGACCGCACGCACTTTGTCGGTCGAACCGCTGAAGACGTCGCCGAGCGCGTTCCGCAACGCGGTCGCTGCGATTTCCGGCGGACGTTTGTCGAGCGGTCGCCACAGCCCCATCACGCGGTCACGGCCCGACGGTTTTTCCCAGTCGGTCAATGCGTTGAGAGCCTCGATTCGCAAAGCGTCGGAGAGATTATCCCGTCCCGCCAAGCTCGCCACAGCGGCGGCGTGTTCGGGTTGGCCGAGCCGAAAATTCGCATTGATCACGCGGTACGCGACCGGTTCCGTCAGGTTCGACCGCGCCGCGAGTGCGGCCAGCGCGGGCATGGCTTCGTTGATCGGCTCATCGTTGATCGCCCGCGCCGCTTCTTCGACGATCCGTGGTTCACTGTCCGCTAGAAATCGGGCAACGTCCGAGCTTCCGAACCGACGCAACGCCAGTAGCACACCCATCCGAACGGCCGACGACACATCCTTCGCAGCGGCGAGCAGCTTTGCAGCATCGCCCGTGTACACCAACCCCATCACGGCCGCGTGACGCAGATACGGATCAGCGTCTGCGTTGGTTCGCAGCAGTTCGAGCAGTGCCGGCACCGCCGCCGCCCCGCCGATCTTTCCGATGCCGTATGCCGCGAAGAATTGCACGCGAGGCGCAGCCTCTGGCTTCGTCAACGCGATCAGTCTGTCGAATGCCAGTTTCTCGCGAGCATCCCCCAGCACTTTCGCCGCCTGCGCCTGAACCTCGGCGTCCTTGTCAGCGAGCAACCCCAGCAGCGGCTTGAGCGCAGCGCGGTCACGACGGGCAATCTGCCCCAGTCCCCAAATCGCATGTAGCCGGGCAAGTTGATTCGGTGAATTCGCCGCGACCTTCGCCAGCGGCGTGATCAACGATGGGCCACGCTCGGCGAGCGCGAACTGTGCTTCCTGTCGCACGTCGCGATGCGGGTGAGACAGCAGGCGCACGAGTTCGTCGGCGGATCGCTTTTCAAAACCGTCCGCCATCAGCTTGCGAACTTCCTTCGCGGCCGCGCTGTCGCGAGCAGCGGGGTCGAACAGCCGGTAGATGCGCCCCTTGCCAGGGTCGGTCCAGCCTTCGACCCAATCGGAAATGTACAGCGCTCCGTCCGGGCCGAAGTCGCAGTCGGTGGCGAGGATCGACCACGCGAATTGTTGCGAATCGACGAGTTCGAAGCTCGCTCCCTTCGGTTGGACTGCGAACGACCGCACGCCGCTGTTGACCGCACTGCCGCGAAAGTCGCAGAGGAAGAAATGATTCGCGTACGCATCCGGCAGACCGACGCCGGGATAGAACGTCAACCCCGACGGGCCGTCGGCGATGTTCGCAATCGGCGGGACGATGTATGCGGCTGGCTCGTCCGTAGGATGGACGCCCCGTCCGTCCGAATTGTTCTGAGATGCCCGGACGGACGAGGCGTCCATCCTACTTTCGTGCGGGTGCCACAGCTTCTCGCGGTTCCACGGGCCACGGTCGGCGAAGTATTGGTAGCTCATGCGCCAGCCGCTGTCGCCTCCTTCGACGAGGTACGTCCAGCGCGCCTTGTCGCCGCTGTCGGAATTGTTGTCGCACGTGAACAGATTGCCGAACTGGTCAAAGGCGAGTTCCTGCGGGTTGCGGAGGCCGCGATGAATGATTTCCAATTCGGAGCCGTCGGGATTGCAGCGAAAGACCGCTCCCTGATCCGGATGCACGAGCTTGCGGCCGTCGTCGGTGGTGATGTTGAACCCGCGATCGCCGATGCTGAAGTACAGCCTGCCGTCAGGGCCGAATCGCAGGCCGTGCAGGTCATGCCCGCGAAAGGCGACTCGCACGCCGTAGCCGTGATGCAACGCTTTCCGCTCGTCGGCAACGCCATCACCGTCCGTGTCGCGAAGCCGCCAGAGCTTGGGGATGTTCGTGTACCACACCGTCCCGCGCCGCGCCAGCACACCGGCTCCGGTTCCCTCGACAATGCCATTGAACCCGTCCGCGAACACCGTCGCGTGATCGACCTTCCCGTCGCCGTCGCGATCCTCCAGCAGCCGAATCCGGTCGTCTTCCTTCTCGTACTCGTACACCTTCTCGCCGAGATGTTTTTTGAAGTACGCCAACCGGTCTTCGACGGTCATGGCCGCGAGGTCGTCGTCCAGCCAGTTACTATGCTTCCGATTGTCCTCGACACCCTTCTCCTGCCGGAACGTCTCGGCAACGTAGAATCGCCCGCGCTCGTCGATCCAGAACGCCACCGGATTGGCCACGAACGGTTCGGCCGCGATGAGTTCCATCCGCAGCTCCTTCGGAACCCGAAACGTTTTGATGGCCACTTCCCCGTCCTTCGACGCTGAGGCGATCTTCGGCGCGTAACCGGATTTCGGAGCCGGATCGGCGGCGAATGCGGCGGTAACGCAGAGGCAGAAAAACGTTATCGTCAGCCAGACGTGTTGATGGGCACGGATCAAATCACGGACAGACATTGCACTCTCCCATAAATCAGCAACCCGGCTGCATCGGCAACCGGGTTGCGGGCCATCGTTCTTGTGGATTATCGAAGTTGAAAGTCGCGGATCAAGTCTCATCACTCGGTAGAGCAACGGTCAATTCCATGAAACGCACTTCGGCCTCTTTGGACAGTGCCCTCTGAATTCGCAGTCGCAGTTTGTACTCGCCTGGGATATTTGGCGCAACAGTCTCGACTTCGAACCAGTAGGTGCCATCCTCTGATTTGAGGCTCCTCGCGCTGCCCGAATTGTGAGTGATATTTCGTTGATCTAGGATGCCGATGATGACGTGGGGGCCTTCCAGCGGCGTCAGTGGATTGGGATTCGCGTCGGTCGTCTTGCCACGAATACGAAACGACTTGCCCATCGGGACGATGTGTTTGTTCTTGGAACTATCGACGATGACATTTGACGGCTTGGGGAGCTTAATGGGAAGCAACGGTGCCGGCGGATTCCTCGCCACGATGATGATGTTGTTGGTCGACTTGGTCTGCGGAGAATGAGCAAGCCAAGTATCGACTTGGATTGAACCTGCTGGCCAAAATCCGTTGTGACTGTTCAGATCGAACATGAAATAACCGGCATCACGGATTGGGATCGTCCCGCCACCCAACGCCACGCGATCTCCATTGCTCGTCATGTGGTGAATCCGTACCTCAACATACCCGGACGTCGGAGGCGAAACGTTTCCAGACACCACGACGTTGGCGCCGTCCAACAATGTGACACCATTTTTTGCGTCCTGCGAAGAATCGACTTTCAGTTGAGGATCGACAATGGTGGGAGGTTCAAGTTCGTCCGGAAAGAATGTTGGCTTGAAATCGTTTTGTCGGGCACCAACAGGTTGAACTTGGACGTCGGCGGTCTGCCGTACCTGTCTCAACCCACTGAAACTTGCGACGACTCGTAAGGTGCCAACCTTCCAGCCATCCGAGGGAGGGTACAGCCTAACTTGGTATCGCCCGTCCTTGTCGAGATCTACGTGAGACCGTCCTGCATAGAGTAGCCAATCGTCCAACTGGACTTGGTACAAATGAAGATCCACCGCCCCCGGAAGTGGCATCGAGAGTTTGCCTGTGAAACACAGTGGCGACTGTGCGGGAATGCGATCGCCGTTGCGCGGGATATCGAGCGTTAGCTTTGGCAATTCGAAGTCAGCGGCCGACACCATCTCGGGGAAGCCGCCAAGAGCAATCAACATTGCGAAGCAAAACCGATTCACTGCGTTCATCGTGGCAACTCAACGAGAGAGCGAGGCAAGTGACCGGACTTCATTGGACTCAAATCAACCAACGTTCGCTACCGTCGGTGCGTTGGACTTCGATCCGTGGGCGTGGTTCACCGGGTTGCAACTGAAACTGGAACGGCAGGACCGCGCTGACCAACGTGTCAGGTGACTCCGGCGTGCTGCGGCCGATAAGGTGGAATTCCTTCGTTTGCGAATCGAGGCGATGCAACTCGACGGCCCACGGGTCGCGGTCCACCAGCAGAAGTTCGCGCACGCCGACTCGGGCGTAGAAATCGAACTTCTCGCGAGTGCGGTCGTCTTCGCTGACGATTTCGACGGCGAAGTCCGGGCCACCGAGCCAATGGGTGTGCATGTTTCGTGCGGGGCATCCGGTCAGAAACACTGCCACATCCGGGACGCGGTAGTTCTTGGTCCAATCATCTTCGCGGTCGGTTACGTTGACACCTGCGTAGACGTGCCCGAGACCCGTCCAATCCAGGGTCATCCGAAAGATCGTCGCGAATTCAATCGCCAAGTCTTGATGCTCGTTGTTAGCCATTGGCGACATGATGTACACCTCATCCCACACCTCGTCGTAGCGGTCGCCTCCCGTGGCCTTGCGCTCGGCGAGGATGCGATTCTCGACATGAGATTCCAAGACCAGCGTGGCCATGACGCGCTACCTCGTTTCGCAAACCGATGGGTGATTGTGACTCCGGAGTCATCGTACCGGTGAGAGTTATGAACGAACAGAGGAGCACGCGAGGCGGGGGGGGGG
>JACRIH010000596.1 GCA_016235885.1 Planctomycetales bacterium | reverse complement strand
GAAGCGATCTCACGTCCGGGCTCGACAAGTCGATTCAAATCAACAGTCGTCGTGGCAGCGCGGTCGCGATGGGGACAATTCGCGGAGGACAACTGGCGGTCGGACGCTCGGGCCGTGCCCACGTCGCGTGGAACGGTTCCATGCAGACCGTCGACGGAAAGGGCAAGGAGGCGATGATGAAGTTGCCGATGCTCTACACTCGGCTGAACGATGCGGGATCGGGCTTTGAGCCGGAACGAAATCTCATCCAGACCGCGTACGGGTTGGATGGTGGGGGAAGCGTCGCGGCCGATCCCAAGGGAAACGTGTTCGTCGCGTGGCACGCGGGGAACGGCACGGGCGAAGAAAATCGCCGCGTGTGGATGGCTCGATCCGACGACGACGGCAAGACATTCTCCACCGAGAAGCCCGCGTACTCGCAACCGACGGGAGCGTGTGGCTGCTGCGGGATGAAGGCAATTGCTGACGGCGCGGGACACGTCTTCATGCTGTACCGCTCCGCCAGAGAGAAAGTGAACCGCGACATGTTTCTGCTGGCTTCGCGGGACAATGGCAAGACGTTTCAGGGAGTGCAGGTCGATCGGTGGTCGGTTGCGCAGTGTCCGATGTCCAGCGAATCGTTCGCCGTGCGAAACGGTGGCGTGGTCGGTGCCTGGGAAACCGAAGGGCAGATCTACGTCGCGGCCATTTCGGGCGACACACTGAAGGCGGGGAAACCCGTCTCCGTTCCCGGTTCGTCGCGCAATCGCAAGCATCCATCGCTGGCGGTCGATTCCGACGGTCGTGTGCTGGTCGCCTGGGCAGAAGGAACCGGTTGGCAAAAGGGAGGCACTCTGGCGTGGCAAGTGTTCGACAAGCAACTCAAACCGACGTCGGAAAAAGGACGCGCCGACGGCATTCCAACTTGGAGCCTGCCAGCAGCACTCGCTCGTCCTGATGGTGGGTTCGTGATCGTGCATTGAGGCACGTCGGAGTGGTTCCAAGTCAAACCGCGAGAAGTCGCAACACAACGTAGCCGTCACGCTCCGCGTGACGAGCCGAGTCGTTATTCGGCGTCCAATTGGCATTCGGCTCATCACGCGGAGCGTGATGGCTACGTAGTTTGACCGTGTCGTCGTCGAGGCATAGAATCGCCCCCGTCAGGTTTGGAAGCCGCCTCTTTCGGCCGCAACGGAGTTGCTTGTGGTTCGCAAACTCATCATCGATGCCGACCCAGGAATTCGCGATGCCCTGGCCATCGTGCTGGCACTGCTCGACCCCGAATTGGACGTGATCGCGTTGACCGCCACGCGCGGCAACGTCACGGCGGCGAAGGCCACTCGGAATCTGGAGTCGATCCTCGAGCAAGTCGATCCGCCGAAATGGCCGCGGCTTGGTTCGGCGGTGAAGTCGCCCGATCCCGAACCGGCCTGCCTGACCGAACTCGGGACGATCGCGAGCCTCGACGGAAAGTTTGGACTGGGGGACGTCGATTTCACGATGTCCGAACTTCAGCACCGACACGACTCCGTCAAACTGCTGATCGATCTTGTGCGTGACGATCCGAATCGAATCACACTCCTCACGCTGGGACCGTTGACAAACGTCGCCGCCGCGACGGAACGGGCGGGAGATTTTCTGTCGAAGTTGGGATCGCTGGTTTGTCTTGGCGGATCGGTGTCCGACGGCGGCGATGTGAGCGCGACCGCGGAATACAACATCTGGTCCGACCCCGAAGCAGCTCGCAGCGTGCTCAATTCGTCCGCCAACAAGACGTTCGTGCCGCTGGACGTAAGCAATTCGGTGACGCTCTCGCTGGAACAATACAACCGACTGCGAAATCCGTCGTCGCGGGCGATTGAGTTCCTGCAAAAAATCGTTCCGCACGCCTTCCGAGCGCATCATCAGCTTCTCGGTCAAGAATGCCTCCCGCTGCGAGAAGTCGTCGCCGTCGCGGCCGTGGCCCGCCCGAACCTCTTCCAATCGCAACGCATGGTCGTGGACGTTGAACTGGGCGGCCATCTGTGTCGCGGCATGACGGTTGTCGACCGCCGATATCGCCCCCATGCCATCGAAAACGCGACCGTCGTCACAGAAGTCGATGGCCAGGGGGTGCTGGACTACATGATGAATCTGCTCCAGCAGACGCAGTAGCGCCGTGTAGCCGGCTCTCGGCGAGAGCGGGCTACGATACGCGAGCGTTCATCGCGGTATGACTACTTTTTCTCGGCGGCAGGAGCCGGCGGCGTGGCGGCGTCATCGTATGGAGCCGGCTTCGTTGGTGCGGCTGGCGCGACGGTGGCCGGTTGGCACGGGACCACCACGTAACAGCAACAGGACTTCTTCCGCTTCGGTGCCTTGCAGCACTTGTCGGCTTGAGCCAAGCTCGCGGTCAGTCCCAGAATCGCCACGGTCATCAATAGGGTGCGCATCTCGGGTTCCCTTCTTCGTTAAGACATTTCAGATGGTGTGAAGACTTGGCCGTCGCGGCTCAAGCCAGGCGCGAAGGCTACACGTCGGGATGACGATCGTCAACGATTCGGACGTAGGGACTCTGTCCGTTCGTGGGCGAAACGTCCGGTGATTGCAATTCGAACCGGCGCGGTTGAAAATGAGCGAGCCTTCCGCAATCTCCTGGGAATTGTTCGCCATGCGCATCTTGATCACCGCCGGACCGACTCGCGAGTACGTCGACGACGTCCGCTATTTGTCGAACGCCAGCAGCGGGCGCATGGGGTACGCCATTGCGGAAGCCGCCGTGGCCGCTGGGCACGAAGTCGTGCTCGTCAGCGGCCCGGTCTCGCTGCCGCGCCCCGCGCGGTGCGAGTTCAGAAGCGTGCAGAGTTCGCAGGAAATGCTCGACGCGTGTCTCGAAGAATTCCCGAATTGTGACGGAGCCATCGCCGTCGCGGCCGTGTGCGACTACCGGCCGAAAGAACGCGTCACCGGCAAGATGTCGAAGACCGGTCAACCTCTCGTCGTCGAATTTGTCGAGACACCGGACGTGCTGGCCGAACTCGGCCGCCGCAAGGCCCATCGCTGGTGTGTCGGGTTCGCGCTCGAAGCGCAGAACGCCCGCGAAAGCGCTCTGCGCAAGCTGCGAAACAAGTCGTGCAACGCAATCGTTCTGAACCGGACGGACGCGATTGGGGCGGACGTGAACAACGTCGAGGTCATCAACGAATCCGGCGAAACGGCGGCGACGTGGTCCGGTCCGAAAGCGGAGATCGCGCGTCGCCTGGTCGATTGGATTGCGGGAAACGCATGGGTGAAGGGTTGAGCAGGGGGTCCCGTTTCAGTAGGGAAACCGCTCATCGACTGCGGCGCTGCTCAGTTCGACCAGGAAGTCTGACAGACGCTGCACGACGACTTCGACGAGTTGGCGTCCCTTTTCGGCCGTGGCGGGATGCGGATTGCCGACGCCGGTGTTGGTGGTCAGCAGATGCCACGGGCGGGTGATCGAAATCCAGCCACGATTCACCGCGTCGAGTCGCGTCGCACGGACGGCTCCGTCGTCGGCGGTCATGCGGCCGGTCAGCGGATCGGTTGCGACCAGGTGCGGAAAATACGCGAGGCCGAACGCGGTTTCCATTTCGCCGGCGTGATCCCCGGCGTCATCGAAGATTTGTTTCTGCACATCCGCCGACAAGCCGCGATACCACTCGCAGAGGAACAAATGCACGGGTGTCTGGCCGATCAGCTCGCGGAGCACCGGTTTGAAATCGTTCCCGCCGTGGCTGTTAAGGATCACCAACTTTCGCATCCCGCAGCGAGCCACCGAATCGACCAGATCGCGAATGACCGCGAGCAGAGTGCTGGGGTTGAGATTCATCGCCAGCGGAAATGCCGCGAGATTGGTTTCGGTTCCGTACGGGACCGGGGGGAGCATGACGACCTTGGCTCCACGCTGAAACGCCGCTTCGCACGATAGGCTGGCGACGGTCTCGGCCTCGAACACATCGGTGCCGTACGGCAGGTGGAGGTTGTGCGGTTCGGTCGCCCCCATCGGCAGCACGGCCACTTCGTAGGGGTGATCTTTGACGTAACCGTAGTTGGTTTCGGAGAGAATCCAGTGTCGCATGGTGTGAGTAGGATGGGCACCTTGCCCGTCCGTCAGAGGTCAGAAGGCAGAAAGAACGAACGGGCACTCAAGATTTCGTGGCGTGCAGTTGTACTGCGACTCCATCGAGGAATTTGGCAAGTCGTTCGGCGGCGTGATTGCTTTGTTCGCGAAGCCGCCACATTTCTTTGACGCTGCCGGGACGCTTCCAGATTGACGCGATCGCGGCTCCGATGCGCACACCACCGGACGGGCCGACGACGGCCAGGATTTCAGGCGGCAGATCGGCCGCGAGGTCGTCGCTAATGACTCGCACGGCGAGGAACCGCGTCTTCGAGTCGCGACAGACCTGCGCCACGGAGAGGCTTTCCATGTCGACCGCGAGGGCACTGTACTTCTGTCCCAGTTCTTCTTTTTCGGTCACCAGGCGGACCATGTGATCCACTGTGAGCAAGCGTCCGACGTGGAGTCCTTTCGCCGGGTCGGCTGGCATTTTCAGATCGACGTGCAATTCTTGATCGTGCGTGTCCACGAGCGACGTCGCAACAACGATGTCTCCCACGTGCAGCGACGGATGCAAGGCTCCCGAGAATCCCGCCGAGATCACCCACCGAGGTGAATGGGCATCGAGCAGCGCTTGTGTCGCACGCCGCGCGGGAGCGAATCCCATCCCACACCCCACGAGAGCCAACTTGATGTCGCCGAGACGTCCGCCGTGAAACACGAACTTTCCCCCCGTGTATTTCCGCACGCGATCGCAGCGTTCGAGAAACGGAGCGATTTCAATCTTGGTGGCGTAAACGATCCCGATGTCCGCGTGAGCGAGGTCAGGACCGGGAAACTCGGGAAGGTGGTCAGGCATGCGCGGCGATCCAGCGTCTGGGAGTGGTAGCTGAATTCGCCAGAATTCAGTTCGATGACCGGCCAGCCTGAAGTCTGGCGACTTTAGCGACTGTTGCCACCTAAACATTTTCCTTCTCGAACTGCGACAGGAG
>JACRIH010000607.1 GCA_016235885.1 Planctomycetales bacterium | reverse complement strand
GTTTCAGGGAATCCAGCGTGGCCTTGAACTCGGTCACCAGTTTCTCCGCCTTGTCCGGTTGCGTTTGAATGAGCGGCGCAATGGCTCGCAGACTCCCGTTCGCGAACGCATTCAAGGCCGCGATGTCATTGGCGTCCGACTTCAGTTTTTCAGCAGCCGCAGCCGCCGAAAGCGGTTCGGCCGGCTTGGCCTTCTCCTCCGCCAGGGTCACACACTGCGAAATGAAACCAAGCACGAGCGCGAATAGAATGGGCTTCATGATGAGCTCCAGTGAAAGAAGTTGCCGCATTGAGAGTGCCAGCAGACTTGCCAGCGTTGGCCACGTTGGAATTAAACGCGGGGGGACGACGGCTTGCAAGGCTGGACGATCGCGCACCGGCTTTGGAGAGTCTTGAGCACCTGGTGGCTGTGGAGATTCGGCCGAATTATTGTTATTGCGGGACCAATTGGACACGGACGACGCCGTACACAAGGAGGCTTGGAATCGTCACCCGCAGTCGCTCGTGGTCGGATGAGGACTTCAGCGGTTGCGGTTCGAGCGATTCAGGCGTCAGGAACTCGACCGCTTGAACTTTGTGACCCACGGGAATCATGAGGTCGCACGCAATGGGCGCTGTAGCAATCGGCTGTTCGTCCTGAATTCCCCGTCCCGGATTCGGCTCACCTTTCTGCTTCGCCGGTTCGATACGGTTGTAGTTGACGAAATGCAGTGTCAACTCGTGGTCATTCGCCGGGCGACTTGCTGAAACGCGCACCGTGAACGGTGCGTCAAAGCGGCTGACGTCCTTCCAGTCACTTGCGCGTAGATCGGTGTCGCTGGTCCGCACGACGTGCCGATAGGTGGCGAGTCGTTCGGCGCTGGCGATGTCGTCCGGCAACACATCAAACAGCACATGGGCTTCGAGCAGCTTCAGTCCCAGTTCACGGAACCGAGCCAGCGGCGCGAGGTCTCCCGCGTGGACAGATTTTCTTGGAAACAAAAGCACGGCTTCGGAGTGCGGTCGGTTTCCGCGGTAGAGGGTATTGTTCCGCTTGAGGAACTGGTAATAACGCACGATCTCCGCACGGGCGGCCGGGTCGGTGAACCGGGTGTAGAAACCCATTGGAGCGCCGCCGTTGGCCGCCAGTTCGGAAATCGCCGTGCGGATGCGTGTGCTTTCGTATTTGCCCAGCGTGAACGGTTTGTCGTCAAATGCTCCGCGGATGAACCGCGATTGCAGCGTGGCATCGCCGAGAAACCGGTTCTCCAAATCGGAGTAGTGAGCCGAAGCGCCCGTGCTGTACCACAGGTAATCCTCGTCGCGGCCCCACTGTTCCGCCGGCAGGAGGCAGCGTTCGTCGCCGGCGATCTGCGAGAAGTTTCCCAGGTGGTTCCACTGCGCCACGATCAAGTCCGGCTTCAGCGACCGGCCGTGGCGGATGAACACCTCGTCGAACACCTGCTTGTTCGAGATCTGCGAGAACCGCAGCATCTCGCGCCGCAGCGGAGTCGATTCCTTCGGGTCATGCCACGAGACGATTTCGGGAAACACATGCCGGTCGATGTCGTCGATCCCAAACTGCTTGCGAAGTGTCTCGGATGGAAACCGTTGCTTCATGTAGTCTCGAAATGAAGTCTGGCAATGTTTGCACAGACAGTTGTGCCGGTAGAAATAGTTCGCGATGAATCCATCCACGCCGCGCTGGACGCCCCGCTTGACCCACGCCTTGAGCACCTTCTGCCAATCGGGATTGCGGAGGCATCCCCAATACTCCCGCATGCCGCCGATGCGGTAGTTGTCCTGAATGATCGGCGTCCCGTCCGCGTTCTTTTCGAGCAGATCGAGCGGATCGGCGACCGGCTTCGGGCCAAGTTCCGCTTCGTCCCACAAGTCGCGATAAAACTTGAAGAACCCGCGCGGCCCCTCGGGACCGTCCGGATCACCGACCAGGAATTCGACATTGAAATGCCCGACGACTTTCACGCCGCGCTCGTGCAACCGGCGATTACGTTCTTCGAACCACGTCCCGCATTCGGCCAGCCCACGCACCGGAAAATGTGCCGGATAGCCACCGAACTGCGGCGTGTGGGCGAGGCTCCAAAAGTGTCCTCCGTAAAACCCAAGTTGCGCCACGTCCGGCTGAGCCGCTTCGATGAATGGCAGATACGCGGGGTCGCCGTAGGCATCCCAATGCGCGACCATCGTCGTGAACTCGAACCGTCCCGGTTCGGCGGCCGTCGCCCGCGAGCCAACCGCGACCCCAAGGGTGAGAACAAGAATGCGAAGCAGTCGAGACATGATGGGACTCCGTTTGTTCCTACCGCCGCTGTCGACACTAACCCGAAGCGCAAGCGAGGGATGGCAACGACTCCCTCGCTTGCGCTTCGGGTTAGTGTGCCTCAGCCGAAATCAATCGACGTAGTCAATCCGAAACTTCTTGTTCGTGATGAACAACACGACAGCGTCCCCTTCCGCGCTGGCACCGTGTTCCATCACCTGCCCCTCGGGAAACCACACGAATGTTCCCGGCTCGTAGGTTCCGTCGTGAGTCACCAACTTCCCTTCCAGCACGTACATGCCGTGCCCGCAGGGATGCGTATGCCGTGGATTGATCACCCCAGCCGGATAGCGAACCAACCGCACCGTCATCCCGGTCTCCGGCTCCTCGAACAATTCCTTGCGATACAGCGGCCTCCCGATCCTCTCGTTCGGCCGTTCCTCCCACGGAGCATCCTTCGCGTTGACCACGACCAGCGGCGGGTTGGACATGCTGACTCCTCGCGTGCGTGTGACGATGGCTCAAGGTGACGGCTGGCAGATTAGTTGTCTTGGCGTTGATTGCTCGTGCGGTATACTTGCCGACAACCGCCGAATCAAGGAGCACGCCCCCATGAGCACCGTTACCGCCACCAGCGAAGCCGCGATCTTGTCGCGTGTCATTGAACCTGACAAACCCGCGCTGTCCCCGGACGCCGCCCGGGCGATTCTGTCGCTGACCTTCGCGGAATCGGATCGACAGTTGATGAACGAACTGTCAGAGAAAGCGCGGCAAGGTGCGCTCGACGATGATGAACGTGTGGCCATCGACAACTACGAACGAGTGGGTGCGCTGTTGGCCATCATCCAGTCGAAGGCCCGTCTGTCCCTGAAGCACGCCGTTTCGTGAGCTGGTCATGACTCCGACGATGGTGCAACTCGTCCGGCAGCGGGCTGGCGACAGGTGCGAATACTGCCACATGCCGCAGCAGTTTGATCCGCTCGCATTCCAGATCGACCACATCATCGCCCAACAGCACAAGGGGCCAACGATTGTCGAGAATCTGTCGCTGGCCTGCTTTGCCGACAACCATCACAAGGGACCGAACATCGCGGGAATCGACCCGGACTCCGGTCGGATGGAGCGATTGTTCCATCCGCGAACCGATGCTTGGTCCGATCATTTTGAATGGCGCGGGGCGATTCTGTTCGGACGGACATCCGTGGGACGCACGACAATTGCCGCGCTGCGAATCAATCTGCCGCACCGAGTTACCCACCGCACCGCGCTGATCGACGAAGGCGTCTTTCCGGAATGAGTGATCTTCGACGGGTAGCATGCGGCCGATGGTGTCGGCATGTCACCCACAGAGTTTGAAGAAGCGTGGTCCAATTCAAGCTGGCCGTTCGCTCTGCGTGATGTCTCGACTTATTTTGGTTCCACCACCCCCAACCCGCCTCGCCCTTCGCGCAGCCGCTGCTCGACAGCGTACTTCACTTTCTCGACGTCGGCTTCCCAATATTTTTCGAGGTCCGCCTTGGCGGGCGAAGCCAGCGGGCGGATGAGGCGGAAGCCGATGCTGAGGGCCGGGCCGTCCGTGAACCACCACGGACTTTTGGGGATGTTCGGATCGGTCTCGGTCCACTCCTTGTCGTTCGACGCAATGCGGGCCGCAGCGCGACATTCTTCGGCGGTCGTTTCCCAACTGCCGCCGCGGATGGTGCGCGGGGAGATCTTGGTCGGCCAGCGGATCGACGTCAGGCCGGTCAGCGGCTTGCCGGTCAGGGCCTTGTAGCCGTCGTCCGCGTACTCGTCGAGCACCCATTCCGACACGTTGCCGTGAATGTCGAACAGGCCCCACGGGTTCGGCTTCTTCTTGCCGACGGCATGGCTCTTGTCCGCCGAGTTGTCGATGAACCACTCGTGGTCGCCGACTTTGGAAGCATCGTCGCCGAACCAGTAGGCCGTCGTGGTGCCGGCTCGGGCGGCGTATTCCCACTCCGCTTCGCTCGGCAGCCGGTAGACGCTGCCGGTCATCTTGCTCAACCACTTGGAGTACTGCTTGGCGGCGAACTGGCTCATCGTGACCGCCGGCAGGTTGGACGCTTCGCCGTTGGTAAACGTGAACGTCGGATCGTACAGCTTTGACGGCGCGGTGACGGCATCGACGCGGTTGGCATCGGTCACGGGTTTGTTTTTGATCGGGTCGGTGTCCTTGAACAAGTCGATCACGTCCATCCACGACTTGTACTCACCCCACGTGACTTCGTACTTCCCCATCCAAAACGGCGCGACATCGACTTCGACCTGCGGTCCTTCGTCCGCCTTGCGACCCTTCTCCGCCGCCGGGCTGCCGAGTTTGAACTTGCCACCCGGGATCGGCACCATCTCGAACGACACGTCGGTACCGGGGATCGTCAACTTGTACGGCACCATGAACCCGCGCTCCGTCTTCACCGCACGAACGCCGTCCGGCGCTTGAGCCACCAGACCGGGTTCGTCCGCAGAGACGGACATCGCGCACAGGATCACAAAACAAACTGACAACGCACTCGAATACCAACTGGTCATCGCATCCTCTTTTTGTGATTCAATCGATTCGAATTCGCCAGCGGCGAGTAAAGTTTTAGCCACGGATGAAACACGGATTGAACACGGATAATGAGTTCGGACAATCTTCCCCAGTTTCTTATCCGTGTTTCATCCGTGTTCCATCCGTGGCAAAAAATCTCTTTGATTTGCAGTTCATCCACGCGGCAAGTTCCGTGGCTGGCGTCACTCAACGTACAAAAACTCGTTGGCATTGAACAGCACGCGGCACAGCGCGGGCAGGCCGTGGTCGGATGCGAATTGAGCGGCCCGCGCGATCTCATCGTCCGACGCCGCACGGCCGAACGCCAGTTCGTACGCGCGGGCAATCTGCCGAGGCAACTCCGTCCCCGCCTCGCGAGCCAACCGCTCGGCGAACCGATCCGACATCCGCAGCAGGAACGAATTGTTGAGCAGTGACAGCGCCTGGAGCGGAGTCGTCGTCACCGCTCGTTTCGGTGCGGTGGTTGAAGGATCAGGGCAATCGAACACGTCGAGAAACTCATTCCGGCCGGATCGCACCCACGTGCGGTAGACCGTCCGGCGATTGAACGCGGAACCCTCGGGATCGAGCATTTCGTAAAACTGCGAATTGAAATTGAACGTCCGGAAATCCTGGTACCCCGGCCCCCCCATCGTCGGGTTGAGTTCCCCGGCCACGGCAAGCATCGTGTCGCGCAGCGTCTCGGCTTCAAGCCGCACGGGATTCTTCCGCCACAGCAACCGATTTCCCGCGTCCACCTGCGCGGCGGCAGCGACATGTCGCGACGTCTGCCGGTACGTGGCAGACATCACGATCAGTCGGTGGATGTGCTTCAGGCTCCACCCGCGTTCGACGAGTTCGCTGGCCATCCAGTCCAGCAACTCGACGTGCGTCGGCCGGCCGCCGTTGAAACCGAAGTCGTTCGGAGTGTCCACAATTCCCACGCCGAAATGGTAGTGCCACAGCCGGTTGACGAGGACGCGAGCGGTCAGCGGATTTTTCCGGTCGGTGATCCACTCGGCGAGCTTGATGCGCCGCGCGGCGTCCGATGCATCGGCGGGGAGATCGAACTCGGGGGACAATCCGGCGACCGATTGGATGGCTCCCGCCGTCAGCACGTCTTTCTTTTGCGCGGGGTTGCCGCGGTCGAGGAGGTGCGTCGGCTCTGGCGGACTCGGCTTGACGGCGTATACCGGCCCGCCGTGCCACAGCCGTTGTTCCGATTGCAGACGCGACAGTTCGACGACGATCGCATTGCGGCGCGCTCGTTGCTC
>JACRIH010000595.1 GCA_016235885.1 Planctomycetales bacterium | reverse complement strand
CCGACGGCACCACCGAGAATCAGGATTCCAAGGATGAGCGGGAACATGCGGACATTCTAAGGTCTGCGGCGACGAAGGAAACGGAGGAAGGCAAAACTTGGTTCGAGACGGACGCATTTTGCAAAAGTATACCGGTCACTCCGTGACCGGATATTCGGGTCACGGTGTGACCCGTCTACTTTTCCCCCAACCCCTCTCCCCCAAGGGGAGAGGGGGGAATAACAGCGCTTGCTCGCTCACAAGAATCTCGTTTTCCTCGAATTCGCGCGCACCGTCGCGCCACTGATGTCGCCCATCTCCTTGGACGAGTGGGGAACCGCACCATGCTGGGGGAATTTCGTGGAAGCTGTCACGCGCGGGAGGATCGTTCCTGTCTGCATGGCCTCCCGCCAGCTCGGTGTGAATTGATTCGAAGCCGTTTCAAAACCGTAGCCACGTTCGCCAAAACGTGGGCCAACCGGAGAAGGCCCCACGTTCTGGCGAACGTGGCTACCACGCAATCGGGTTTTGAAACCGTCTTTCGGGCCAGTGCCGGGAAACCGGCCGGCTGTCGTGGTATCATTCGCACCGAAACCAATTCATCCCGACGTCCTCTCTGTCGTGGGGTTTTGTTCATGGGCCACCCGGCGGATGCATCTGGTCCGCGAGTCGAACGATTCCGCGAGTATCTTTGTCTGCTCGCCCGCGCCCATCTCTCGCCCCGGCATTCGCCCAAGATCGAGGCATCCGACGTTGTCCAGCAGACGTTGCTGGAAGCTCACGAGCAACGCGAGCAGTTTCGCGGTCGATCCGACGCCGAGCTGGCCGGATGGCTGAAGCAGATGCTGGTTCACAATCTCGCCGATGCCCTGCGCGGTGGTCTGCGCGAGAAACGCGACGTGCGGCGCGAGCGATCGCTCGAAGCGGCGATTGAAGATTCGATTTCTCGGGCGGAAGACGGGCTGGCCGCCAACGACACGTCGCCCAGTCAGCAGGCGATCAAGATGGAGCAACTGTTGCGATTGGCGGACGGTCTGGCGCAATTGCCCGACGATCAGCGTGAAGCCGTCGTGCTGCATCACCTTCAAGGCTGGCCGTTGGCGCAATTGGCCGAACAGTTGCAGCGCTCGGAACCGGCGGTGGCCGGGCTGTTGCATCGGGGACTGAAAAAACTGCGCGAAGTGATGGAGGAGCGAGAATGATGCGGAAGTCACACCGGAGCGAGCACGGCGTAATGAAAGGAACTCCCCTCTCCCCTTGTGGGAGAGGGGTCGGGGGTGAGGGGTCGTCCGCACGTCTCTCGACAAGAACTCTGACCGGGAGACTCGCCACCACCCCTCACCCCAGCCCTCTCCCCAAAGTGGAGAGGGAGTACGCTTCACACGCGTGCCACCACCTGACACCCACAAACCCCAAAACACCATTCACGAGGACTGTCTCATGACGACCACATCCCGAATGGATCACATCCTGCTCGCTCATTTGCGATTTTCCGAAGCGCAAATCTGGCCTGGCGGAGACGGATTGACGATCGATGTCGTCCTGGCCTCGTATCCGCAGGTGGCAGCGGCGGGCCAGGTTCCCGACAAAGAGGAATTGCTCCGCCTGCATCCCGATCTGACGGTGGAATTGGAAGCGTTCTTTTCCGAGTCACAGTTTTCGAGATCAATGCCGCCGCGAGACTCGTCACCGTACGACTTGGCCACGGCGATCCGTGCAGATTAGTGCCTTCGTTCGTAAATCAGGCGGGCCGCGCGAGCGACGTAACGTAGCCATCACGCTCCGCGTGATGAGCCGAATAACAACGAGACGCCGAATCCCGAATCGGCTCGTCACGCGGAGCGTGACGGCTACGTAGGTTGCGGCATCACCGCATTAGGAATGTGACACTAACCGAGAGAGGAACCGGCGATGTTGGAAGATCGAGACACCGATCCCGCGGAGACGATTGCCCAGCCGAATCTCCTCGAACGGGTTCTGGCCGAGTACCTCCACGACAGCGAGAACGGTACGAGTCCGAATCGGGAGGAGTTGCTGGCCCGGCATCCTGATCTGGCGGATGAGCTGCGGGAATTCTTCGCGAACAGGGATCGGATGAAGGGTTTGGCGCGGCCGTTCGCTTCAGCCGCACTGCCGCGACCCTCGATGACTCCGCCAGAGACCGTCCGCTACTTTGGCGACTACGAAGTGCTGGAAGAGATCGGCCACGGCGGCATGGGGGTGATTTACAAAGCTAGGCAGGTCAGTCTCGACCGCGTCGTCGCTCTGAAAATGTTGAAGGAAGGCCGGCTCGAATCGGCGGACGACGTGCAGCGGTTCCGCATCGAAGCCGAAGCCGCCGCCAGTCTGGATCATCCGCACATCGTTCCCATCCACGAAGTCGGCGAGCACGAGGGGCGGCAGTATTTCAGCATGAAGTTGGTGGAGGGAGGCAGCCTCAGCCAACGCATGGCGAACGGGCCGTTGCCGCCGTACGAAGCCGCCGGATTGATCGCCACCGTCGCTGGTGCCGTGCATTACGCCCACCAGCGCGGCATTCTGCACCGCGATCTGAAACCGGCGAACATCCTGCTCGATGCGAACGGCGAGCCGCTGATCACCGATTTCGGTCTGGCCAAGCGCTTCGAGCGAGAGAGTGAACTGACGGAGACCGGTGCCGTGCTCGGCACGCCCAGCTACATGGCTCCCGAACAGGCGTCCGGCCACAGCCACAGCCTGACGACGGCCACCGACGTGTACGGCTTGGGAGGCATCTTGTATGCCCTGCTGACCGGCCGCCCGCCGTTCGTGGGCGAGAACCCGCTCGACATTCTCTCGAAGGTGAAAGAGTCCGAGCCGCAACGGCCCAGCGAACTCAATCCGCAGGTGGACCGCGACCTCGAAACGATCTGCCTGAAATGTTTGGAGAAAGACGCGACCCGCCGCTACGCCTCCGCCGCCGCGCTGGCCGACGACCTGGGCTGCTTCCTCCGCGGCGAACCGATCGCCGCCCGTCCGATCAGCCGCCCCGCGCGACTCTGGCGCTGGTGCAAACGCAAACCGGTCGTGGCCTCGCTGTCCGCCACGAGCCTGCTGCTGCTCGTCGCCGTCGCCGTCGTGACGTCGGTCTCCAACGGCCTGCTGCGCGTCGAACAGGCCGCGACGAAGCAGAATCTGAACCGAGCCATGAACGCGGAACGTGTCGCGACCGATCGGCTCGGCGAAGTGCAGCAGGCCAATCAAGCGGTCGAGGCCAGTCTGCAAGACGTGAAACGCGCCGAGGCCGAACGTTCGCGGCAACTTTACGATTCGCTGCTGAACCAAGCCCGCGCCGGTCGCTTCACGCGCCAAGTCGGCCAGCGTCTGGATGGGCTAAAGGCACTGACAAGAGCGGCTGAGCTTTCGACCGAACTTGGACTCGACGTGACCGCGCGCATGGACCTTCGCAACGAAGCGATAGCCTGCTTGGGGCTGACCGACGTGCGCTTGATCAAGCAATGGCCCGGCTGGTCCGTGGGAATGAGCGATTCCACCGTGTTCGACTCAGAGTTGAATCACTACGCGGTCAACGACGCCAAAGGAAACATCTTTGTTCGAAGGTTGTCGGACAATAGCGAGGTCGCTCGATTCGCCAGTTTGGAACCCTTTTTGTCGTTCAGCCCCGACGGGAATTTGCTGATGGCGTCATCCACCACAACTTACTCAATTTGGAATTGGCGGAAGAAGTCGGTTGTGTCTCGTTCCGCCGTTGCATCGCTGATGGCGTTCTCCGCAGACAGCCAACTCGTTGCCATTCGGAAACCAGGCGACGAATTATCAATCGTCAATCTCATCACGGGTGCGGAGACAAAAGGTTTGCCCAATGGTGTGCGAGCTAAGAAAGCGGCGTTCTCGGCAGACCACAGCAAGATTGCAGTGGTCTCTTCTCCCGAACGGCAGGTGCAGGTTTTTGAGGTCTCAACGGGAAAACAGCTACGTCAGTTCCCCGAACTGACGGGTCTGGTTGATAGTCTCGCATGGCACCCTGATAGCAAGTTGCTCGCGGTCAGTAGCAATGACACTCATATTCATCTTTGGAACCTCCAGACCGGTAAGGAACACGCCATCCTGCGGGGACACCAACACCTTGCGGGTGGTCTTTGTTTTTCAGCCAACGGTGAGCGACTTTCCAGTTGGAGTTGGGACGGAACGGTGCGGTTGTGGGACAGCGCGAGCGGACAGGAACTGCTTCGGATTCCGGGTATCTTTGGACGGCTAAGCCAGGACGGCCACCGGTTGGCCTGCCGCGAAGGCACGCAAATCAAGCTCTGCGATGTGGTCGGTGACGAATTTCACACGCTGCCGACATCGGACAGCGTGGCGGCTTCGGAACTCTACAACCATTCCAGCAGTATCAGCCCTGACAGCCGCTGGCTTGGGATCACGACGTCTCAAGGGTTGCGGTTTGTCGATTTGCTACATCGTCGTCACGTCGCGTTTCTTCCCATTAGTAATGTCGGCGGAGTCCTCTTTCATCCATCTGGCCGCGAACTCTTGGTCGGCAGCAATACCCAGACATCTCGCTGGCCGGTGCAATTCGAGGACGACGTCCTGAAAATTGGCCCACCAAAGAATGTCGTGTCTTTGGTCTGCGAACAACTTGCCTTGGACAAGAAGTGGAGCATTCTCGCGTTAGGCCGAAAGGTCCCAGGTCCGCTTGTGCTCGATCTCAATGACCCCGAAAAAAGGCCGCGTTCCCTCACTCACGTCGATGCGGTCCATGTCGCGGTGAGTCCCGACGGACGCTGGGTGGCCACGGGCACTCACCTCGGCACCGGCGCGAAAGTTTGGGATGCCGCCACTGGCCAACTCGTACGCGACCTGCACAAAGAATATGTCAATACCCAGGTTGTCTTCAGTCCCGATGGCAGTCAACTCGTCACTTCGACAAGTGAGGCAATCGTCTTCTGGGATACCGCGACTTGGACCGAGACGCGGCGCATCTCCGGAGGCACGAGCGCTGCTTGGTCACCGAACGGAGCGTTGTTGGCGTATTCTCCTTCGCGTTACGAAGTGGAACTGCAACACGCCGCGACCGGCCGGACATTAGCCGTGCTGAATGCGCCGGATGGTCTGCAAGTGGGCAGTTTGTCGTTCACACCGGACGGCGACAAGCTGCTGCTCATGTCGGGTCGGCCTGCACAAGTTCGCGTGTGGGACTTGCGTCTCGTGCGCAGCCGCCTCGCCGAGATGGAGCTGGATTGGGATGCGCCGCAGTATCCTTCGTCAGAGCCGAATCCCGTGCGGTCAGAGACGCTCAAAGTGGAGGTCGATCTGACCGAGTCGCCTGCCCCGACCAGCACTCCGACGACACCCAAGACCTCGTCCACCAAGAAACTTCCCGGACAGATCAGTGCGGTGTATGCGGTGGCTTACAGCCCCGATGGGAAGTTGATCGCCACCGGGGGTGGGGAATCGAAGAAGGGGAAGTCCGGCGAAGTGCAGGTGTGGGATGCGGAGCGTGGGCAGCTTGTCTTTGACACGAAAATCGAGCCGGCGTCCGAGGGTCCGCAACGGGTGCATTGCCTCGCGTTCAACTCGTCCGGCACGCGGCTGGCGGCGGCGTGCGAGCGGGGGATCGTTTGCGTCTGGGATGTGGCTGAACGGCGGAAGTTGTTTGATCTCGCTCGCAATTCCATTGGCGAGCCGGCGGGGGGG
>JACRIH010000060.1 GCA_016235885.1 Planctomycetales bacterium | reverse complement strand
CACCATGTCTGCTCCCCTTGGTGGGCCGGCGCTGCGCGGGTCCCACCCTACATTGCTCATCGGCTGCCCTCACGACACCGTCAATTTCTTCAAATTCGGTTTCAATCGCTGTCGCAGTTCCGGCATCAACCCGTAAGACAAGGCCAGCAGTTTGAGCGGATGGAGCGTGGGGGTTGTCGTCCCCTGTTCCATCTGGAGTTTGCAACTGCTGCACTCGGTGGTGCCGAGCGTCAGGTCGCCTGCTCGCATGCGCGAGATCAGGCCCCAGCCGATGCGGACGGAATCTTGAAAGTGCTCGCGGGTGAGACCGTACGCGCCGGCCATCCCCGAACACCCCTCGTCGATGTTATGCAGCCGGAGGCGGGGAATCAAACGGAGCAGGTTGACCAGCGGCGTCCCCGCGCCGAGCGCTTTCAGATGGCACGGCGTGTGATAGCCCACGTCGAGATCGAGCGGCTGGAAATCGGTGCGGAGCTTCCCCTCGCGGTGCAATCGTTCGAGAAATGCTCCCGCTTCGATCGCCTGCGCCGCGACCACATTCACCTCGGGGTCGTCGAGCAGCTTCGGGTATTCCTGCGACAGACAGAGCGCGGCAGCCGGTTCGGTGCAGACGATCGAGCATCCCTCGCGTGCCCAGTCCGCCAGTTCGCGCAGGTTCTGTTCGGCGAGTTCGCGGGCGGAGTCGAGGTCGCCCGCGGAAATCATCGCCATCCCCGTCGCCACCTGACCCGGCGGAACGTACACGGGGATGCGATTGTGTCGCAAAATTTCCACGAACGCCCGGGCGAGATCGGGGTCGTGGTAGTTCGCGTAGTGATCGACGAAATAAATCACGGGCTTCGGGTTTCGCGACAACGCGGGCCGCGTGACCCACTCGCGTCGCGCGATCCGCAAAAATGATCGTCGGGCGAATAACGGCAGCTTCCGTTGCCGCGAGATGCCGATCACTTTCTCCAGCACCCACCGAGCCAGCGGGCTGCCGACGATCCAGTTGGAGAGCATCGACGCCGCACTGGCCAGCTCGCCGAACGAATGTGCCCGCGAGAGAATCCAGTCCACCCGTTTCAGCCCGTGCGCCGCGACGTAGGCCGCCTTGGCTTCGATCATCAGGTGGGGGATGTCCACATTCGACGGGCATTCGAGCTGGCATTGCTTGCAGTTGAAACAAAGATCCGCCAGCCGTTTGAACTCCGGAGTCGCGAGCGCTTCCGGCGAGAGCCTGCCCGTCACGAGATGCCGCATGACGTTCGCTTTCGCTCGGGGACTCGCATCTTCGAGCGGCGCGATCTTGAACACCGGGCACATGCGCAACCCCGGTTCCTGCGTGCGGCAGCCTCCGCAACCATTGCACCGCGACGCGGCCGCCTGCACCTCCTGCGTTTTCCAGTGCAGATGCCATTCGATGTTTTGATCCGTCGGCACGGCCGTCGGCCGCAGATTTCGCGACGTGAGATGCGGGTCGTCCGTGATCACCTTGCCGGGATTGAGCAGGTTTTTCGGATCGAAGATTGTCTTGATCTGTCGGAACACTTCGTACAGCGGCCCGTACTGCTGCGAGAGAAACGCCGACCGAGACAGTCCGTCGCCATGCTCGCCGCTCACCGTGCCGCCGCAATCGAACACGACCTGGTACAAGTCGCGAGCCAACTCTTCGAGTTGCGGGCCCTGGTCGGGGTGCGGCGGTTCGAGGAACGGCCGCATGTGCAACTGCCCCGCCGCCGCGTGCGCGTACAGCGTGGCCGTCAGGCGATGTTTTTGGAACACGTTCTGCGCTCGCGGCAAAAACTCCGGCAAGACGTCGGGTGGGACCGCGATGTCTTCGACGAACGGCAACGGCCGCGTCGGACCTTGCAACCGCGCGAGACGCGGCACGACCTTCTCCGGCAGCGACCACAGGAATTCGACATCTTCCAACGAATACGCTTCGTGCGTGGCGACCGAAACGTTGGGCAGGAACTGCACCGTCTGGATCGCGCGCCGGATGCGATCGCGAATCTGCCGTTCGCTGTATCCCGTCTGCTCGACGATCAACGCGGCTTCGGCTTCCGGGTGAATCAACTCGGCAAACCGCGCGTCCGCATCGCGAGCCAGCGACAACAGCCGCCGATCGAGCAGATCGCAGGCGCTCGGTTGCTGAAGCGCGATGGCTTGGACGGCTCGCAGCGCCGCTTCCATCTGCCCGAACAGCATCAGCACAACGCCCCGCGCGGCGGGCAGCGGCGCGGTGTGCAACGTCGCTGCCGTGAACATCCCCAGCGTTCCCTCGGAGCCGACGAGCATTCGCGCGAGATGCAGTGACTTGCCGTTCAAGACGCCGCGCACGTGATAGCCCGCGCGGTTGCGAACCCGCGGCGGCTGGTGTTTGGCAATCAGCGGCGCACTGTCTCGCAGCAGTGTCGCCAGTTGTTCGATGATTTCCCGCTTGCGTGGAGACGCGGGGGCATCGGAGTACGGAATCAGTCCCGAGTCGGTCGCTGACCGTGACGCATCGCCGTTGGATTCGCCCAGCCGCTCGATCCCGACCTCAAAACAATCGCCCCCCGCCAGCACAACTTCCAAACTCCGCACGTGATCGCGAGTCGAACCAACTCGCACCGAGTGCGACCCCGCTGCATCGAGAGCCAGCATGCTCCCCACCGTCGTCACGGCCGCTCCGGAAGGATCGGGAGGAAAATATCTTCCGCGTTTGCGCAGGGCTTCGTTGAGCTGACTGTACACAACTCCGGGTTGGACCCGGACCGTGTTCTCGCCGATTTCCTCGATGTTCCGCATGTGCCGCGAGAAATCGACCACGATCCCGCGCCCCAGCGATTCGCCGGCCAACCCGGTTCCCGCCCCGCGTGCGATCAACGGCAGTTGATTCTCCGCCGCATATTTCGCCAGCGAAATCACATCGTCACGGTCGAGCGGGTACACGACGCCGAGCGGCGGGATTTGGTAGAGGCTGCCGTCGCTGGCGTACATCGCGACGGCCACGTCATCGCAACGCACCTGACCGCGCAGCAGCCCGGCTAAGTCTTCGACAATTCGAATCTGCAGGTCATTCACGTGGACGAGGCCCTCGAAAAGCGGGGTCGAATCGAATCTGTCGATGATGCGGTGTCAGGCGAGCGCCGGTTGCCGCTGGCTGCGTATTCTATCGGCTCGTTTAACCCGGAGCCAACGGCGACGACGTGTATTTACGTAGCCATCACGCTCCGCGTGATGAGCCGAATGTCAAACAGACGCCGAAACTCGATTCGGCTCGTCACGCGGAGCGTGACGGCTACGTTCCGTTGCGACCGCACGTATCGGCCGTCGATTACTTCTGCCCCAGCCGCGCGGCTTCCTGCCGATATCTCTCCGACGTTTCCAAATTAAATCGCGGATGCTGTTCGCTCAATTCCGCGTGACGAAACCGGGCCGAGCAGCGATAGCACACGAGCACGTCGGGCATGAACGTGTACAACATCAGATCGACGAACGCGAACCCCAGCAGCACGCCAATCGCCGTCAGCGGCATGTACTGCATCCACGCGATTGTGCTCAGCAGCGCTCCCAAGGCGACCATCGTCAGCCCGAGCTTTTGCGGAAAATCCTTCTGCCGCCACAGGTCATTGCAACCGCAGACGAGACAGCGACTCGGCTCGCCATTCGCGAGATCGTCGGCCGAGACGACTCGCGTCCACGAGCAGTGACTGCACGCGAGACCGTTCGCCGGTGAAGCGACGTCAGTGTGCGTGGTCTGTTGGCAACCGGGACACGAGAAACTGACTTGCATCGTCATCTCCAAGGGACTGCGATGATTGCCCGAGTAGGGTGGGCTGTGCCCACCAATTCCGAAAAAGTTATTCCAAGTAGGGCGGTCTTGCTGCCGTTTTTACTCCGAAGGAGTTGCGTCTCTCAGCCCCGGGTTGCGAGCGGAGCGAGCTACCCGGGGGACAGGAAGAGAAACAACCGGAACCCTCACGGGGTTCCGTCATCAGGAATCACCGAATGACGCAACCCCTTCGGGGTAGATTGCTCGATTGCTCCTTGTCCCAGGGTAGGCCGCTGCGCGACCAACCCTGGGCTATGTGACGAAACCCCTTCGGGGTACTGGCAATTGCAAAACCACAAAACTTGGACCAATTCCAACCGCACTGGTGGGCACAGCCCATCCTACTCACAGCGGCACGCCGACTTCACGAAACAGCAGATCGGCTGTGAGTTCGCCGATGAACGTGAGGATCACTCCCACGAACAACACGCCCGTGGCCGATTGCGTGTTCTTGTATTTCAGAATCTGTCGCACCATCACCACGACGATGGCCGGACCGATGATCCCGGCCAACCATCGCAGAGCCAGCCACGTCCGATGCGGGCTGCTATCGAGTTGACTGGACAACAGAGTCAGCCCCCATCCCGACATCACCGCCCGCAGGGCGACCGCTCCGCCGAGGTACCAGTTCAACCGAGTCAATGGATCGAGTGGCATTCCGGGAGCGGTGAGGTAGCGGTGACCAAGCAGCATCGCGGTCATCGCTGCACCCAACGAGCCCGCGGTTGCCAACTGCGAGGCAACTGTAGGGATGACAAGCACCGGACTCAGTCCGGCACTGAATCCGAAGTATGGTCCGATTAGTCTGGCACCGCTGATGCCCGCGATGACGAGCAGCAGGAGACTTCCCGTCCGACGTCGCTCAAGCGTCCAAATGATCGACCCAAGAAATGCCGCTGAAGCGCAGGCGACATCCATCGTCCTTGCGAAACGAAGGACTGTCGATTCCGCCGCGTCGTAGAAACTTGTCGCGTGTTCTTCTGCAGCAGCGCCTAAAACTCCCAACCCCAGCAAAACCAGCATCAGAATGCGAAAGAAAGCGGACGGAACTTTGTCGCGCGGCATGAGGCACAGCATCAAGCTGATCCCGAAGACCAGCCGCATCGCGAAGTGAGCCAGCATACGGCACCCTGTCCTACACCGCCGGCTTGGCGTGGATCAACGACATGACTTCGGCTCGCGACGACGGGTTGGTCTTGAACAGACCGCGCACGGCACTGGTCACCGTGATGCTGCCGGGCTTGCGGATGCCGCGGATCGTCATGCACGTATGAACGGCCTCAAGGACCACGACCACTCCCTTGGCGTCAAGTTCCTGCGCCATCAAGTCGGCGATTTGGTGAGTCATCCGTTCTTGAACCTGCGGTCGCCGTGAAATTTCTTCAACGACGCGAGCCAGCTTGCTCAGCCCCGCGATCTTTCCGTTCGGCAGGTAGCCGACGTGGGCGACGCCCATGAACGGCAGCAGGTGATGTTCGCACATGCTGTTGAAACTGATGTCCCGAACGAGCACGAGTTCGTCGTATTTTTCTTCGAAGACCCGCTGCAAATGCGCTGCGGGAGACGCGGTCAGGCCAGAGAACAGTTCGGCGTACATCCGCGCCACCCGCGCGGGCGTTTCACGCAAACCGTCACGGTCGGGATCTTCCCCCACCGCCGCCAAAATCTCTCGAACGGCCCGTTCAATTCGCGGCAGATCGACTTTGTTTTCAGACATCAAAGACTCGCACGCATTTCGTAGCCACGCTCGCCAGAGCGTGGGATTGCAGGTGACTCGGCCCACGCTCTGGCGAGCGTGGCTACGTTCGGTTGTGGCTCGCCCGTATGCAGAGAGGTACGTTAGGCCGGTCGGAAAGCGATGTCAAACCCGTGGCTCGGCAGCCCGTTGAAATCCGTGGGATAGGCTTCCAACCAGTCGAGATCTCGCGCAAGTACACAGGCTGGAAGCCTATCCCACGGAATTTTCGACGCACTTAGAAGGCATGGCTACTCATCGTTGCTGCCTGACAGAGCCATCCATGAGCGGTTTTGGTAGCTGCATTGGCAGCCGGCCGAAGCATCGGGCACGAGCACCAGGCCGCCGACTGGCAGTGCGTTGATCCAGCAGCCGGGGCGAATGCCGCCGACGTTTTCGACGCCGGAACCGCGAGTCAGATCGAGATACCCCAGCGTGGCCGAACGGAAGAGTAGCATGTGCTTCGAGCCGGCCAATTGGCCGCAACCGTAAGACCGGTTCAAAGTGAAGGGCTGATCCTCGCCGGTCAACAGATTCCACGCTCCCCCTTGAGCGTAGATCGTGCGGTCATTGATAAGCGGGCGCGTGATGTACTTGGCTTCTTTGTCCCACAGTAGCTTGCCGGTGCTGCCGCGAAACACTGCCAAGCGTCCGCCGATTTCGGACGGCAGTTTGAATCGCGTCGATTGATAGCCCATCAACAGCGCGTCATGCTGCGGACTGAAGGCGAGCATCGTGCCGAAGGCATCGCGGCCGGACTTCCAGATTTGCTTTCCGGTCGCGGCATCGAGAGCAATCAAACGTCCCGGCGAATGTTTGACGTCCTTCACGGGCGGCAGTTTGGTGGACTTGTCCGCGGAATCCCACTTGTCTTCATCGGCGATGGTTCGGTCGATCAGGAACACGTGCCCCGATCCAATGGCGATGGTGTTGTGGCGGATGGAATCCTCGGCGTCGTATCGCCAGCGAAGCTCACCAGTCTGGGCATCGAGAGCAAAGAACGTGGTGGATTCGCTCGACAACTCGCTCATGTCAGCTCGCACGTAGGCGTAACGCACCCGATATTTCGTGTTTGCCAGCGAGCCGAACAACAGCTTGCCATCGCAGGCGATGTAACCCCACGAGCCGGGCTGACCGTCTCGCTGGAGCGGCACGGGGAACTCGCCGAGTTGGCGGCCGGTCGCGGCGTCCAGCCGGTAGCAGCGCAGCTTGTCGTGGACGTAGACGCTTCCGCTCGCGACGCAAAAGTTGCTGCCGGTGACGGCCGTGCCCGACAGGTGATCGGCACTGTAAGCCTTCTGGATATTGGGGAGCGGGAACTCCCACAGGTTGCGACCGTTATAGGCATCGACCGCCCGCAGTGCGCTGATTCCTTCGACAAACATGCGACCGTCCTGAAACAGCGGAGCGTGACCGCGACCGTGCCGCTGCGGCATCTCCAGGTCCACGTCACGAAACCAGAGTGGATTCAACTGCCCTTTGACGATCTCGTCCGCCGAGCAACAACTGTTGCCGAGATCGGAGTACTGATGCGTCCAACTGCCGGTCTTCGCCAGAGCCGCACGTGTGACCACCTGCATCGCGCCGGGCCGCCCGGTGCAAGCCATGCCACCGGCCGGTCGCAAAGCTTTCGGCGGATTGTCGGCCGATACGTCGAGCGGCCCGTCATCGAGTGACTGCGCCAAGACCACCAAGTCCGCAAAGTATTTCCCGTACCGGAGGCTCTCCGCATCCCCCTGATGGACGGTGATACGCACTCCATACAACCCGGCCGCGCTCAGCTTTCTGCGGAGCGAATCCACGTTCTCGGCCGACGGACTCAAGGCGTAGATTTGCAGATTCGTTTTTTGAGCCAACGCCACCGTCAGCGATCCGTCGCCACAATCGAGGTCCAAACAAAAACCGTCTTTCACGCCGGTGCGTCGAATGATTTCATCGGCCGCCGCCGCGAATCGCCGATCCACGGAGAACTCTTCACGCGGCGATGCGATCTTGCCGGGCGTGGGATGCGTGTCGCCGTCGAAGCAATAGATGGTGCCTCGATCAGTGCTGACAAAGAGGCGACCGTCAGCCGCAGCCAATCCGTGTGGCGTACCATCCACCTGAGTCGACCAGATCACCTTGTGCGACATGGCATCGATGGCCGTGACCGTCGTGCCGCCCCCCACGATGATGGTGTTACCCGCCACAATCACCGCCGCGCTGCCATCGACTCCAGCCACCGACCAAATGACTTGATGTTCCAGCGACTTCGTGGGGATGCCCTTGCGATCGGGCACAGTTTTCTCGGCCAGTTTCACAACACGCACATCTTTCTTGCCGCCATGCACGATGCCTTCCGGCAGGGCCGCAATTGCGCCCGGACCGAGCTTCGATTCCAAGGCACCGGTCGCGACGTTGAAGGCCACCCCACCGTTGTAGAAGCTCGTGCCCGCCGCGACCGTCTGCGTTCCGCCGGTGTGTCCGTTGGCTTGCAGGTGATAGTACAGAAACTTGCCATCGCGGCGAGCGAAGCCCGCCGGCACGGCACGGCCGGTTGGGACAAGCAGTTCGTCCGCGGTCGCCACCAGATAACCCTGTGCCGAAACACCACTATTGGCCATCGCTCCGCCGTGCGGTTGCGGCATGTAGATCCGACCCGCGTCGTCGTTGCGCCACAACAGGTCGCCGGACTGCGCATCGAGGGCTTGCAGGGACACACCCTCCGACTGCCAGATGCCGGCCGCGAAATAGACGATGTTGTCACGGATCACCGGTCCGCCACGCGCCGGCCAACGCGAGACCATGCGGCCATTCCCCAAGATCATCTCATCGGTCTGCCCGCCGCGCCATTTGTTTTGCAGCGATCCGTCGGCTGTCGCGAGGCAATACAAAAAACCGTCGTCGCTGACGACAAAGACGCGGTCCTTCCACACGGCAGGAGCGAATCGCACCGGAGCGTCGGCGAAGAACGTCCATTTCTCCTGTCCCGTCACGGCGTCGAGAGCCACCACTTGGCAATCGGCCGCACTGCCAAAGAACAGCAAGCCACCGGCCACCACCACGTCGTTGGCTCGGTCGAACAGCATGCGATCATCGCGCGGCCAAGCCGGTGTCGGCGCGTGTGCCGGTCGATAACTCCAAGCGAGCGACAGTTTCGCTGGCAGCGATGCTGCGGAGTAACCGCTGCGTGCCGAGTCACCGCGATACGTTGGCCAATCAGCGGCGATTGCTGCCGAGAAACATCCCATCACACACAACAGGCAGTGCGCAATCTTGAGCATGCGAATCTCCTACGCAGACCACAAATCCCCACTCCGCTGGCGGGGTGGCTCACGAGCTTTTGTACTACTCGTTCGTGCTGATTGATTGTTGAGTAGTGCAAAAGCCGCGGACCACCGGGGCAATCCCGATGGGGTGAAATCAAAAGCGGCAGGTTATCCGGCCGATGAACTCACGGCGACTAAGCACCGCAAACTGGACAGTCAGGTTGCCGTGCGATTGGCACGGTTCTGAACGTCATGTCTCGCAAGTCGAACGTCAGCATCCGGCTGGCCAGCGGTTCCCCGACTCCGGCGATCAGCTTAATGACCTCCATCGCCGCCAGCGAGCCGACCGTCGAGGCCACCGCCGCGAAGACTGGAAACTCACGCTTCCAATTCGGCGGCGGCTCCGGGTACAGACAACTCAAGCACGGCGTTTGGTCGGCAATGATCGTCGTCAATCGGCCTTCGAGTTCGTACATCGCCGAGTCCACCAACGGCTTCTGCTGGCGGACGGCCTCGCGGTTCATCAGCAAGCGTTCGGAGAAAAGCGGCGCGGCGCTGACCACGACGTCGCAACGGCTGACCAAGTCGGCCACGTTGGAATCATTCACGTTCTCGGCAACGGTTTCGATTTCGACATGCGGGTTCAACTCGTGCAGGCGACGCACGGCCGATTCAACGCGCGGCTTGCCGATCCAATCAGTTGTCATCAGCAACTGGCGATTGAGGTCGTTCAGCCGCACATTGCCGGCATGAACGAGGATCAGCCGGCCGATTCCCGCCGCGGCCAGTTGCATCGCGGCCGATCCGCCGACTCCGCCGATGCGCGAGACCAGGACCGTGGCATTTTTCAATCGGCGTTGTCCTTCCTCGCCGAAATCGCGCACCGAAAGTTGCCACTCGTAGCGGCCGCGTTCGTCAGGCGTCAGTTCGGGGAGATCTCGCATCGCAGATTGTCTCTCAACCGCCGGCGATGGGCGGCAACAGGGTCACGATGTCGTCGGAATACAGCACCGTCTTCGCCGCCTCGCGGGCCGACACGGCGGAATCGTTCACGACGATGAGCAGGCTCGGACGAACCTGTCCGACTTCTGTCACCAAATGTGGCCTGGCTGTGCTGTGACTGTCCGCCAAAAGGTTGAGCAGTTCGGCCAGATTACCACCCTCCGAAAGCTCGACCACTTCCTCGGCCCGGCCAACGACGGCGCGGAGTTGTGCTGTGTATTGCACGCGGAGTTTCATGCCTCGGTGCTCCCAGTGGGCAGGGAATCCAGTTGAGCGAGCGGTTGTTCACGCAATTTGCCCGACTCCAAAACGAACAACTTCTCGGCCAGAGAGCGCGCTTCCGCGCGGCTGTGGGTCACGTGCAGAGTCGTCAGGCCGCAGCCTTTTTGGACCGAATGCAACAATTCGCAAAGCCGGTCGCGAGTCGCTTCGTCGAGAGCGTTCAGCGGTTCATCGAGCAGCAGAACTCGCGGCTGGAACGATAACGCCCGACCGAGGGCCACGCGCTGGGCTTCGCCGCCGCTGAGGTTTGTAACGCGGCGGGCGAGCAGCGGCTCGATCCCGAGGACGTGCGCCAACTCGGCAACTCGATCACGTATCATCAGTGCCGAGCAGTGACGCACTCGCAGGGCGAACTCCAAGTGCCCGCGCACCGTCATCATGGGGAACAGGGCGAGGTCTTGCGGCACGTAACCGACGCCGCGATCGCCCGGTTTCCAGCGCGTCATGTCGCTGCCGTTCACAAGGATGCGGCCGCTGGTCACGGAACGCAATCCGCAAATCGCTTCGAGGATGGTGGTCTTGCCCTGGCCCGTGCCGCCCATCAGCACGGCGTAGGTCCCTTCGGGAATCGACAGGCCGACGTTCGTCAGCGCGAACGGGCCGGAGCGGATCGTGATGTCGTGGAGTTCGATCATCGGATCACCTTCGTTCCGACCAGTCGCACCACGCCGAGGACCGCCATTGCGGCCAGCACCATCATCAGCGAGACCGCGACGGCGGCTTCCAGTTGTCCGACGCTCAGTTCGAGAAACACCGTTGTCGAGAGGACTTCGGTGCGCATGCGGGTCGCTCCGGCAAAGACCAGAATCGGTCCGAACTCACCCAGCGACCGCGCCCAGGCGATGGTCAGCGCCGCCACAATCCCGCGCCACGCCTGTGGCAATGCGATTTCCAGGAACGCCCGACTGCGCCGGCAACCGAGCGTCATCGCGACTTGTTCGGCTCGTGCGTCGATTTGATCGAACGTCACGCGCATCGTCTGCACGGCAAAGGCGCACGCCACGGAAAACTGAGCCAGCACGACGGCTGGCGGGGCATAAGTGACTCGCGGCCGCCAGTGCCACTGGGCAACCGGCAAGCCGATGAGGACGGTCAGGTTATTCCACCAGCCGATCAATCGCCCTGGCAGCCGCTGGATTTCCTGTTCGAGATTGGTGCCGGCCACCGGCAGGTGAAACAGAATGAGCAAACTGAGTCCGATCACCAGCGGGGGCAAGACCACGGGAACGTCGATGATCGTGTCAATCAACCACCTTCCCCGAAAAGAAAACCGCGACAGCAAATACCCCAGTGGGATTGCCACCCAGATCGACAGCAGAGCCGAGATCGAGCATGTGATCAGCGTGAGACGGATCGCGTGTTGTATCTCCGGCTTGCCCAGCGCGTCGGCGAAATGTTTCGGCGACGTAAACGCGAGGTCGGCCGCCAGCATCGCGATGATCAGCAAAACGAAGCTGCCGCCAAGTCCACCCATCACAACGAAAAACGGGACGTCGGAACCCGCGCGGTGCTGTAATGAATGAGGCGATCCGGGGGGTGTCAACCCCCGGACATTCTCGGAATCACCAAACGTCCGGGGGCTGATGCCGCCCGGCT
>JACRIH010000601.1 GCA_016235885.1 Planctomycetales bacterium | reverse complement strand
TACGGCCGCCAGCGCGGACACAAGGAGGTCTATCGTGGCGCCGAGTACACGGTCGATTTCCGCCCCAAGGTGACGATGGACGTGGTGGTGGACACCGACAAAGTGGACGCCGTGATCGATGCGATCATCGAGCACGCGCGGACCGGCAACGTCGGCGACGGGAAGATTTTTGTGACCAGCCTCGCCGAAGTCGTGCGCATCCGCACGGGCGAAAAAGGCGAGAGCGCGATCTGAAACTCCCCTCGCCCACGCAGGGGGAGAGGGGCCGGGGAGTGAGGGGGCAAACGTCTCTCAAGCCCCGCTCGTCATGGGAGGAAGAATCCAGCAGCCCGGCTGTTTCAAACAGCCGAGCTGCTTCATTTCGCGACCACCGCCGACTGCGCGGTCATCTTTTTCAGACGGTCCGATACCGGCTCGGGCAGCTTCGTTGGTGCGACCACCCCTGGGGTGCCATCGGGTAGCGGAACGAGTTCCAGCGCCGGCTCGGCCAGGTCCGCGTGATAAAACCGTCGGCTCGGAAAGATGTCCGCTGGGTAGGTGAAGTTGTCGAGCATCGCCAGCGCCACACACTGACTCGCGCCGACCGAGCTTTCGAGCATCCCGCCGACCCAGCACGGGATGCCGGCCGCTTTGCAAATGTTGTGAATCGCGACGGCATTCGTCAGCCCGCCGACTCGGCCGGGCTTGATGTTCACGAACCGGCAGCTTTTGAGTGCAATTGCCTGTTCGACATGTCGCACGGCGGAAACGCTCTCGTCGAGGCACACTGGCGTCCGAATGGCCGCCTGCAATTTGGAATGATCGACAACGTCGTCATGCGCCAGCGGTTGCTCGATCATCGCCAGATTGAATTCGTCGATCTGTCGGAACAACGGCAGATCGGTCAGACGGTAGCCACTGTTGCAGTCGATGTGAAATGTTTGCGTCGGATGCCGCTTGCGGACGGCTCGGAGCATGTCCACATCCCAGCCGGGACGAAACTTGAGCTTCACTCGCGGAAACTTCGCCTGCACCGCCTCGCCAACTCCCTTCAGCAAGTCGTCCACCGAATCCATCACCCCGAAGTCGGCTCCCACGGCGACATGATTTCGTGTCGCTCCCAGCAGCTCGTGCAACGGCTTGCCAGTGACGACACTCTGCAAGCTCCACCACGTGTTGTCGAGAATCGCCTTCGCGAAGGGATTGCCTTTGAAATGCGCCAACCGCCGCTGCAAGTCCTCGCCGGACGAAATGTCCTGTCCGACGATCGCGGGAGCAAACCAATCGCGAGCGGTGACGAAAATGCCTCCGCCCCATTCCGGGCTGTAGCAGGGAGCCGTCAGCGGAGCGCTCTCGCCCCACGCCTCGGCCGAACCGCTCGTCATCCGGCACACAACCGAATGGCACGCCACGTCCTCACCATAAGCCGTCCGCCACGGATAAATCAGTGGCATCGCCACGTGGTACAGTTCGATTCGGTCGATACGCATGATGCCCTGCTGTCAAATGTTCTACTACGTAGTCATCACGCTCTGCGTGATGAGCTGAATGGCAACTGGGTGCCAAACTCTGACTCGGCTCGTCACGCGGAGCGTGACGGCTACGTTCCGGTGCGACCTCCCGTCGGTCAACCCAAAATCTTCTTCCGCAATTCGGCCAGCAGATTGACCGCCTTGCCGATGTCTGCTTTCTGACGTTCGCGATCGTGGGCGATTTCGCGTTCGATGGTGAGCGGTCCCATGTAGCCGATTTCCTTCAGCGTGCGGAGGTACGCTTCCATGCCGACGTCGCCATCGCCGAGCGCCACTTCTGTGCCCCACCCCGTACCGCGCTGACCTTCTGGTGCCCACTTGGCATCTTTGCAGTGGACGCTGCGGACGTACTTGCCGACTTTCCGCAGCGCTTCGATCGGTTCTCCCGAGCCGTAAAGAATCATGTTGGCCGGGTCGAAATTGATGAACAGGTTGTCCCGCTTCACGTCGTGAATGAATTCGAGCAGGTGGTCCGCCGACTCCTGTCCGGTTTCCAGATGCAGCCGCTGGCCGTTCCCTGTGAGGTGGTCGAGCAGATCGCGGGTGCAGTTCACGAGGTCTTTGTAATCCGCGCTGGATCGGTCTGGCGGAACAAACCCGATGTGCATCCCTTGCGAATCGCATCCCAACAGCTTGGCGAAGTCACTGATCTCGGTGGCTTCGGCGAGCCGCGCCGCCCGAGTGTCGCGTGGGACGAGGCCGACCGTGCGGGCTGTCGTCGCGATGTCCGCATAGCTCTCGCCCTCGAAGCCGCTGAACACACAGGTGACGGTGATCCCAGCGTCACGGCAGCGGCCCAAAAACTCTTTTGCGGCGGCGGCCGTTCTGGTCTCTTTGTGAGGTGCATGAATCTGCACGGTTGGAACGCCCAACTCTTTCGCGACATCCAGCCGGACTCCCAGCCCGGCATCCACTGAGGTGAACACACCAATCGCCCACGGCTGCATTGCTGACTCCTTGTCTTTGGTTCTGTGGAGTTGGATTTCGATCTGCTTTCGTGGATGATATGTTGTCAGACGACAGGAGGAAATCAAGTGACCCGTCACTGACACACCAACCCGAAGCGTCAGCGAGGGACTTACGCAAGACTCCCTCGCAGACGCTCCGGGTTGGTAGTCTCCGCTTCACCCGCCGACATCGAAAGTTCCCACCATGCTTGCCCTCCGAAATGTGCTCCTGCCGACCGACTTCAGTGACGCCGCCCTGCGAGCGACCGATTACGCCCTCGAATTGTGTGGTCGATTCCAGGCGACTCTGCATCTCTTGCACGTGATCGAAGACCCGGTCATCTACCTGCCGATGTTCGAGAGTTACCCGTCCCCGACTCGCGAACAGTTCGAAATCTACGCTCGTGATCGCCTTGAGAACTGGGTGGCCGAGGACGATCGTGGAACGCACCAGATCAAGATCCATTGGTTGCACGGCAAGCCGTTTGTCGAAATCGTCCGTTTCGCGAAGGACAGTGACATCGACCTGATCGTGATGGGCACACACGGACGGGGATTGGTCCAGCACATGTTGATGGGGAGCGTGGCGGAAAAAGTGGTCCGCAAAGCATCATGTCCCGTGCTGACCGTGCATCCCGAGGGGCACCAGTTCGTGCATCCGTGACGTTGGTCATTTCGTAGGGTGGGATCAGCTCGCGAAGCGAGCGCCGGCCCACCAACTCGGCATGCTGCTTGTGAGGTCTGACATGGTGGGCCGGCGCTTCGTTTGGTCCCACCCTGCGACTTGCCCCTTCGAGTGTTCCGGTGGATTCATGCTTCGCGAGGCTCACCCATCACCGCCGCCAGCGAATCGTGGGGGAAGATGGCTGGCAGCGTCATCGACCTTCATCTCGCCGTTTGCCCGGCGGTCCCCGGCCGTTGTCGTGGCGATCGCGTTTGGCGTGGGAATCTGGTTGGATCGCAAAATCGATCTGCTGCTGATCGGTTGGCTGGCCGCTTCGAGCTTGCTGTTGGTGGCGTGGGGAGCCAGTTTCTATGCGCGCCGCGAACGGCTGGCGATGGTGATAATTCACGCAGTCGTTGTGGCCGTCGGCGGGACGTGGCATCACCGGGCAGTCCGGTGCGGGCCGGACAACCACATCGTGAAGTTTGCACGCGAGACATCGCAACCGGCGAGGATTGTGGGAACGCTCCGCAGTGATCCCATCGTGTTGACCAAGCCCGAACCGGTCTCGCCGTGGAGTTCACCGGGTTCGGATTCGAACAGCCGCGTGCAGTGTGACGTCGACTGCGATTGGCTGTTGACCGGCCGCGAACGCATCGCAGTGTCCGGTGCGGCGCGGCTCGAAATCAAAGGGGACTCGGTGCCGGCCAATGCGGGCGACACCGTCGAACTGATCGTCGACATGTCGCGCCCCAGCGGTTCCCGCAACCCCGGTGGATTCGACTTTCGCGAGTTCCTGCAAGCACAGGGAATCCAGGTCGTGCTGCGTGGCGACTCGCCGGACGCAGTGTGTCTCGTACACGACCGGGTCGACTGGTGGGGTCGCAGCGGGCGCGGTTGGTTACGGCGACACTGTGAGGACGAGATTGCGCGGCATCTCAACAAACGCACGGCCGCAGTCGGTGTGGGCATGCTGCTCGGCAACCGTTCCAACATCGCAGCCGATGTGCGTGCGGCGTTTGCGGAAAGCGGGACCACGCACATCCTCGCGATTTCCGGGGCCAACGTGGGCATTCTCGCCCTGCTGATCTGGAGCGTGTGCCGGCTGCTCGATGCAGGACGAACCGCCACCCTGCTGACCGTGTTGATTGGGATCATCAGTTACACGGTGCTGACCGATGCCCAGCCGCCTGTTGTGCGGGCGACGTTTCTGATCCTCGTACTGGTCGCGGGCGCGTCCGGATTCCGACCGACGTCGTCTGTTAATTCTCTCGGACTGGCCGCGATCGGTGTGCTGGCGATCAATCCCGCAAGCCTGTTCGATGTCGGTGCCCAACTCTCATTTCTATCGGTGGCGGCGATGATCTGGGTCTCCTCGCGAGCCGGTGGGGCACCCGATATCACCGGCAAAGACCCGCTGGACCGGCTGTTGGTGGAAGCGAGTTGGTTCCGTCAACTCATCGAATCGCTGCGAGTTCAATTGCGTCTGGCATGCCGGGTCACTGCCGCCGTGTGGTTGGTGACGCTGCCGTTGATCGTCGCCCGGTTTCATCTGCTGTCGCTGGTCGGATTCGCGATCAATGTGGTGCTGGTCCCGCTGCTGGTTCTCGTGCTGTGGAGTGGCTACCTGCTGCTGGTGTGCGTGCTCGTGATGCCGCCGCTCGCACCCGTGTTTGCGCGGTGTTACGAATGGGGACTGACCGGGCTGCTGACGATGATCGAAAACGGTGCCCGTCTGCCCCGCGGACACGCCTACACATTCGGCCTGCCCGACTGGTGGCTGGTTGGATTCTATCTCGCCGTGGCCACGATCCTGTGGGGTGGACGCACCGGTGGTGCGGCGCGTTGGGGCTGGCGAGCGATCGTGGCTTGGTGTGTGCTTGGCCTGTGGGGCCATTTCTCCACGGCGAACCAGACCGGACTGCGATGCACGTTCCTCGCCGTGGGGCATGGCGGCGCGATCCTGGTCGAGATGCCGAACGGTCGCACACTTCTGTACGACGCGGGCCAGATGCGCGATGGCCCGCGCGCCCAGCGAGTCATCCAGAACGCACTCTGGGAGCTGGGCCACTCGCGACTGGAATCGCTAATCGTGTCGCACGCGGACGCGGATCATTTCAACGCCGTCCCCGATCTGGTCAAAACGATCCCCGTGGAATCGTTGCTGGTGCATCCGTCATTCCTCGATTTTCGCCAACCGGGAGTGGTCGCGGTGTCCGATGCCGCATTCCGTGAGCATGTGCCGATGCGGTTTTTGTGGAGCGGCGACCAGTTGAACCTCGATGACAACGTGTCGATCCGCGTGCTGCATCCGCCAGCAGGGCACGGCATCACGGGGATGGACAACGCGAACAGTCTTGTCTTGCAAATTGATTACGCGGGACGGTCGATCCTGCTCACCGGCGACCTCGATGGACCCGGCCTCGAACACTTGCTGCGCCAACCGCCCACCGATGTAGACGTGATGCTGTCACCCCACCACGGCAGCATGGCCGCCAATCCGTCGGCTCTGGCCGGTTGGGCACGGCCCGACTTCGTCGTCGTCAGCAACTCGCGGCCCGATGTGATTCCCAAACTGCGCGACGTCTATGCCAATGGTTCGGTGATTCTGTCCACGCAGCAGTACGGAGCGATCACATTTGAAATCTTGCCGGACGGGGAACTGCGGCATCACACGATGGTCCGCATAAACGGAAACCCGTGATCGACGACGCGGTTTTACGTAGCCGTCATCGCTCCGCGTGACGAGCCGAAGGTGGAACAGACGGTGTTTTGAACAGACGCACAGCCGCTGGGACTCCTCGGCTCGTCACGCGGAACGATGACGGCTACAGATCGCGGCTTCGCCGCCCCACTACGTCGGCGTCCCCATTCGTCGGAGCAGTTCGCGGATCACTTCTTCAGCTTCGACTTTTTCGTGCAACCAGCGGTCGCGAAGTGTGTTCCAAGCCTGTTCGTGAGCCGCGGATTCCTGCCGCTCGACTTGAACGGCATCACTGCGTTGCCGCAGATCGGATTCCTGTTCGGCCAGCCAGTCGACGAGGGCCTGGCGCTCGATGTGGATCTCGGCGTGTTGCTGTTCGAGCTGTGCTTGCCAGCGTTCGAGGTTCGCACGCTGCTCGTTCAGGGCCTCGTGAACGTGTTGATACTGGTTGAGCAGCGCCTGCCGGGTTTGTTCGACCTGCGATCGCGCCGAATCGTCGCCGGCCATCACGGTCAGCCGGCTGAACGTCTCTTCGACGGCGAGACGCATTTCGAGCGTTTGTCGATGCGTCTCTTCGACGTCAGCCCGCAACTTGTCGATCCGCTGGTGACGCGATTCGAGGCTCTCGGCATGTTGAGCCAGCATGGCCTGCTGCCGCTGCATCTCACCCTGCTGGCGTTCACGTTCCTGCTGCCAGGCTTGTCGCTCCGCGTGCAGTTGCTCGCGCACGTGTCGAAGTCTTTCGTGCGTGTCGTGGCTGACCTTTTCGAGCAGCTCGCGTTCGCGCTGCACCGACTCTTCGCGTCCCTCCAGCGATTCGCGATACCGGTCGAGTTGCCGCTGGCGCAGACGCAGTGTCTCGGTGTCGGCCTGACGCTCGGTGTGCGCGAGTTGTCGTTGCTGCGCGAGTTCCGCCCGAGCTTCTTCGACCTCGCGGCGAGTTTTCGCCAGGTGCTCCTGCTGAAATCGCAGCCGGTTCTCCAGCAGCGCCCGCTCGTGCTGCAACTCGGCTTCCAGTTTCTTTCGAGTCGCGTCGATCTCCTCGTGCTCGCGCTGAGCCAACTCGTGCGTCTCACGGCTGACGTGCTCGATGGCCGACAATTCGTCCATCCGCTTGCCACATGTGGCCTCGCGATCGCCGAGCGATTGCTCTCGCTCCCGCAATTCCTCTTCGACTCGTTGCACCCAGCCCCGCAATTCGCGTCCCTCGTGGTCGAGCTGTGCCAATTGCGAATTCAGACGCTGTTCCCGGCGGTCCAATTCGGACATCTGCGAGCTAAGTTGCTCGGCGACCTGACTGGCCTGCAGCAACAACTTTTCACGGCTGATCGGTGGCGGGACCGGTGTACTCGCAACCACAGTCGCTGCCGGTGGCGGGAAAGTGGAACCGAGCAGATTCGGCCTCGGCAGAGCAGACTGCGACGACTGCCAGGGACGTTCGCCGGTGAGCGAACTCGCCCCCCGTTCCTGATCGCGGACGAAGGGGCTGACGTGCGGGGGATCGAATCGGCGACCGACCGAGAAGTTTGGCGGCAGTTCAGTCGCAGCTCGCGGCTCGCTGCCCGGGACGGCAACCGGTGAACCTGAAACCGGCAACGCTGGTTGCAGCCATGCGACAGGCTCAGATTGAACAGTCTCGCTCATGCCGGGACTCCTTTCCCTGCCACTCGAATCTTGAATCCACCACGCTCCAAGCGTGCGCGTTATTGGCGAGCGGGGTGGCGTCAGCCCCCCGGTAGTCCATTACAAAACCCGGGGGG
>JACRIH010000600.1 GCA_016235885.1 Planctomycetales bacterium | reverse complement strand
GGCCACAAGGGCCGGGGCTATCGGATCGATTGCAGTCTCCCACCAGCGCTCAATAGGTCAATCCGCTTTTTCGGACATGCACCATCGGCGACTCTTCGTGTAGTGACTCGCCGAGACCCGCGCCCAAGATTTCCAAAAGGTGAATCACGTGGTCGCCGGCGTCGAGGTGACTGATCGCCCGGCATTCGATGTACCCCAGGGCTTCCGTCAAACAAGGCAGTCCAGTGACCGGTCCCCGCGCGAGTTCGATCCCCTGAAATGCGGGTTCGTCTTCTTTGAAGCCGCGGCCGAAATGACCGAGCAGATTCTTGTCGGAATCACCCAGCAGGTTGAGAATTACGAATGGCCGCCGGGGGAGCCACTGGTTGACGTAGCGTTCGCGTTTGACGGCGATGGTGATTTGCGGCGGGTCGAACGACGCCTGCTGGACCCAACTCGCCAGCATCCCCGTCTCGCGGCCCGAGTCGTCTCCGATCGTGAGGACGAAGATGCCGCTCGGGATTCGACCCAGCACTTGAGCGACGGCGGTGTGGTGTTTGTCGTAGTTCACAATTCAGAAACTACCGAGATCGGCGTTGGCTGGAAAGTAGTCGCGGTCCATGTCCTGGATCGGACTGAAGTTTTGGAAGCGCATCGATTCCTTGTTGAACGTGAGCTTGATGATCCCCGTCGGACCGCTGCGGTGCTTGGCCACGATGATTTCCGCCAGACCGGGGTTGTCCGCGGGATCGTACATTTCTGGGCGATGCAGGAAGACGACCAGGTCGGCATCCTGTTCGATCGCGCCGCTTTCGCGCAGGTCGGCCAGACGCGGACGCTTGTCCTCGCGCAGTTCGACGCCGCGATTGAGCTGCGCCAGAGCGATCACCGGCACGTGCAGTTCCTTGGCGAGGAACTTGAGACGCCGGGTGATCCCCGCGATCTGCTGTTCGCGAGGAGCTCTCCGATCCTCGGCCTCGATCAATTGCAGGTAGTCGATGATGATCAACCCCAACTTGTGACGCCGCTTCAGCCGTCGGCAAATCGCGGAGATTTCTGCCATCGTTCTTCCGGCCTGATCGTCGATGAACACCGGCAACTCGCTGAGTTCGTGCGACACCTGGAGCAGCAGGTCGCGATCATTCTCTGTCAGATCCCCTTTGCGAATTTTGTGGACTTGCAGTTTGGCGCGGATGCAGAGGAATCGTTCCGCCAGTTCCACCTTGGATTGTTCGAGGCTGAAGATCACGACCCCGGCGTGAGACAATTCCGCCGCCGATTCGGCGACGTTCACGACGAACGCGGTTTTTCCCATGCTGGGCCGCGCGGCGAGGATGATCAATTCGGAGGGCTGCAACCCGTTGGTCTGGGCATCGAGGTCCACAAAGCCGGTCGTCAGCCCGCTGATCGCGCCGCCGTTCGCGATCCGGTCATTGATCCGGTCGAACGTGTCGAGCAGGATGTCTTTCAACTCGAGCTTGGTGGCCGTTTCTTGTTGTTCGAGAATCTGGAACACCGAGCGTTCGGCCTTGGCCAGCAATTCCTGGGTGTCGTCGGATTCTTCGTAGCACGACTTGAGGATGTCGGTGCCCGCGTAAATCAGCGACCGCAGCATCCATTTGTCGCGCACGATGCCGGCGTAATACTTCGCGTGCGCCGCGTGCGGAACACCGTGGAGCACTTCCAATAAATACGGCACACCGCCGATCTCTTCGAGTTCGCCGCGCTTGTCGAGTGCTTCCGCCAGTGTCACCGCGTCGATGCCGCGAATGCCCGCTTCATACATCGAATGGATGGCCCGGTAGATTTTCTGATGGGCATCCAGATAGAACTGATCGGCCAGCACGACATCCGCCACCTCGTCGATGGCATGGTTTTCGAGCAGCAGGCTGCCAAGCAAGCCGCGCTCGGCGTCGAGGTTTTGCGGAGGAACTCGCGTGGGCTGGTCAGCGGCCATGAGGAACCTCCGTGCTTCCGAAAAAGACCGACAGCCCGGTCACCGAGGGCAACCGGGCTGCCGATGTCGCTGTCAACGAAATGCCTCGATCACGCGTGAGCCGTCGGCACGACCCAGACTTTCACTTCCGTTTCGACTTCGGGGGTGAAATGAATCTTGACCGTGTACAGGCCCAGTTCCTTGAGCGGACCTTCCAGTCGCACGTTGTCTTGTTCGACGGGGAAGCTGGCCGCCTTGAGGAACTTGCTGATTTCGCTGGCGCCGATCGAGCCGTACAAGTGACCGTCTTCGGTCGCATTCGCTTCGAGCGTCACGCTGTACTTGCTGAGGGCGTCCGCCATTTGCTTGAGCGCCTGCACCTTCTGCTGAACGACTTCCGCCTGCTTCGCGCGATGCTTCTCGACCATCCGTTTGTTGTGATCGGTGGCCACCGTGGCCAGTCCCTGCGGCAGGAGATAGTTGCGAGCGTAACCCGGCTTGACCCGCACGATGTCCCCCTGCTTGCCCAGCGCGGTAACGTCTTCCGCCAGCAGCAACTCGATATTACGTCGAGCGGTCTGAACTTGTTGAGCTTGTGTCGCCATGTTCGTTCTGTTTCTGATGCGATTTGGTTGTCAAGATGGCTCCCGCCCCGAGTCCACTCGC
>JACRIH010000061.1 GCA_016235885.1 Planctomycetales bacterium | reverse complement strand
GCATCGTCGAAGTGCTGTGCGACGAATTGTCGCTCCGCAGGTCGCAAGTGGAACTCGTCGCGGGCGAGACGTCGCGCAGCAAGAAGTTTGTTGTCACGGGAGTGAGCTTGGAAGTGTTGCAGCAACGACTGGCGACTCGAATCAACGGCTGAATGAGGTATCCCCATGCAGGTTCCTGGCTACGCACACTTCGGCGGCAAACACGGAGAATCGGCGGCGATCAAGAACCTGCTGGGTTGGGCCGGAGTGAAGAATCCTATTTCCGGCGAACCGTTCAGCGAGGCGCTCTGCTTCGGAATCGCGGGCGGCATCGGTGCGGGGTATTCGTTTTGCCCATCGGTTCCACGCTGGGGTTGCGGCAGCGGCGTCTCCGTGATCGGCCGGCACATCAGCTATGCCACGGGACCGGCGTGGTATCAAGGCTTCTTCGACCGCATCGGTGCGAAGACTCGCGTCACCGAAACCGCTGCGACCGGCAAGGCATTTCAAAACTTGATGGAGGAGTTGCAGGCCGGCCGACCAACTGTCGTGTGGTGTGCGACCGGGCTGCTGCCATTCCTCGGCTGCCCGATGGACTCGTGTGGGTTGTGGATGCACTCATTCGTGGTGTTCGGCGTGGACGATGTGAAACAGGAAGCGGTTGGCTCCGACCGGCTCGCGACGCGCGTGACAATTTCGCTGGAAGACCTCGCCGCCGCCCGGGGCAAGATCTGCTCACACAAAAATCGCACGCTCACATTCGATCCCCCCACAAAGTTGACCGCCGATACGCTGCGGTCGGCGATCCGCGACGGGCTGCGAGCCTGCACACGCGAACTGCTGGCGGGGAAGATGAAAACGTTCAGCCTGCCCGGCTTGGAGATTTGGTCGAAGATGATCACCAACTCGTCGAACAAAGATGGTTGGCTGAAAGTGTTCGATCCGAAACGCTCCGGACTGATGTTTTTCGCCCTGCGCGATGTCTTCGATTCGATCGAAACCGCGGGGACAGGCGGCGGAGCGTTTCGATTCCTGTTCGCCGACTTCCTCGACGAAGCAGCCGCCGTGTTGAAGTTGCCGGCACTGACCGAACTCGCGGCCACGTACCGCGACCTCGGCCAGCGCTGGTCGAATCTAGCCGATGCCGCTCTGCCAGACCGCATCGCGTCGCTCCGCGAAACAAAGCAACTTCTCCGCAAGCGCTGCAAGCTGCTCGAAGAGCGCGGAGAAAAAGGAGCGAAGCAGACAGCCCAAGCCACCGAGCGGCTGGCCGAGTTGGAAACGGTCCTAAAGAAATGTTTCCCGCTGTCGTCGGCAGAAACGACTTCACTGCTCGATAGACTTCGCGAACAAATCGTCGCACTGCACGCCGACGAAGTGCGAGCGGCACAGGCACTCCAGCGACTGGTGTGACTCTGTTAAGCACTCTGCCACAAGATCACGCCGAATGCGAAGAGACTCCCCACGCCATGCAACAACAGCAGGCGGGTCGGCGGCAGAATTGTTGGTTCGGCCGGAACTTGCGGTGGCGGAGTCTCCGCCGTGGCGTAATTCGGTGACCAGTGTTCTCCCGATGGCAGCACGTACCGCACTCGCGTGTGCCATAGGAGCATCACGATCGCGCCAGTCAGGACCAGCGATTGGACAAGCACCGGTAACGGCAGACCCACATTGTCGGCCAACAACTCGGTCCCCTCCAACTCTGCCGAGTATTTCGTCGCCGTCGTCGCCCATGCGTTGTTCAAGAAGTGCAGCAGCACCGGAGCCCAGAAGCTGCGTGTCGTCAGGTAGACGAAGTGCATCGCAATCCCCAGTGGGATCACTCCCAGCGCGTGGGCCGGATGAATGTGAACGATGCCGAACAGCACCGATGTGAGCAGGACGCCGCGCACCACTCCCCATCGGGCCACCAGACCACGACCAATCAATCCGCGAAACATCAGTTCCTCGCCGAGCGCCGGAGCCACCGCGATGATGATCAACAGTAATGGGAGCGGCGCTCCAGACATTTCTTTCAGCACGTCCATCGTCCGATTCTCATCCAGCGAGCGCAGGAATTCGCGGAACGGAATCCACCAGTGAGCGCCTGCCAGCGAATCGTTCACGGTCGCCACGGCCACCTGCCATCCTTCGGTCGCCACGTGGAAACAATGACCCGAAACAAATGCGACAGGAAACGTCAAAGCCACGACCAGCAAGACATGTCCAACCCGAGGCAGGCGCAGGCCGAGTTGGCTCGCACGGTTCCTGCCAAATCGCAAAAAGACCGCCGCCATCGCAAACAGCACGAACACGAGCTGTTCGCCGCCGGTGACCATCAAGATGTTGGACTTGAGCAATTCCTCAATCTCAACCTGGCTGGGCATTCGCCCCGCGGAAGTGATTGCGGAGATGAACAGTAGGAGGAGCATCGCAACGGAGCCGACAATGTGAGCGACAAAGCAGCCGATGACCCACAACACGGCCTCCGGCAAACCGGGGCCGGGCGGGGCAGAATGCGGGGTGGCGAGTTCCGCGGGCAGCGGCAGGAGCGTTCGTGCGACTACCGGCACGATGTCCGCATGGCCAATAAAAATATTCTCCCCGAGCGCAGAGGTCGGTGATGCAGGTTCCAAGGAAATCGGCAAGTCGTTAGAAGGACGGGAGGACTCGTTGGGCGAACCGGGATTGGTCATGATGTGTGAGTCAGCCAGAATCGGACAAGGCCCGCCGGTCCCGTGCTCCGCGATTTTCAGCAGACGTGTCTTCCGCTTGGAGAACGGTTAGACTCAATCTACCGACGGCATCATCGCGGGTCAAACTGAATCTGGCTCGGCACCACAGATGACGAAGCCGTTGGTTGACGTCCCACGGACGCATCGAACGCCATGCACATCCACGAGTGTCCGACGTGCCGCTTTCCGTTTGTCGCGACCATCGACCCCGCACGCTGTCCGCAATGCGGGACCGAAGTGTCACCGCCGGGAGCTTTGGCCGAGACCCTGCTGTTTGACAAAGCTGAATTGGCCGACGATTCGGTTCACGATGGGCGGAGTCAAGGCGACAAATTGGCCGCGAATGATCTGAGCCATTTGGTCGGGCAGGACATCGACGTCTACCACATCGACACGCTGCTGGGTCGCGGCGGGATGGGCTGCGTGTTTCGAGCCATCCATCGTGATCTGCACCGTCCGTGTGCGCTCAAGATTCTGCTGCCCGGACTGGCGGACGAGGATGCCGATTACGTGTCGCGGTTTCAGAACGAAGGCCGGGCGGCGGCGGCGCTGGTGCATCCGAACGTGGTCACGATCCACGCCATTGGCCAGGCGACCGATTACCATTTTTTGGAGATGGAGTTTCTGCCGGGACGATCGCTGCAACAGGCAATTCAGGCCGAAGGACGATTGACCCCGATTCGAGCGACCGCGCTCGCCGCCCGCATGGCGGAAGGATTGGGAGCGGCGCATCGCGCGGAGATCGTGCATCAAGACCTCAAGCCCGACAATGTGCTGCTGACTCACCAGGGCATCCCGAAGATCGTGGACTTCGGACTTGCCAAGCGAGTGCGATCGCGGTCGGCAACCGCTCTCCCCGAGTGCCTGTGCGGGACGCCCCACTTCATGGCACCCGAACTGTTCCAAGGCTCGCCCGCGACGCCAGCCAGTGACGTCTACGCGCTCGGTGTGACGTACTACCTGATGCTGACCGGCGAGTTTCCGTTCTCGGCACCGACAATCCCCAAACTGATGTACGCGATCACTTCGCAATCGGCTCCCAGCGTGCGTGCTCGCGTGCCAGAACTGCCGCTTGAAATGGCGGAGTGCCTCGGCGTGATGCTCGACAAGACTCCGTCCAACCGCCCAACTGACGGCACAATGGCGGCGCAGCTTTTGAACGCAGTGCTCGGCCAGGTGCGCGACGTGGAATCGCTGCTGAATGATGCCTTTGGCGGCGGCAAGCCCGTCGCGTGGACTCGGTCGGGCGAACAGTATCGACTCGACATTGCGCTACCAAAGGGACGGCGTCAAATCGTCTACATCGAACCGAGCACACACGCGGCGGCCGAGCGACTGCTGGTCATGTCCAGTATTTGTTGTGACGCCGAACCGGCGTACTACGAACACGCGTTGCGGCTCAACGCAGAGATGTTGCACGGCGGCCTGGCCATCAAGGACATCGACGGCGCCAAGAAATTCGTCGTCCTCGACACGTACCCGCGTAGCACCGTGGACGCGGAGGAAGTGCGGCGCAGCGTGCTGGAAGTCGCTCATCGGGCGGACGCGGTCGAGCAACTTTTGACCGGTCTGGATCGGCACTGACAACCCGTAGGTCAGGCTTTCCAGCCTGACACATTTGCTCGGTCGATGTGATGAGAACGTCGACAGTGTCAGGCTGGAAAGCCTGACCTACCCATGGGCTATTTCTGGTAACCCAAGCCGACCATCACGTCGTACAACTCTTCAAATGTGATGAATCGCCGACGGTGACGCAGCTTGTACTGATCGACGGCTTCAGCCAGTTCGACGACTTCGGGACGGAGTGCTCTCCGCGAATCCACGAATTGCCGGCGCTCCGTGCCTCCGGAGCGAACCTCTTCTGAAGTGCGACGGTCGACGTAATTCGTAAGCTTCTGTTCAAGTGTCTGTTGCATTACGATGCTCCTCGATGCCGGACAATTGGCACCGAAACTCTAGGTCGCGTTGCACTGGTCGGCAAACCGTGTGGCCGGTTTTCTCAAGACTTCGTGGCGAGTTTCGGTTTTTCGCGGAACGCAAAGCTTCCGAGATCCGGCTCGGTGACTTCACTGGGACACACGATCGGTTCTCTCACATCATCGGACGGACGGCATGCCCAAGGTGACGGTACTTGGCGGTGGCGCGATGGGAACGGCGTGCGCGATTCTGCTGGCCGAGCACGCCGGACAGGTCGTATCGCTCTGGCTGAGGAATGCCGATTTTGCCGCCGACCTCGCTGCGACCCGCGAGAACCATCGTCTGCTTCCCGGCGTGAAGTTGCCGCCGTCCGTGGACGTAACCGCCGACCTCGACCGAGCGCTCGCCGATGCCGAACTGTACGTGCTGGCGATCCCGTCGGCCTACCTCCGCGCGGCGATGTCCGAGATCGCCCCGTTGGCACGTACCGGTTGCCCCGTCGTCAGTGTCATCAAGGGAATTGAGAACGACACGTTTCTGCGGCCGAGTCAGATTATCCGCGAAGTGCTTGGCGAGTGGGCGGTCTGTTCGCTGTCGGGGCCGAGCCACGCGGAAGAGGTCACGCGCCGGTTGCCGGCGAGTGTGGTCGCAGCGGCGGATGATCTCGAGCTGGCTCGTCGTGTACAGACTCTCTTCTCCACCGACCGCTTCCGCGTCTACACGAATTCTGACCTGCTGGGAGTGGAACTCGCGGGAGCACTCAAAAATGTGGTCGCGATTGCGGCCGGCATCTGCGACGGGCTGGGCTATGGCGACAATGCGAAGGCCGCTCTGCTCACGCGCGGACTTGTCGAAATCACCCGCTTCGGAACGATGCTGGGAGCCGCCCCCGAAACATTTTCCGGGCTGGCGGGCGTTGGCGATTTGATCACCACCTGCTTCAGCCCGTACGGTCGGAACAGAAAGGTCGGCGAACGACTCGGGCGCGGCGAGGCGTTACCGCAAATCCTGTCGAGTATGGTCGCGGTGGCCGAGGGAGTCCCGACAACTCGCAGCGTGTACGGCCTCGCCCTTCAACGTGGCATCGACATGCCGATCACTTCAGAAATCCACCGCGTCCTGTTCGAGGGCAAATCCCCCGCCGAAGCCACTCAGTCGCTGATGCAGCGCCCGCTGCGCAACGAATCAAGGGGCAAACCAGAAGGTTGACGCGGTCCGCTTTCTGACGCGTGAATAGTCGCCACGTCATCGCCGCTGGACGCCGACACCAGTCCTGCTTTTGAGCAGTTCCAAGTTGTGTTCGTAGTGCTCGTCGCTGAAACCACGCCACGCGAGTAGTTCTCGGCCTTTCGCCGTGACCAGCCAGAGTTGCAGCGGGCCACCGAACGCTGGGAGCACTCGATCGAGCACCCAGCAGGACACCCATTGCAACGGGCCGAACAGAACCAACGTTCCCCAGCCGGCTCCCTCCTCTTTGAACTCAGTGGCGATATGCCCCACGTGCTGGAGCTTGCAGGTTTTCGGCTTGAGCGGCACGAACAACACTCGCAATTGAACCTCGAACCGGTCCTCCACGATCCGCGCCGTGCGGTAGGTTCCGGTAAACAAGAGTGGCACCAGAAGCGCCAGAGGTCGCTCTTCCCAGCTCAGACTGGCCAGTCCGATCGGGACGAACCAGATCGTGAGGACCGTCAGACGCAGACGCAGCGAGGGCTTCGGGGTCAGTGCTGTTTCCATGCGGTGCAGTGCGAGTATCGAGACCGAACGCGGTGTCTGCCACAAGTGACGGACGGAATGTGCCCGACTCTACGCGAATCCGGTCGGTTTGGATCACCCACTCCGATCACTCTCCCGCTTCGGGCTTGATCGTTTCGAGAATCGTCACGACCTGCTTGGCGGGTTCCCTGGCGTTCGGGATCAGGCGTTCGTTGCCGCGGATGATGACGATGTCGCCGGCTTTCAACGCGCCGCGGACCTGGATCAGGCTGCCGTCGGCAACGCCGATCTCAACGGGAACCTCGCGAAAGCGGCCCTGCTGTGGTTGCTTGGGATCGAGGTCCACGACAAACACTCGCGGCGACTGCCCCCCGAGTACGATGGCATCTTTCGACACGAGCAATGCAGCCTCCGGCTTGCCGACAGGGAAGGTCACCTCGGCGAACATCCCCGCCTTCAACAGGTGCTCACCATCCCGCATCGCATTCTTCAGTCGAACCTGGACTGGAAAACTGCGGGACCGAGTATCTCCCTGCGGCACGACATTCGTCACATCGCCGAGAAACGTCTGATCGGGGATCGCTCCCACGTGAATTCGCACTTTCGATCCTTTGCGCACGTGTGGCACGTGGTCTTCCTGTACCGCCACTCGCACGTCGACGTTGTCCAGTTCAGCGATCTCCACGATCGCTTCCCCAGACTTCACCCAGTGCCCGACCTCGGTCCGCTCGGCAACCACGTACCCGTCGAAGTACGCCCGCACGGTAAATTTGTCGAGCCGATCCTCAATCAATTTGACGGCCTCTTCCTGCATCAGCACTTTTGCCCGGGCCTGATCGACCTTCTCCTTGCGCGGTCCAATCTCGATCATTCTCGTCATCGCTTCGGCTTCATGAAACGCCGATGATGCCTCCTCGGCCAGCGCTTGAGCTTCGTCGCGGTCTTCCTGCGAGATCGTCTTCCGCTCAAATAACGCCACGGTTCGACGATTCTTCGCCGCCGCGTAATCCATTCGCGCCTTCAACCCGAGCATCTTTGCTTTGGCCTGATCCTTCTCTTCCTGTCGCGACCCGGCCAGCATTTCCGCCAGCTCCGCCTGCCGAAGTTGGAGTTCCGCCCTGGCCCCGGCAAGTTCAATTTCGAGAGTCCCCGTGCGAATTTGTGCCAGCACTTCCCCTTCCTTGACGTAGTCCCCCTCGTTCACGCGAAATTCCATGACGCGGCCCTCCACCGCGCTGCCGACGATACTTCTCCTTGCCGGCATGACTGTGCCAACAAACGTCTGCCCCGTGGCAACAGTCTTCTGCACGACCTTCGACACGGCCACAGGTGGTGGTGGCGGGGCTTGTGCGAGGAGGAGTGGCGAAGTGAACACGAACACGGCGAGCGCGAGCAGCAGGCGCGGAGCCACGGAGATGAGGAGACGCGGAGTGCCGACGCCGCTGGAATCCCTCACGTACTCAAGCATCTCGTTGCCACAATTCATCGAATACAAACATGTTTTCATTTCGATCATGTCACGTCTCCGTGTCTACCTGTCTCGGATCACACCATCGGTGAGTGTTCATGTTAACGCTGTCGAAGCCGCGTTGCATCGCCACCAACCTGGACGATGCTTACCTTGAAGAATTCTTCGTGAAGTCCAACACTTTTCGACTTGCTCGCGTAAGTTCGTCCGTTAGTATCCTGCCGCTTGTGAGCTCAACACCGTTTTGGGATTGTCCGAAATGCAGCGATGGCATCGCCGACTTGCTCTGTGCGTCCTGACCGGCTACCTGCTGGCGACGCATTTGGCTTGGGTGGCACACGACCATTCGAGCCATCAGCATGGCGATTGCTGCTCCATTTCGATTGCTGCTTCGTCCAGCCGCGGCGCGTGTCATGGTCACGACTCGCACGCGCATCACGAACATGGCGGGCACCATCAGGCCACTCCTTGTGACGGACATTCGCATCAACACGAGCGTCCGTGTGCGCCGCGATCCGACGCTCCGCTGCCGTTGCACGATCCTCATTGCGGTGCCTGTCAGTTTTTGGCTTTGGCTCAACTGACGGCGCCCGTTGCGGAATTCCTTCCGCACACCGGCGAAGTCCAAGTGCTGACAGCACTTGTTTCACCGCTGGTGGTGTCTCGGATCGCCACCAGCCATCCCGCCCGTGGTCCGCCCGTCGAAGCCTGAGTCTGTCCGGCTCGGCAAATATGATTTCGCGCGGATTCTCAGCAGTGGTCGTTGTGTCAGCCTCGCGTTGACATCTTTGACTCAAGTTTTCGTGATCTTTGACGCGGACGCAATTGGCGTCCTGCCTCAGCACGGTCACGGAATCTGAAAGCTCCCTCGCGAATCTTCCCGGTTGCCAAGCGCCGGAAGAAACGCCTCCCGGCAGACTCCCTCTCATCTCGCGCGACCGTGCCGCCGTCAGCGGCCGATCTCCGCACGTTCGTGACTTGCGGTAACGAAATTCTCTCCGTGGCGGACAAATTGACCTGCCCGGTGCCATCCGTTTCATTCCGTCTTTTCCGTGGTCCTTCAGGAGTCCTCCATCATGCGTTCGCGTCGCAAGGCATTCACACTCATCGAACTTCTCGTGGTGATCGCGATCATCGCGATTCTCATCGCGCTGCTCCTCCCCGCAGTCCAGCAGGCTCGCGAAGCCGCCCGCCGGGCACAGTGCAAGAACAATCTGAAACAGATTGGCCTGGCCCTGCACACCTATCACGATCAGCACAAGTTGTTTCCGCCCGGTTGGATTGGCGTGGATCTCGCAACCAAGACTCCCAACCCCGATGGCATGAACGGTTGGGGTTGGGCCGCGAAGCTTCTTCCACACATCGAGCAAGGCTCACTCTATGACCAGATCAATCCAAGCCTGTCACTGCTCGATCCATTACACGCTGCGGTCATCAAAACGCATTTGCCAGTGTACCGCTGCCCGTCGGATCAGGGGGAAAACGAATGGACGATCAACGATGCCAGCGGGAACTCGCTGGCGACCCTCGCTGTGGCCAACTACGTCGGCGCGTTTGGCACTGTGGAACTCGACAACTGCGTGGCACAACCGCTGCCATTCCAATGTGTCGGGGATGGAGCCATGTATCACAACAGCCGGCTCAACTCAGCGAAGATCCCGGATGGACTTAGCAGCACGCTGTTCATTGGCGAGCACAAGACAAATGTTCGCCTCGACTGGTATTCGACTTGGTCGGGCGTCGCCGCTGGAGGTGACGACGCCTACGTGCGAATCTTGGCAGTGGGAGACCACACCCCCAATCACCCCGAATCGCATTTCGACGATTTTTCCAGCCATCACATGGGAGGCGCTCACTTTGTGCTCGGCGACGGCTCGGTGAGATTTGTTTCCGAAAACATCGACATCGGTCTGTTCCAAGCTCTTCTGACGATTTCCAAAAGTGATGTGGCGACAGATTTTTGATCCTCGATCGTGATCGACGGTTGGTGAACGGTCCAACGGGTGTCCAGAAAAAGAGAACGGTCCCGCAACAACTGTCGCGGGACCGTTTCTATTTGCAAAAGTGAGTCGATCAATCGGCGTTCGGATGATCGAATCGTTAGCCAATCAATTCCTTGATTGGTGTACCGCTGTTGGCCAGCTTCATCGGTCGGCCGTTCTTCGAGGTGTGGACCGTGTCGAGCGGGATGCCGAGGGCGTAGGCGGCTGTCGCCCAAATGTCGCCTGGCAGGTACGCCTGACCGACAACGCTGGTTCCATCAGCGTCTGTGGCACCGACGGCTTGTCCGCCCTTCAGTCCGCCACCACCGATCATCGTTGACCAACTCGCGGCCCAGTGATCGCGACCGGTGTCTTGGTTGATGCGTGGCGTGCGGGCAAACTCACCCATCCACACGATCACGGTGTCCTTCAACCTGCCACTCTGTTGCAGATCTTCGGTCAACGCCGCAATGGCCTTGTCGAGGACCGGCAAGCGCTGATCTTTCAGGGTATTGAACACATTGGCGTGCAAGTCCCAGCCGCCAAGATCCACTTCGACGAACGGCACGCCGGATTCCACAAGTCGTCGAGCCAGCAGGCAACCCTGACCGAAGTTGTTCCGACCATACTTCTCGGTGACTTCAGCCTTTTCGTCGGTTACCTTGAACGCCTGCATTTGCTTGGAGGTCATCAGGTTGACCGCCTTCTTGTAGACGTTCTTGTGGTCTTCGGCCGACTGGCCGCGGTTCGATTGGATGAAGTTGGTTTCGATCGAGTCCAACATCTTCAACCGCTGACCCATGCGCGTGTCGGAAATTTGGCCACGCATCGCCGCGTCGCGAATCTGACCGTTGCTGCCGACTTGGAACGGAGCGTGTGTCATCCCCAAGAAGCCGGAACCCATGCTGCCTCCGCCAACCGAGACGAAAGACGGGATTTCCAATTCCTTGCGGCTCGAAGCCAGTTCATAGCTGACGACTGAACCAAACGTCGGATGCACGACGGTCGGGTTCGGAATGAACCCGGTATGCATGAAGTAACGGCCGCGACCGTGGTCGGCTTCGCGAGTGCTCATCGACCGCACGACAGCCAAGTGCTTCATTTGCTTGGCGGTCTCGGGCATGTGCTCGCTGATTTGCAGGTCGCCGGTCGTGTTGATCGGCTTGAATTCGCCGCCGTTCTTCGAACCCGGCTTGAGGTCCCAAATGTCGATTGTCGGCGGACCACCGCTCATCCACAACAGAATGCAAGCCTTCTGCGCCTTCTTCACATCAGCGGCATGAGCATTAAGAGAAGTCAGGAACTGAACGCCAGGAATCGTCATCGTGCTCATCGCCAAGTGTTGCATGAAGTGGCGACGAGTCATGCCAGCAGGAGTTCGGAGGACGGAGTCAGTCATGGGTTACACCTGTTCAAAAAGGAGGAGGATGGTTGCGAGTGTCGCTTTCTTGGACAAAACGGGTTGGAGTCAGCTCACGCTTGAGGTTAGTGGTTGAAGATGAACTCGTTCGAGTTGAGCAATGCCCAGTAAAGGTCCTGGAAGGCCTCCATTGGTGGAGCATTCTTCATGATTGTTGTGGCGGATTTAACTTCACCGGCTGACGGCGGGCGAGCCAACGTCGCCAGATACAGTTTGCGAATCTTTTCGGTCGGGTTGTCCTTTGAAGTCAGGACATCGTTGAGCAAGCTCCCCTTCGAAGCTTTGATCGCGGTGTCCACCAAGTCGCCGTTCATCATCGTCAATGCCTGTGGAATCGTCCCGTCAAACGAGGTGGCTTCGTCGTTTTCGTCGGTTCCAAACGTCTGGAAAAACTGCCGCATCCACATCTGGCGCTGTCTTTCCGCATCCTCCCAAGATCGTCCCGACTTGTGGGCGTTTGTCGCGACGATCAGCGAATCGTAGAGTTGCTCCGCCGTCATCGACTTCACGTACATGTGGCTGTACATCGGCGTCTCACCGGCAGCAGGATTGTCCTTCGTGTTGGCGGGTTTCATCTTGCTGGTGAGATTGTACGCTTCGGAGTTGCAAATCCAGCGGATGAGTTGCTTGATGTCGTAGTTGACCTTTACGAATTCGCGAGCCATCCGCTCCAACAACACGGCGTTCGACGGAGGGTTGTGTGGCCCCATATCATCGACGGGCTTAGTGAAGCCATAACCGAAGAATTGCCCCCACATCCGATTGACCAGCGCGTCGGCAAGCAGCGGCTTCTCGCCTTGCACCACCAATTTGGCAAGTTCCAAGCGGCGGTTCGTGTTCTTGGCGGGATCAACTTCCGCCCCGGAGAATCTTGGGTAGGCGACCTGCATCAGGCCGTTCCGCTTTTCAAAGTACACCGGACCTTCAAAGTCGACCGGCACCAGTTCGGAGTAGTCAAAATCCATCCGGCCGGTCTTCTCGTTGTACTTTCGATGTTCGACGCGGCGAGCTTGCTTGAAGAAGCTGTTGAATTCCCAGAACTGATCCTGCTTCCAATCGTTGAATGGATGGTTATGGCACTGCGTGCATTGTACCTGCGTTCCGAGGAACAGTTTGGCGCTGATTGCGGTTGCGGGAACAGCCCCATCGTTCAGGTGAGCCATCAAGAAATTGGTGGCCCCGTTCTCTTCCATGTGCCCTTCGGCGGATAGCAGATCAAAGACGATGTCTTTCCATGCGCGGTTCTTGGCAAACGATTCCCGCAGAAACTTTTGCAACCCCTTGCGGCTGATTCGATCCTGCACTCCCCGACCGATCAGATTGTTGGTCCAGATCGTTGTGAAATTG
>JACRIH010000610.1 GCA_016235885.1 Planctomycetales bacterium | reverse complement strand
TCACGGGGGACGGAGACAATGCCGGAGCCACCGGAGCCTATTCCCTGATTCTGACTCCGGTGGGAGGAGACTCTGATCCTGACGACCAGTTGAGCCAAGCGATGGCATTGGGAAGCATGACCCAGACACGCACGCGAACGGGCGAGTCAATTTCTGTCGACACCGACGTGGACCTGTACAGCTTCACCGTCACCGCGGGGCAACTGATCACTTTTGACATCGACGGGGATCTCGATTCGGTGATTGAACTCTTCGACAGCGACGGAACTTTTTTGGACGGGAACGACCAAGGTGCTGCTCCCGATGAAGCAGACGGCGACGAGTCATTTCTGGACTACACGTTCACCAGCGGGGGAACGTTTTACTTGGGCGTCTCCGGTTATCAAAACGAGGATTATGACCCCATCACGGGGGACGGAGACAATGCCGGAGCCACCGGAGCCTATTCCCTGATTCTGACTCCGGTGGGAGGAGACTCTGATCCGGACGACCAGTTGACCGAGGCGATAGCGTTGGGGAGCTTGACCGAAACGCGGACGCGGACGGGCGAGTCAGTTTCTGTCGACACCGACGTGGACCTGTACAGCTTCACCGTCACCGCCGGGCAACGGATCACCTTTGACATCGACGGGGATCTCGATTCGGTGATCGAACTCTTCGACAGCAACGGAGCCTTTTTGAACGGGAACGACCAGGGGGCGGCTCCCGATGAATCCGCCAGCGATCAGTCGTATCTGGACTACACGTTCACGAGCGGGGGAACGTTTTACCTGGGAGTCTCCGGCTATCAGAATGAGGATTATGACCCAATCACAGGGGATGGCGACAATGCCGGAGCCACCGGAGCCTATTCTCTGATTCTGACCCCGGTGCCGAGATCAGTGACGACGCTGTCCGTTGCGGCGACGGACGCCAACAAGGCGGAAGGGAACTCAGGCAGTACGCCGTTCACGTTCACCGTGACGCGCGGTGGCGACACGAGCGCTGCCACGACCGTGGACTATTCGGTTTCGGCGGAAGGACTGTTAATTTATAGGTGCCTTGATTGTCCTAACACTTTTGCCGAAGAAACTGATTTTTCGGGAGGAGCAGTCCCAAGCGGAACCGTGAGTTTTTCTGCTGGCGAAACGACCAAGGTCATTACGATCAACGTCAAAGGTGATACGGACTGGGAGCTCGACGAAGGTTTTGTGTTAGTACTTTCGAACCGAACGGGTGGCGCGACCATCACCACCGATAGAGCGACCGGTACAATTCAAGATGATGATACGCCAATTCTCCTCAACACGGCCCCTGTGCTGAACAACTCGGGCACGCCGTACCTGATCGCACCCGCGGGTAGCCGGTTGCCGGTGGATATGTCCAATGGGATTCTCATCTCCGACCTGCTGGCCCGCGGCGCGGGGGGCAACCCGATCACCGATGCCGATTTGGGCGCGCTTGAAGGGATCGCGTGGACGGGGATCAACAAGATCGAGGGTTCGTATGGCCGCTGGGAATACACACTCGCTGCCAACCCGCAAGCTTCCAATTGGATCAATGTGGAAACGGCCGGAACCATTTCCAACTCCAGCGCGCTCTTGCTCCCGGCCAACGCCCGCCTGAGATTCGTCACCACGCTCATTCCGTATCATGGATCGAATGCGGCGGCCGGTCACCTGGCGACGGAAACGAAGCTCGACACCGGACTCACGTTTCGGGCGTGGGATCAAACGGCAGGCACGGCGGGGGAACGAGCCGACACCAGCATCAATGGCGGTTCGACCGCGTTCAGCACCGCCACCGAAACCGCCGGCACCTACTTCGAAACGAGATTGTGGCGCACGTACAACGCCTCCGCGCAATTGAACACCTATTCTCTCGAACTGGAAGCCACGATTCTGATCAACACCTTTGGCTATCAAGACCGATCCACGTCGGACTATTCGGGTTTCACGATCTTGATGAGCCCCATCCCCGGCGTCTCGACGGCTCCGCTGTACCGGATGTATTTTGGCACGTCGTACAGCACTGACGGAATCACGCAAACGGACATGGGCTACCGATATTTGACGACGAATCTGAGCGAAGCGATCATCCTCGAAGGCATTGGCCCGGCTGCGCACCGGGCCGAGCGCGACGGAACGTACTTCCGAGAACTGGGCGTCAACAATGGGACCGGGATCACGGGGTACATCTACACGACCGCGCAGCCCGGCATGTCGGAGATGTCCCAAACGTATCGCACCGATCCGTTCCGCAAGAACACCCGCACCGGCCCCGTTGGCTCGCCGACGACGGGAACGGTCATGCAGCAACAAGGGGACCACGTCTACACCACGAAGTCGGCCTTTGAAATGTCGAAGCCAGGAACGTGGCGTCAGGAATCGTCGCGCGGTTTCGTTCGCGAACTGTCCCCGAATGTCGGCGGCGTTGCCGCCCCCGCCCGCAGCGCTGCCGCCCAAACTTTCTCAATCGGCGACCAGCTGTCTGCCTCGACGATTTCCGCTGACATCGCCGAATTCCCACGTCGTTTGATGGGCTTGCTCGAACAGTCGGGATTGCAGTTGCCTTTGTCCGGTCCCACGAACGCGGTGTTTGCGGCCGCCGTCGAAGCCACCGCGTCGTCGGAATCACCGAAAACGGACCCGTTCGATTCGCTGACCGATCAGAACGACGAGGAACAGAGTTCGTCGAGCGAACTGGTTTGGTCCGCGTTTGGACGGCAGTTCAGCGACTTCTTCACCTCGTGCCCTTGACCGATTCCACTCATCCGCCGACGATGGCGGGCAGGCGGATGAGTGACGGACCGATCGAGGGAACAGGTCGATGAGCACAGCGACGGCGTACCATTTGTTGAAGACCGGTTTCCGGCCCATCGAGGCGCGGTTGTCGCGCTGGCGGGCGACGGCGGATCAGATTCTCGCCTTCGAGCCGGTTATGCGCGATCTCACCGCGGACGGACTGACCACGAAAGGTCGTGAGATTCGCTGGCGGGCGAAGGCGGGCGAGCCGCTCGACCGGCTGCTGCCGGAGACGTTCGCACTCGTTCGCGAATCGGCCCAGCGGGTGCTCGGGTACCAGCACTACCCGGTGCAGTTGATGGGTGGGATCGCGATGTTCGAGGGGGGCCTCGCGGAAATGCAGACGGGTGAGGGGAAGACTCTGACCGCCACGCTCACCGCCACCCTGCGTGCCTTGGCGGGGCTGGGCACGCACATCGTCACGGTCAACGACTACCTGGCCAATCGCGATGCGAAGACGATGGGCCCCGTGTACATGCAACTCGGACTGACGGTCGGCTGCATCCAAGACGCGATGCAACCCCCGCAGCGTCGGCAGGCCTACTCGCAGGACATCACATACGGCACGGCCAAGGAACTCGGTTTCGATTTTCTCCGCGACCGGCTCAAGCAGGGAACGGGCGTCAACGCCAAGCAGCGTCAATCGCTGTTCGGCGGCGGCCAGTCCGACAATCCCGAAATCGTGCAGCGCGGCCACCACTTCGTGCTGATCGACGAAGCGGACAGCATTCTTGTGGACGAAGCCCGCACGCCGCTGATCATCGCTCTGACGCAGCCCAACGACGCGTCCACCGTCAACCTGTATCGCTGGTCGGACCGTGCGGCGCAGGAACTCACGCCGCACGTCGATTTCGAATACGAACCGGACAAGCGGCTGGCGTACCTCACCGATCCCGGTTGCCGTCGCGTGCTGCTGTTGTCGAAACCCGCGCTGATGGATTCGATCGAAATGGAGCGGATCTACAAGCAAGTCGAACAGTCGCTCGTCGGTCGCTATGGCTTCCAGCTCAATCGCGATTACGTCGTCCACAATGGCGAAATTGTGATCGTGGACGAATCGACCGGCCGAATGATGGACGGCCGCAAATGGCAGGATGGTCTGCATCAGGCGATCGAAGCCAAGGAACGCATCCCGATCACCGCCGCGACCGGTCAGGCGGCCCGCATCACGGTCCAGAGTTTCTTCCAGCACTACCGGCACATCGCCGGGATGACCGGCACGGCCATGCAGTGTGCGCGCGAACTGTGGCGGACGTTTCGCATCTCGGTGACCCCCATCCCCACGCACAAGGACTGCATCCGCGTGGGGCAACCGTACCGAATCTTCAAGACGCTGCGTGACAAGTTGCAGGCGATCGTGACCGACATCGAACATCTGCAACAGGCCGGACGCGCGGTACTGATCGGCACGCCATCGGTCGAACGGTCGGAAACGCTGGGCGAAATGCTCCGCGAAAAGGGCTACGCGCCGCAAATCCTGAACGCGAAGAAACACAAGGAAGAAGCCGACATCGTCGCCGAAGCGGGCCATTCGCGGCGGATCACCATCGCGACCAACATGGCCGGGCGCGGCACCGACATTTTGCTGGACGAAGACGTGCGAAAAAACGGTGGACTCCACGTCATCGCCACCGAACTGCACAGTTCCTATCGGATCGACCGGCAACTCGTCGGCCGCTGTGCCCGCCAGGGGGACCCCGGCACATTCCAGTTCTTCCTCTCGCTCGACGATGAATTGCTGCGCTGCCTGTCGAAGGACAAAATCAAACGCATTCGCGAACAAGCCGTGCCGGACGCCAACGGCGAACTGCCGCAGACGTGGCTCAAATTCTTTCGCAAGACGCAGCGGTTCCTCGAACGCCAGCATCTGAAACAACGCAAACAGTTGCTCAAAGCCGAGCGACTCCGCACCGACATGTACGAACGAATGGGATTGGACCCGTTCCTCGAAATGACCGACTGAGCAATCCAATGACGAATGACAAATGACGGAATGACGAATGAATGACAAAGCACGAATGACGAATGACCTGTTCCGACGTGCAATCGTCCGTGCGGATGTCCCCACACTGATACGCCATTCGGACTTCGTCATTCGTCATTCATTCGTCATTCGTCATTCGTCATTCGTCATTCCCCCGCCCCCATGATCCAGCGCTCCTCACTCAAATGGCCCATCACGCTGGGCGTCGTGCTCCTGGTGCTGATCGTTGGCTTGCTTGTGCTCTGGGTCATCGGGCAGGCGGCGACGCAGCAGTGGGCGATGCTGACGGTCGGCACGATCTTTATCGCCCTCGTGCTGATTGGCGTGGTGCTGTATCTGATCCTGAGCATCAAGGAAGTGCGACTCAACCTCCGGCAGGCGAACTTTATCGACAGCGTCACACACGAACTGAAATCGCCCATCGCATCGATCAAGCTCTACCTGCAAACTCTCGACATGCGGCAGGTCGATCCAGAGCAGCAGCGCGAGTTTCACAAGTTCATGCTCGACGATGTGCAGCGACTCGACTCGTTGATCGACCACCTGCTGGTGGCCGCGCGGCTGGGTCATCTGGAAAAGGAGGACGAGCCGCCACTTGAAGAATTGCCGCTCGACCAACTCACCCGCGCGTGCGTCGAAACGATTCGGCGGCGGTATGAACTTGCCGACGACCAGGTCGCGCTGGATTTGCAGCCGTGCGTTTCGCTCGGCCGTTCACAGGATGTCGAAATGATTTTGACCAACCTGCTCGACAATGCGGTGAAATACGCCGGGCAGCCGTCCAAAATTGACGTGCATGTCGGACTGAAGGGACCGGGCCGCGTGCTCGTTCGCATTTCAGACAACGGCAAGGGCGTGCGATTCGAATTCCGACGGAAGATTTTCGAGCGGTTCTTCCGCGGCGGGTCGGAACTCGAACGGACGGCCAAGGGGACCGGCTTGGGCCTCTACATCGTCCGGTCGCTCGTCGCTAAGATGCACGGCAAAGTGACGGTCCACGGTCGCGGGCCGCTGCGCGGAGCGACGTTTGAAGTCGATCTCCCCGGACATTCCAGCGAAATCCCCGCGACACCGGTTCCGGACACGGTCAAGGTGTGACGCGGCATGGCGACAAACGACCCTTCTCGAATCCTGATCGTCGAAGACGAACGGCACATCGGTGTTGGATTGAAGTTCAACTGCGAGGCCGAAGGGCATTTGGCCACTCTCGTCCACGATGGCCCATCCGCTCTGAGACTCGTTCACGACGATCCGGCCGCGTTCGACCTGATCATTCTCGACCTGATGCTGCCCGACATGAGCGGCTACACGGTCCTCGAAAAGATGCGCTCGGCCGATATTCAAATCCCGGTGTTGATCCTCAGCGCCCGCACATTGCCCGAGGATCGTATTCGCGGGTTCGATTCGGGAGCCGATCAATACCTCACGAAACCGTTTGAGTTGCCGGAGTTGCTCAGCCGCGTCCGAAATCTGCTCGCCCGCCACGCGAAGCTGCGCGGCGCGGCGACCCCTCCAGATGAAGAGAGCACAACCTACGAGTTCGATGGCGCGGTGATCGACTTCGCCCGCCACGAAGTCACCGTCCGCGGTGAGCCGCGCACACTGACCACGCTCGAATTCAAACTGCTCAAGTGCTTCATCGAAAATGAAGGAGTTGTGCTGAATCGTTCGGAGTTGCTCGACAAAGTCTGGGGCCTCGACGCCACGCCGACGACTCGCACGGTGGACAATTTCATCGTCCGCCTGCGGCAACATTTCGAAGTGGACCCCGCCGATCCGAAACACTTTCTGAGCGTCCGCGGCGTGGGTTACCGGTTCGTCGCCAACCCGCAGGAGAGGGCGGAGGCGTAGGACTTCCGATCATCGTTTAACCCGGAGCCAACGGCGACGGCGTTTCGCGTGTTGAGAGACGATCCGACGCGCCGTCGCCGTTGGCTCCGGGTTAAACGAGCCTGAGCTTGTCGGTCAAGCGGGTGTCATTCCACCAGCTCAATCGCAAATCGAAAATCGAAAATCTACAATCCCCCCATGTCTCTTCCCCGCTTCAGCGTCAACAATCCGATCCTCGTCAACCTGCTGGCGATCATTATCGTCGTGTGGGGTGGTGCCTGCGGGCTGACGATGGTTCGCGAGATGTTTCCCGAATCGCGGCCGAACAAGTTGATGATCTTTACGCTGCACCCCGGCGTCGCGCCGCAGGAGATCGAGAAGGCGGTCACGATCAAGATCGAGGAGGCCATCCGCGACATCGACGGCGTCGAGAAGATCAACTCGACCGTGCGTGAAGGGGCCAGCACCACGATCCTCACGCTGTACAGCTACGTGAAGGATGTCGATCGAAAGATGCAGGAGGTCAAGGCGGAGATCGACGCGATCGAGGATCTGCCGGACGATGCCGAAAAGACGACGATCAAGAAACTCGAACCCAAGTTGCCGGTCATTTCGGTGGCCTTGTTCGGGCCGGGAGACCCCGCCGAACGGAAGCGGGCGGCGCGGGCGATGCGAGACGACTTGCTGTTGTTGCCCGGCGTCAGCGAGGTCGAAATGGCCGGCCAGCGTCTCGACGAAATCAGCGTCGAGATTCGCCCCGAGAAGCTGGTCGAATACGACATCACGTTTGAAGAGGTGGCGCAGGCGATCCGTGAGACAAACCTCGACGTCACCGGCGGGCAGCTCGAAGGGGACCGCACGCGAGTTTCGGTGCGGACGCTGGGCGAAGAGCAACGTGGTATCGACCTCAACAAGCTGCTCGTCCGCAGCCTGTCCGATGGCCGCAACATTTTCCTGTCCGACGTGGCGGTCGTGCGGGACGAATTCGTCAACTCCGAGGTCGAGGCGTTCTACAACAGTCAGCCGCTGATCAACTGCAACATTTACAAGACCGCGTCGCAGGATGTGATTCGGATTTCGCAACTGGTCAAGGCGTACATCAAAGGGAAGCAGGGAGTCGCGTTCGACCCGCATGGTTTTGACGAGGCGGCAGGTCAGCCGTGGTACTGGCGTCCGTTTTCGGTGGCGTGGGCGCACGGTTCGTACTGGCTCCAGCGGATGGCCGGGCACCCGGACCCGATGATTTACTACGAGCGCAGCCGGGCGAATCCGTTTCAGCACCACTTTCAAGTGGACCTGCACACCGACTTGGCGCGGTTTGTCGAAGGACGCATCGACCTGATGGTCGGCAACGGGGCGCAGGGGTTGTACCTGATCCTCATCGCGTTGATCGTGTTCCTGAACTGGCGCGTCGCGTTCTGGACGGCCGCGGGCATTCCGGTGACGTTTCTCGGCGGGTTCATCCTCATGTCGATGCTCGGCGTGACGCTAAACCTCGTCAGCCTGATGGGCATGATCATCGTGCTCAGTATCGACGTGGACGAAGCGGTCGTGATGGGGGAGAACGTGTTTCGCTACATCGAGGAGGGGATGTCGCCGAAGGAAGCGGCGATCAAAGGCTCCGAGGAAATCCTCTGGCCGGTGATCATCATGACGTGTACGACCATCGGAGCGTTCTTTCCGCTGCTCTTCATCGAGGGGCAACTGGGCGACTTCATGAAGATGCTGCCGCTCGTGTGCATCGCGTCGATGAGCATGTCGATGCTCGAAGCGTTGGTCATCCTGCCGTCGCACCTCGGGCACCTGAAGGCGATCCGACCGGAAACGCGACTCGCGAGCGAACTGGGGCTGATCCGTCGCGGGCTGCTGCGGCTCAGTCTGCTGCGCGAGTGGTTGATGAAGCAGTTCATTGAAGTGTGGTACGACAAGTTCATTCGGCTGTCGCTCCGCTGGCGCTACGTCACGCTGACCGCGTCGCTGGCGTCGCTCAGCATCGCGCTGGGGATGTGGTACGGCGGCATCGTTCCCACGACGTGGGTACAGAAGATGGACAGCGAAACGCTCATCTGCAACCTCAAGATGCCCGTGGGCACGCCGGTTACGCAGACCAAGGACCGGTTGAAGGAACTGAGCGACGCCGCGGTCGCCATTCCCGAAGTGACCAACGTGCAGATGCTGGCCGCGTTGCAGGTCGACATCGCCGGCGAAGGAGCCGTGGGGACGACTCAGGCTTCGCACGTGGGACAAATCATCATCGAATTGCAGGAGTCGCACCTGCGGACCCGGTCGAGTGAATTCGTGCTGGCCGAATTACGGGCCGCGTCTGAAAAACTCTCCGGCGTGAATTCGGTGACGTGGATTTCTTTGAACGGCGGCCCCGCCGGGCGAAGCATCGAGATCAAGGTCAGCGCCGAGAATTTCGAGGAAAGTCTGGCCGCGGTCGCGACCGTCAAAGCCAAGCTGGCGACGTACAACGGCGTGTTCGATATCGACGACGACCTCGATTCGGACCTGCGCGAAGTGCGGTTGAAAGTCCGCGAGGCGGCGCGGCCGACCGGCGTCACCGTGGCCACGCTCGGCAACGAGGTCCGCAACGCGTTCTACGGCCGCGAGGCACGGCGAGTCACCCGCAACCGCGAAGACGTGAAGATCATGCTGCGGTATCCCGAATACTACCGGCAGGATTTGTATCGCGTTGAAGACATGTGGATTCCTGTCACGGGGGCCGAGCGGCGGAACTGGGTGCCGCTGCGAGAAGTCGCCGAACTGACCGAGGCACACGCCTACAATTCGATCCACCGCAGCCAGCAACAGCGCTCGGTGTCGATTCTCGGCGACGTGGACGAAGCGGTCGCGAGCGACACCGAAATCATGGTGGCCGTGCAGAAATGGCTCGATTCCGATTTCCAGCGGCAACATCCCGGCGTGCGTGCCGAAATCCTCGGCAAGACGGCCGAGACCAACAAATTTCTAGCGAGCATCCGGTTCGCGTTCCCCATGTCGCTCGTCATCATTTACGTGCTGCTGGCGGCGCTGTTCAAGTCGTACGTCCAGCCACTCGTCGTGATGATCGCCGTGCCGTTCGGCGTGCAGGGAGCCATCATCGGCCACTGGATCATGGGCTACGACCTCACGATCATGAGCATGATCGGCCTCGTGGCGCTCAACGGCATCGTGGACAACGATTCGCTCGTGCTCGTCGATTTCATCAACACCCGCGAACGCGCCGGGATGAGCCTCTACGAAGCCTCGGTCGAAGGGAGCAAGCTGCGGCTCCGCGCGATCCTGCTCACCACCGTCACCGTCGTCGCCGGCATGGCTCCGCTGATGGCGGCCCAAAGTTTCCAGGCGAAATTCCTGATCCCGCTGGCGATCACCCTTTCATTCGGTCTAGTCTTCGCGACCCTGCTGACATTGATCGTCGTCCCGGCGATCAACATGGTCTTCTTCGACATGAAACGCGCCTGGCACTGGCTCTGGCGCGGAGAAGCCGATTTGACCGGCGAGGAAGCGGAAGTGAAGCGGGAACCAGCGACCGTACGGTAAGGCTGAATGCCGAGTCGAATCTGGAGGAACGTCGCTCGGCTGGGAAATATCCAATATCCAACACTCAATATCCAATGTCCAAGGATGACGTGCAGGCGAAACGGGAATTCGATTTGGAGGCACGGTTGATCGACTTTGCCGTGCGGATCATCAATGTCGTCGAATCGCTTCCGAACACACGGGCCGGGAATCACATTGCTGGCCAACTCGTACGGAGCGGCACGTCTCCGGCATCGAACTACGGCGAGGCACAAAGTGCCGAGTCGAGAAACGACTTCGTCCACAAAATGAAAATCGCACTCAAAGAACTCCGAGAGACACGCGTGTGGCTGCTCGTCATCCAGCGGAAGGGGATGCTGAAGCCGCCGTTGCTGTCTGAAGTGATCGGTGAGTGCCAGGAACTCACCGCGATCTTCGCCACCAGCATCAAGACGGCTGAAAAGAACAAACAGAAGTGACCACTGCTTGCCTCCCACTTGGACATTGGATATTGAGTGTTGGATATTGGATATTTCCTGCCTCGAACTTCGCACCACATCACAACCAACCACATCATGACCAACATCACCCGCCGCCAATTCCTGACCACCGCCGCTTCGGTTGCAACCGCGGTTGCATTCGCCGACGACAAGCCGGCTCCAACAAAGAAGACAAAGCTCGGCATCGACAACTTCGCCGTGCGAGGCATGGAGTGGAAGGCACCACAACTCATCGACTATGCCGTGTCGCTCAAGACAGATTCGCTGTTCATTTCAGACCTCGACGCGTTCGAGAGTCACGACGAAACGTACCTGCGTGGACTGCGGTCGAAGGCCGCCGATCAGGGTCTTCAGTTACACGTCGGCACGTGGAGCATTTGTCCGACGTCGGTCCGTTTCAAAAACAAATGGGGCACGGCCGAGGAGCACTTGCGGCTCGGGATACATATCGCCAAGGCAGTCGGTTCGCCGGTGATCCGTGTCATTCTTGGAGGCGGAGACGACCGGATGACGCCCGGGGGGATCATGGCGCGCATCAAGGATACGGTTCCCGTTTTGAAAGCGTGCCGCGGTCAAGCCATCGACGCAGGCGTGAAAATCGCCGTTGAAAACCACGGCGGCGACATGCAGGCGTGGGAGTTGGTGGAACTGATCGAAGCGGCTGGCAAGGATTTTGTTGGGGCGAACATGGATTCCGGCAATGCCACGTGGACGATGGAAGACCCGCTGACAAGCCTCGAACAACTCGGCCCGTACGCGCTCACTACCAGCCTGCGTGATTCGGCCGTGTGGGAAAGCGAGAAGGGAGCCACCGTCCAATGGACCGCGATGGGGGACGGGACGACCGACCTCAAGACGTACTTCCAACGCTTCGCCGAACTGTGCCCCGGCGTGCCGGTGCATATCGAAACCATTTCCGGATTCAACCGCGAGTTCCCGTACCTGACCGATGGTTTTTGGAAACCGTGGCCCAACGCCCGCGCCAAAGACTTCGCCCGCTTCGTGGCTCTCGCCAAGCGTGGCAAGCCCCGCCCGCCACACGTCATCCCCGACGGCCAGGACAAGAAGACTCGCGAACAGGAATACCAACGGGCTGAAGTCGAGCGGAGCATCAAGTATTGCAAGGAAGTGCTGGGGCTGGGGCAGAAGAATTGAATTCCGCATCGTGATCCATCCGCATCGGTTTTTTGGGAGCACAGTCATGCCTTCTCGTTGTTTCCTGATTGTTTTCTTGGGCTGCTTGGTCAGTCACTTCAATTGCCCAGCGTCGAACGCCGAGGAAGCAGGCTTTGTCCCGTTGTTCAACGGCAAGGACCTGTCGGGCTGGGTGCCGGTGAACGTGGCTCCGAAGACGTTCACGGTGAAGGATGGCATCATCGTGTCCACCGGCATTCCGACCGGGATCATGCGCACGGAACGGCACTACGAAAACTTCATTATCGAACTGGAATGGCGGCACATGGTGAAGGGTGGAAACGCAGGGCTTTTCATCTGGAGCGATGCGCTCACGTCCGCCGGTGTGCCGTTCAGTCGTGGGATCGAAGTCCAGGTGCTCGACGGCCGCGAGTCCGAGACTTACACCAGCCACGGCGACGTGTTCTCGATTCACGGTGCCCGGATGAAGCCTGACCGGCCGCATCCGAAAGGAGCCGAGCGCTGCCTTCCGAGTGAAAAACGCTGCAAACCGTCGCCGGAATGGAATCACTACCGCGTCGAGTGCCGCGACGGCGTGATCCAACTCGCGGTCAACGGGAAGATCGTGTCGGGTGGGTCGATGTGCCGTCCGCGCAAAGGGTACATCTGTCTGGAGTCGGAAGGTTCCGAATGCCATTTCCGAAACATCAAGCTCAAGGAATTGCCGTCGTCGAACCCGCCAGCGGACGAAGTCGCCACACTCGATCAGGGGTTTCGATCGCTTTACACCGGTCTCGACCTCGCCGGATGGAAGCCGGATGACGGGCACACCGGCCACTGGCAACCAAAGGACTGGACGCTCACCTACGACGGGCAGAGCGCGGCAAAAGACAAGAATCTGTGGTCGGAAAAGGAGTACGGCGACTTCGAGTTGATCTGCGACTGCCGTTGGTCAGCGAAAGCCGAGAAGCGAAAACTCCCGCTGATCCTGCCCGGCAGTGAATTCGACTCCGTCGTGGTTGACGTTTCGGCTGGCCGATGGACTCGGTTGCACATCACCAAGCGACGAGCGAGCGTTAGAGTTGTCTACAACGAAAACGCAGCGATTCCGACAGTCGTGAATGTCGATCTTCGTCGTGTTCCAGCACGAAGCCAGATCGGCCTCCGCCACGACGGTGAACAGATTCAGTTTGCGAACATCTTCGTCCGCGAATTGGACGCGAATCGTGGACGGTGAACGGTGGATGGTGAATTGTGGTCGGTGAGGTTTCGTGGCGTGGCGATGCATATCGCTCCGTCCACCAACCACCGGTCACCATCCACCATCACCCCCGTCCCTTGCGGCGAGTCCTCGAATCCAAAAACGCACCGAGCGCCGTGGCGTACGGTTCGTCGGTCCGGAACTTGTGGTAATCGACTCCGACGTTGCCGGCTTGCCGGCGCAGCTCGCGGCAGAACGCCGCGAACTGGGCCAGGTAGATCTTCCGCAACCGGGCGGGATCGACCAGCAGTTTGTGTCCGGCTTGCTCCAGGTTGCGGAACTGCGTCGGGTGACTGAACGGAAACGTTTCCTCCTCGGGCGCGACGATCTGGAACAGCAACACTTCCTGCCGCGCGTGGCGAAACCGGCCGAGCGCCTTCAGCAGCGGATCGAGGTCGTCAAAACAGTCGCTGAGGATCACGATCAGGCTCCGGCGGTGAATCGTCGGGATGATCTGTTCGAACACGCCGGCCAGGCTCGTTTCCCCGCCGGGGACCATCTGTTCGAGGGTCTGTGTCAGCCGCGAAAAGTTCCTGGGGGTGGACGACGGTTCGATCCGCTCGCGGGGCTGGTCGTCAAACGTGATCAACCCCGCTGCATCGCGCTGGTCGATCAGCAGGTAGCCGAGAGCCGCCGCGAGTTGTCGGGCGTAATCGAATTTGCTCAGCGTCTTCCCGGCAAACCCCATGCTCCCCGAGCCATCGACGAGCAGGTAGCACCGCAGGTTCGTCTCGTCCTCAAATTCCTTGATGTAGTACTTCCCGGTTTTTCCGTACGCCCGCCAGTCGATGTGGCGGACTTCGTCGCCGGGGTAGTACTGTCGATGCTCGACGAATTCGACGCTGGTCCCTTTGAAGGGGCTTTTGTGCTGCCCCATGATGAACCCTTCGACTACCAGCCGGGCGACAACTTCCAAGCGGCCAAATTTCGCGAGGGCCGTGGGATCGGTGAGCGGTGCGGATTCAGGATTGATCGCGGACATCAGCGGCGATCATAGCGAGCGCGTGACGCGCGAGAGAAGTAGAATGGGCACCTTGCCCGTCCGTCACGTAGAGGTCAGAGGTCAGACATCGGTCATCAATGTTCTTCTTCCAGCCGTTCGCGAAGCGAGTCGCGTTCCTGGCGGGTGACTTCGAGGTCGAACATCAGATACTTCACATCGAGTCGAAGTTGAGCGAGGGCTTCTTGCACGAGGGCGAGGATGCGACGGCGGCGGCGGACGGAATCGACAACCTGGCCGTAAACAACCTCCAATTCGCATTGGTATGCATTGGGAATGGCGGTGATGCGTTTACCAAGCTCAACAAGCTCGCGCGGAAGCTCTTCCGCAGTGTCGCCTGGAAGTCGTGATTTCTGGCTCATTCCCGATGGTCCCTTCCCCACTGGATGCAGTCTCAGCGGTGCTTAGTTGGGATACAGATTCTGTGCCGGGTTGGGAATAATCGCAAGAGGCAGCGCTCAACCTCCTTCTGAACAACACGTTGCAGCCATTCTTCCGAATTGAACACGCGCTAACCGCGTGTTGACTTTCGACGACGGCTCACCTTGGCCGAAATCGCAACTTCTTGTAGACTCGGGCACTTACATCTCGACACTGCCCGGCAACACGCGTCGGGTTTTGACAGCGCGACAAGATTGAGTCATTTCTCAAGTCGAAACGGATTTCGCACAAATCGTCACGATCGATTGACGTTCAGTCCTTCCACGGAAGGGAGGCAAGTTGGGCTTTGACTCCGGGTGATTCTGTCTCCAAGCCTCCTGCGGATCGGGCGACGTGGCCATATTTTGCCGGCTGGGCAAAGTGGACGGTACGGTCGGTGGTCGCGGTCTGCCTGCTGATCGGGTGGTTGGCCCGCATGGGATCGGCGAAGGATTTCGTCGAACCGTTCGATGCGGGGAGTGTGACGTGGCGAGTGACCGGGACGAATGGATTGCAGCGCCCCGGCGACTTGCTGCTGCAACAAAAGCGGCTCGACATGGGCGACCAGTCCGTCGAGTACGTATCGGTGGGGGCGGGTCGCGACGGTGTGCCACTCCAACTCGAGTCTTCCGTCCCTGCCAGTCGAGTCCTCGATGAATTGCAATTGTCGCTTCGACTGCGTTCGAATCAGGCGGGGGCCGTGCTCGGTTTACGAGTTGTCTTGCCAAACCAGACCGATCCGGGCACGGGTCGTAGCGTCGTGGAAGTCATCGACGGTGACACGTACACGCACGCGTACGAATGGCAGGAGCTGCACTGCGGCACGACATCGAAGTTGATGGAGCGGCGGTTGCAACTCGTCCGCCGACGCATTGGCTCGAACGTGGACACGCGCGGGATGTATGTGGACCGGGTCGTGCTGAAATTCCGGGCCGGTCGGGGAGTCACCGAATTCGCGTTCGATGAGTTGCGGCTCGGGCCGCTCGTGGCCGCATCATCGGCGAACGCAGTCGTACCGGTTCAGCATCTCGACGACGACGCGAAACCCGTCGCGGAATTTCGACTCGACCGACTGTTCGTCGGTGGGAAACCGTTCGTCCTGCGTGCGGTACCGTACCACGGAGAATCGCTTGCCGAACTTGCCGCACTGGGTGTGAACACGGCTTGGGTTCCGAACTACCAAGACACCGAGTTGCTCCAGCAGTTGCGAGACCGCAATCTGTGGGCAATGGCCACGCCACCGCGAGCCGACGGGATGGGACCTGCCGGGAAAACGAACTCGTCGCGTCCTCCGGGCGGTGGTTCGAACGAACCATCCTCGGCGGTCATCGATCCGGAGGATGTCAGTCTGGCTCCGTTTGGCGCTGAGACGGCTCCGATCTTGGTCTGGAACCTCGGCACCCGGATCTCCGTAGATGCCAAGCCGGCGCTGATCAACTGGGTCGAACAGGTGCGGAACGCGGACCACAAATTCAACCGGCCGATTCTCGCCGACGTGGTTGGGCTGGAGCGTGTTTACTCCGGGCACGTGTCAATGCTCGGCGTGAGTCGCAATGTGCTGCACAGCGGGTTCGGGTTCCGACAGTACCGGCAGTGGCTGGTGGAGAAACAGAATCTCGCCCAACCGGGCAGCCCGCTCTGGACGTGGGTGCCCACCGAACCGACGCTGGCGACGATCGAATCGCGGGCGGCGGCCGGTCGAACGCCGTCCATCATCGAACCAGAGCAGATTCGCTTGCTCACGTATTCGGCCCTGGCGAGTGGTTATCGCGGGATCGGGTTCTGGTCGCAAACTCGGTTTGACGAGGATCGGCCGGGGAACTTGGAGCGTCGGCTGGCGCTCGCTGAATTGAATCTCGAACTCGAACTGCTCGAACCATTCCTTGCCACCGGTTCGGTGTTGCAGCACATACCGTTCACTGCGAGCACGCGCGATCCGGGTGGGGCGAATCAACTTTCGATCGAGTTCGGCGGCAGCAAGCCCACGGAGAAGAAACGGACAGAGCGGTTGAACGCCTTCACCGACCGCAGTCGCGACCGGGCACGTCAGCCGGGGGAATTGGAAGCCACGCTGATCCGCAGTGATTTCGGCTGGTTGCTGCTTCCGGTGTGGTACGAGGAGCACGCGCAATTCGTTCCCGGCCAGATGGCGGCGGAGAACGCAACAATCGTCGTTCCCGGTGTGCCCGACACGGTGCGCGCGTGGGAGGTCAGCCCGGTCGGTGTGACGGCGCTCGTCGGCAAGCGCGTGACGAGCGGCTATCAAATCGTCCTGCCGAAATTCGACACGACATCGATGGTGATCCTGCTCCCCGGCGGCGAGGCCCAGCGCATCGAGGAATTGCGGCGGAAGATCGAATCGTTGCGAAGCCGCGGCGCCCGCCTGCGGCTGGATCTGGCTCGGGCGAAGTTGACCCGCGTGCAGGAAGTGGACCGCAAGCTGACGGCGCTGGGCTTCGGTCTCCCCGATGGGGCAGAGATCATCGGCCGCGCCCGGTGGCTGCTGGATGACGCTGACAAACGGTTCGAACGGCAGGACCACGTGGCATCGTGGCGGGCGGCGTCGGAGTGCCTGCAGATGCTCCGCGTGCTGCAACGAGCCCACTGGAATGACACGGTTCGCAAGCTGAAGTCGCCGCTGTACAGCCCACACACGGTTTGTTTTCAAACACTGCCCGATCACTGGGAACTTGTGAGCCGCCTCGGCCAGAGTTCGCTCAAGTCCAACGTGAACCTGCTGCCGTCGGGCGATTTTGACAGCATCGACACGATGCTTGCCGATGGCTGGCGGCACGAGCAACGGACCAACAGCGGCATTCGCGCGGCCACCGAATTGTACCCCCGCCCGCATCGCGGCACGCACTGCTTGCGTCTTGTCGCCGTCCCCGAAACGAATCACGATCTGCCGGGCGTCGTGACCGAGCGGCCAGTCACCGTCACATCGCCGCCGATTCAGGTCGGTGCCGGACAGATCATCCACGTCAGCGGCTTCGTGCGCATGGTGGCCCCCAGCGTCGGCAGCCTCGACGGGGCGATGTTGTATGACAGTCTGGTCGGACAGACGGGCGCTCTCCGCTGGCAAACAAATACCGATTGGCAGCCGTTCGAGTTGCTCCGCGAAGCGGCCACCGACGGCGAGTTCACACTCACGCTGACTCTGACCGGTCTCGGCGAGATTCTGTTTGACGACCTGAAAGTCATCGCCTGCAATCCGCCGGCCGCCACTGTATCTGTCAACAACGATCAACCTGTTGAGAAACGGTCGCCGCGTTCCAGCCCGCTCAAGTTCCTGCCACGTTTGCCGCGGTTGGGTCCACAACCGCGAACGCAATCCGGCGAGCCGGGCGGTGTCGGCCCCCGGACTTGATGTGGCCGAGT
>JACRIH010000609.1 GCA_016235885.1 Planctomycetales bacterium | reverse complement strand
CACTCCGTGGCGGGACATGTTGTGACCGCCCCGCAGGGCGGCCACAACATGCGGTGTCACGGAGTGCCACCACCACATTAAATCAACAAGCCCGCCAAGAGCGTGGGTTTTCCGCAAAGTTTCCCACGCTCTTGGCGAGCGTGGCTACCCAGAGATCACTGCGGGTCCACTTGGCACTACAGCGCACTTTCATTCGTAGTAGTGTTAACTAGGCGGATCACACGGAGCGCGTCGATATGAAGACGATCCAAGTGTTGCTGGCCGATGACCATGCTCTCATGCGCGGGGGCATCCGCGCGATCCTGGGTAACCTCAAGGGGATCGATGTCGTCGCGGAAGCGGGCGACGGACGGTCAGCTCTCGAACTCATCGCGAAGCACCGGCCACACGTCGCCTTGCTCGATATTTCCATGCCGGAGTTGAACGGCATTGAAGTCACAGCCCGCGTGGTCAAGCAATCGCCGGAAACTCGCGTGATCATTCTGTCCATGCACACGAACGAAGAGTACGTGGTCCAAGCCCTGCGGGCTGGCGCGGCGGGATACCTGCTGAAGGAGTCAGGGACATCGGAACTGGAGCAGGCGATCCGGACCGTGGCAGACGGCCAGACCTATCTCTGCACGGTGGTCGCCAGCCACGTCAGCGAATATGTCCGCCGGATCGGCGACAGGCCGGTGACCGCGGACTTGGTATCGCCGCTGGAGCGACTGACGCCGCGGCAACGCGAGGTACTGCAACTCATCGCCGAGGGAAACTCCACCAAACAAGTTGCCAGCAAGTTGCAGGTGAGCGTCAAGACGGCAGAGTCCCACCGGACCCAGTTGATGAAGCAACTGAACATTCACGACGTGGCCGGTCTGGTGCGCTTCGCGATCGCCTCCGGTTTGGTGCAACCGGCACGTTGACCCGCACTCAGGTGTTTACCTGAGTCAAACTCGGGTGAATACCCCATCTCGCCTCAGGCGTCCGCGATTCGCATCGACGAATTCCTGTCCGATACTTGAATAAGGGCGATTGTGGACGGCTGACTGTCCGCCTGCGCGCTGTGCGGTCAACTGAACTTGCCCACGAATGGCATAGAACGGAATTCGTTCCGTTTCTGGTATCGGACCAGGAGGCGGTCCAACGGAATGAATTCCGTTCTACGTCGCTCCGCCGTCTGGCTGACGTGTTTCCGAAAACCCATTACGGCAACTCCTCAAGGTGTGGGCCAAACATGAGACGATTCGAATTCCCTTCGTTTTTGCTTCCGATTCTACAGTGGAGCCACGACGGATGGGGCTGGAGTCGGCGGCTGCTTCTCGAACGAACGGTACTGGTGCTGACGATCGTGTTTTGTGTCGGGTTATGCTCCGTGCTCTGGCACATCTCCAGGCTCTCCTCCCAACTCGTTCGCACCATGGCTCTGGAGGGAACCACGCGGTACGCCGAGGCCATCGAGGAGTTTCGCGGGCTGTACACATCGGAGGTCGTTGAGCGCGTGAGGTCGCATGGTTTTGAGGTGACGCATGACTACAAAGGCAAAGACAACGCCATTCCACTGCCGGCGACGCTCACGATGGAACTGGGCAGGCGGATTGCCGAGAACGATTCGCCAATCGAAGTGCGACTGTACAGCGACTATCCGTTCCCCTGGCAACCAGACGGCGGCCCTCGTGACGATTTCGAACGCGAGGCACTGCGCCAACTTCGACTGAATCCTGACGAACCCATTGTTCGCGTCGAGAATTACCGCGGTCAACCGTCACTGCGGCTGGCCAGGGCAGATCGCATGCAAGCCGGTTGCGTTGAGTGTCATAACAACCACCCGGACAGTCTCAAGCGAGACTGGAAGGAAGGAGACGTGCGCGGAGTGCTGACGATCGTTCGCCCGCTGTCGGTCGGCATCACCCAGGCTCAAGCGGCAGTCCAGTCCAGTCTCTATTTGACGGGCTCGTTGTCCCTGCTGGGGATGTTCGGAATTTCCGTCGTGATCCGTTCGTTGCGTCGAAACTCGTCGCTTCTGGAACAGCGGGTCCACGAGCGAACCATCGATTTGAGGCGGACGAACGAAGCGCTCGCTGCGGAAATGCGTGAGAGACAAAACACCGTCCAGGCTTTGCAGGGCGCTGAAGAACAGGTCTTGCAATTGCAGAAAATGGAGGCGATCGGCCAGTTGGCAGGCGGTGTCGCTCACGATTTCAACAACCTGCTGACAGTCATCATCGGCCACACCGAGTTTCTTTTGAATGACCTGCCGCCGGACGGCCCGCAGTACAAAGACGCCGAGATCATCAAAGCCACCAGCGATCGAGCGGCCGCATTGACCAGCCAGCTCCTGAGTTTCAGCCGCCGCCAAACTCGCGAGAACCAGGTGCTGAATCTCAACAACGTGATCACCGAGACCGTAAAAATGCTCGGGCGCGTGACCGGAGAAGACATCGAACTGCGGACCATTCTGGACGCCGCCCTCGGGAACATCAAAGCGGACCCGACCCAACTCCACCAGATTCTCATGAACCTCGTCGTGAATGCCCGCACCGCCATGCCACAAGGTGGGCGACTGACCATCCAGACGGCCAATGTGATGGTCAGCGACCAGGGATCTCTGAACGGCAGCCTCAAGCCGGGGCCCTACGTGATGCTCGCCGTGCAGGATACGGGCTGCGGAATGGACGCCACCACCCGCTCGCGCATCTTCGAACCGTTCTTCACCACCAAAGAGCGTGGAAAAGGGACGGGGTTGGGACTGTCGACGGTCTACGGCATCGTCCAACAATCCGGTGGCGACATCATGGTCTTGAGCGAGCCGGGACGTGGAACCCTCTTCAAGATCCGCCTGCCGCGTGCAGCAGAAGAGATTCCCCACACCGCACCGAATGCAATGCCCACAGCACTGACCGGATCGGAAACCATTCTGTTGGTCGATGATGATGAGCGTGTGCGACAAATGCTCTGCAAGCGGCTGCGCGACGCCGGCTATTGCGTCATTGACACTCTCCATACCGCCCACGCCTTGCAAATCATCAAACAATCGGACCGACGAATCGACTTGCTGCTCACGGACGTCGTGATGCCCCAAATATCCGGCAAGGAACTGGCCGATCGCGCTCGCAAGATTCGGTCGGACCTGAACGTGCTGTTCATGTCCGGGTACACGGACGATCTGCTGTGCGACCAGTTGATCGACGACAGTGACATCGCATTCATTCAGAAGCCCTTCAGCGAACAAGATCTGCTCGTGGCCGTCCGAAAAGTCCTCAACGCCGAGATATCCTGGCAACAATCGCGAGCTGGAAACGTCAGTCGAGCGGCATCGGAAGTGAGCCCATCCAGTCCACACTTCGCGACGGAATACCAGGTGCTTTAGCCTGCCGCCCCAAATCTTGGGTATGACGCAGCACTACCGCGCGATTGAGGATCACCCTCGTCACCGCTTCCGATCATGCCCTGGCTCGCGACCGTCGATCATTCACACACATCTGGCGTGTCCTGCCGCCACGCGATCGGACGGTGACGGTGAAACACCTCGTTCAACCGGCCTGATTCTCGACGAGGCAATGCCACCTCGATAGTCGCCGCGGGCTGCTTTCCAATTCTCATCGGGGGGATATGATCCGCCACCACGTTTGGCATCGGCTCGCAAGAATTGGATCATGCCCGCGGATACTCCCCTTCCCCTGTGGCTCAAACTGGCGTACTCCGCGTTCGTCTGTGTGTTGGTCCCGGTGTACTGGCGCGACTACGGACCGACCAACTTTCTATACTTTTGCGACGTCGCCGTGTTCTTCACCCTGGCGGCCGTTTGGACCGAGAAGGGACTGTGGGCGTCCATGCCCGCAGTCGGCATTCTGGCTCCACAGTCATTGTGGATCGTGGACTTTTTCGGCCAATCGGTGGGTCTACCGGTGGCGGGGCTGACGGAGTACATGTTCGACGAAAAGATTCCGCTGTTCACACGCGGGCTGTCGTTCTTTCATTTCTGGCTGCCGATCCTGCTGGTCTGGTTGGTATGGCGGTTACGGTACGACCGTCGGGCATTCGCCGCATGGACAGTGACGGCGTGGGCGTTGATGCTCGTTGGCTTCTTTCTCATGCCACCGCCCCCTGCCCCACCCGACAATCCGAATCTGCCGGTGAACATCAACTACGTGTTTGGCTTCGGCAGCGAGAAGCCGCAGGAATGGATGCCACCGCTGGCGTACCTCGGCCTGATGCTCGTCGCGCTGCCAGTGTTGATATTCCTGCCGACACACTGGGTGCTTGGGAAGTTGTTTGGACAATGTAGCCCTGTCGCTCCGCGACAGGATAGCCGAACATCGCTCGACATCCCGAGGGGTTTGGAGGGCTGAAT
>JACRIH010000608.1 GCA_016235885.1 Planctomycetales bacterium | reverse complement strand
GGATTGATGACCATCCACGTTTTCGGCTTCGACGGCCCCGCGGCATTGCCGCTGGCCGAGAAGACCGGCATCGCGTTTCAGCTCACGAACATCCTGCGAGACCTCCGCGAAGACGTGTTGCGGGGGCGAATCTATCTGCCTCGGGAAGACCTCGACCGGTTCGGCTACTCGGCGGACGATTTGGCTCTCGGTGTCGCGGACGATCGGTTCCGCAACCTGATGCAATTCGAAGTCGCCCGCGCCCGCGAACATTATTCCGCCGCGAGGTCGCTCTTCGACTACCTCGACGCCCCCGGCCAGCCGATTCTCGACGCGATGCTGCAAATCTACGGCGGCCTGCTGGACGAAATCGAACGCAGCGGGTACGACGTGTTCAGCCGCCGCGTGTCGCTCAGCCGGTATCGCAAGTGGTCGATCACGCTCGGCGTGTGGTGGCGGAACCGGTGGCGGCAACGCGGGTCACAGACGACAGGAGCCGGGAAATGAGAAATGTCGGTTTACGGTTTTCGATTTTCGATTTGCTGGTTGGGTTGGCGATGGGTGTGCTCATGCTCGGTCGCACGGCGGCTGGAGCAGACGCGCCGCCCGTTGCGTTCCACGCGGAACCCGGTCGGCTGCGGATCACCATTGGAGGGGAACCGTTCGCGACGTACGCGTGGCAGGACGAAAAGATTCGCCGGCCGTATTTCAGCGACGTCCACGCACCGGGCGGAGTGCAGGTGACACGGAACCATCCCCCCGTTGCCGGGCAGGACGCAACCGATCACGACACGATGCATCCCGGAATCTGGCTGGCCTTCGGCGACGTCAGCGGTCACGATTTCTGGCGGAACAAAGCCCGCGTCGAACACGAACAATTCCTCGTCGCGCCACTAGGCGGAAACGGGAAGGGATCGTTCGCGGTCGTCAATCGGTATCGCGCAGGAGATTCGAATCGGATCGTGTGCCGCGAGGAATGCCGGTTCAAAATCCTCGTCCGACCAGACGGCTGGCTGCTGGTCTGGGACTCCCGGTTTGCCCCTGTCGACGGCGAACTTGTGTTCGGCGATCAGGAAGAAATGGGACTGGGGGTCCGCGTCGCAACGTCGATGGCGGTCAAGAACGGCGGCGAACTTCTGAACAGCGAGGGACGCAAGAACGAACGACAGGTGTGGGGCCGGCAGGCGGAGTGGTGCGACTACAGCGGCGTCGTGGGCGGGCAGCGAGTTGGCATCACCCTGCTGCCTGACCCCTTCAACTTTCGGCAGTCATGGTTCCATGCGCGAGACTACGGGTTCGTGGCCGCCAACCCGTTCGGTCAGAATGCGTTCACGAAGGGGGCGAAAAGCCGCATCGTTGTGAAGCCGGGTGAATCGTTACAGTTGCGGTATGGTGTGTTCGTGCATCGCGACTTGGGGGACAAGAGTGCCGAGACGTTGGCGGGTGTGCTGCGTGAGGTGTCCTCAAAGGACGAGCGACGAGCCCTCACCCCCGGACACCCTCCCGAGGGGAGAGGGGAGTTAGTGCGGTCCGATGCCAGTGAGAAGGAACCGGACATCAGCAACGCGCGGCGACCGCGAACGGATGCCGAGTTGAAGTTCTGGCTGGAGAATATGTTGTGGCATCATCGGTTCACCGTGGATGAGATTCGTGAGGCGTCGGGGCTGAGTGCGAAAGAGATTGAGGACGCGGCGAAGCGGTTCGACATCCGAACCGAGACGAAGCCGAAACGGCCGCCGGATGCACCGCTGCTGGTTTTGCCGTATCCCGGTGGACGGCATCCGCGGATTGGGTTTCTCGACGGGGCCGTGCGTCCGCAGCGGGAGACGAAAGTCAGTGTGTTCACACCGTGGGACGACCGCAGCTACGTTGTCGTGGATGTGCCCGAGGCGATCTGGTCCAACCTCGGTCTGACGTACCTCGCCCACACGCACGTGCCGACCGTCTGGTCGAAACAGAACATCGACCTCGACAAACTCGAATGGAATCGCCGGGACAACGGGACATTCGACATCGAACGGCGGTTGCCGAATGGGATCGCATTCGGCGCGAAGGTCGTGCCGGGTCGCGACGCGGTGCGGATGGAATTGTGGCTGACCAACGACACGAAAGGGCCGCTGTCCGACCTGCGGGTTCAAAACTGTGTGATGTTGAAAGGGGCGGCCGGTTTCGAGGAGCAGACGAACGACAACAAAGTGTTCGAGAAACCGTTTGTTGCGGTGAAGTCGAAAGCCGGCGATCGCTGGATCATCACCGCGTGGGATCCATGCCACCGCCCGTGGGGCAACGCTCCGTGTCCGTGCTTGCACTCCGATCCAAAGTTTCCCGACTGTCCGCCGGGCGAGACAAAACGCCTTCGCGGGTGGCTGTCGTTCTACGAAGGCCGCGACGTGCAGGCAGAGTTCAAGCGAATTGATGCCACTGGCTGGCGGCGCTAGGGCGATCGGCAGACTAGTCGTATGCCGTGGATAGGCTTCCAGCCTGTCGTTCGGCGAAGCAAATGACAGGCTGGAAGCCTATCCCACGGCACATTTTTCGCCGTCGAATCTCACAGCAAGTCGTCGATCACCTTGCCCTCGTTCACCGTCGGGCGTTCGGGGCGACCTTGGTGCATGTACAGAAGCTGTGTGTGATCGAGGCCCATGAGTTCGAGGATCGTGGCGTGGATGTCGTGGACGTGGGCGCGGGTTTCGACTGCGTGCAGTCCGAAGTCATCGGTCGCACCGACGATTCGGCCCCCTTCCAAACCGCCGCCGGCAAACCACATCGTGAAGCCGTATGGATTGTGATCGCGACCGTCTCCCTGTTCGGACATTGGCGTGCGTCCGAATTCGCCACCCCAAATCACGAGCGTTGAATCGAGCAGTCCGCAGCGCTTGAGGTCTTTCAGCAGGCCGGCGATCGGCTTGTCGGTTTCGCGGCAGTGCTTGCCGTGATTCCCCTCGATGTCCTTGTGGGCATCCCACTGGCTGCCGCTCCCCGAGTAAAGCTGCACGAAACGGACTCCGCGTTCGACCAGCCGCCGGGCCAGCAGGCAATTGCGACCGAACGGCTCCGTCTCTTTTTTGTCGAGGCCGTACAACTTCTGCGTCTCCGCGGTCTCTTCCGTCAGATCGACGGCGGCGGGGGCTTCGGCCTGCATGCGGAACGCGAGTTCGTACGCGGCGATCCGGGCTTCGAGGTCCGGGTCGCGAAATCGGTCGTCAAGGTGTTCGCGATTCAGCCGGTTGATGAAGTCGAGTTTGTTCCGTTGCTGCGCCGCAGACAGCGTGTCGGGTGGATCGAGATGCAGAATCGGCTGCTTGCCCGACCGGAACTGCGTCCCTTGAAACGTCGCCGGCATGAAGCCGGTGCCCCACACGCGACTGCCTCCGGGCGGATCTTTCGGATTGTCCAACAGCACCACGAATCCGGGTAGGTTCTGATTCTCCGAACCGAGGCCGTAATTCACCCACGCCCCGAGACTCGGCCGGCCCGCGAGAATACTTCCCGTGTTCATCTGACAAACGCTGCCAACGTGGTTCAACCCGTTCGCCCAACACGATCGCAGCATCACGATGTCGTCCACGCAGCCACCGACGTTCGCGTACCAATCGGACACCTCGATTCCGCTCTCTCCGTAACGCTTCCACTTTCGCTTGCTGGCGAGCATGGGGTTCTCGGTGACTCCCATCGGCGTGATGACCCGCTCGACCGAATCTGGCAACGGCTGCCCGGCGAGTTCGTTGACTTTCGGCTTGCGATCAAACGTGTCGAGGTGGCTCGGTCCGCCATCCATGAACAGGAAGATCACACTCTTCGCCGATCCCTCGAAATGCCCGCGTCGCTGTGCGAGGGGGTCTGCGACACGGGACGATTCCGCGCCTGCGGCCGAGAGTTTGACGCCGTCGTTTGCAAGCAAGCCGAGCAACGCGAGCGAACCGAAGCCGCCTCCGGTGCGGGTCAGGAAGTCGCGGCGGTTGGTTGTGAAATCGTGATGCAGCATGGTGGACTCGATTCCGTGTCGGCTCGGATTATTCAGGGCCGCATACTAACCCGAAGCGTAAGCGAGGGAGTGTAACCGGGACTCCCTCGCTTACGCTTCGGGTTAGTGTGACGGGCAGCGGACATTATGCCACGTCATCTGACGTGAGAAAAGCCGGAGCGGCTGGTCGGTCTTGTGACGCCAGTTCGGATGGCGATATAGTTCGCCCCCCGCCCGCTTCAGGAAAGCCGCCAACCGTGGTAGCAGGGCCGTTGGGTTGAGGTCGTCGCATGGATGAGACCAGTCCCGTCACCGCCGAAATGCTCGGCCGCTTTGTCCGCACGCAAGCAATGCAGCCGGAAGGCCAGGCTGTCGCCAACCAAATCGTCTCGCCGGCATCCGAATCAATCCTGCCGAAAGACGCAGAAGTTGCCGGCGAAGATTGTTCGGCAGCGGACATTGAAGCGGCGTACCAGCGAGCGCTCGATGTGTTCGATTGGCAGCCTTCCGATGCGGCCGACAGTCAGTCTGCCGATCAGCTTGCGAACTCCACCGATTCGGCGGACGCTGCCCCGCGACTCGATGCGGAGCAACCCAGCGCTTCGTCGCCTCACTTCGTGCCAGCCGCATTGCCGACCTCGTTGCTCGAACAGTCCCCGGCAAACAACGCGGCTCCGGCTGTCTCGGCGGCGCAGGTCGTCGAAGCGGTGATGTTTGTCGGCGGTCAGCCGGTCACGGCGAAGCGACTCAACTCACTGCTCGGCGGGCATCGCGAAGTGTCGGACACGGAGCAGGTCATCGACGAACTGAACACGCAGTTTGGCGCACAGAATCGGCCTTACGAGATTCGGTTGGGCGAGGGAGGATATCGATTGGAATTGCTCCCCGATTTCGAGCCGATCCGCAGCCGCGTGTACGGCCTCGGCCCGCGTGAGGTGAAGCTGTCGCAGGACGTGGTCGAAATCCTCTCTCTCGTCGCTTACAAACAGCCGATCACGCGATCGGAAATCGAAGCGTTCAGCAAGGAGAACGTCGCGAATCTGCTGCGGCAGCTTCTGCGACGCGATTTGATCGCGATCCGGCGGGGCGACAGTTCCGATGACGTCCGGTATGTCACCACCGATCGCTTTCTGTCCGTGTTCGGGCTGACGAAGTTGGACGAGCTACCGCAGTCAGACGACCTGGACGTGAAGTGACTCGACCGGCGATCACGAATGGTCGTCGGGATTGCGCAGCCATTGTTCCAACTCGTGGCGCCAGGCTTCGAGCGCGCCGGGCGCGACGTCCTTGGGTTTGCCGCGCGGGTGGTGTGTCCGAGTGTTCGGTTTCGATTGCACAGGACTTCCCGATTTCGAGCGAGGACGTTTCGCAACTTTCGCGGTTCCGTGCGGAGTGGTTGCTTCCGGAGCCGATTCGGAGAGAACGGCACGAGGCGACTTCGCAATCGCGACCTCACCGAACATGGCCAGCCAATACGCGACCTCGGTTTCGCTGAGACCGTCCGCCGTTTTCTGAGCAGCTTCTTGGCTGACGTGCGCGGCGTCCGGCTTGCCTCGCGGCCGGCGATGGTCCAAGTCGTCAAAGAAGACTTCACTGTCGATGTGTTTTGCCCGGCGATTTCGAGCGACCTTTTGCAACCGATGATCGCTCGACACGAGCGTGACTTGTTTGGGGGACGAGTGCGCGGCGAGAAGTTCTTCGATGAAGAGGTCCGCGTCTCCGTGCGGCGAAGCGAACAGGATTCGCAGTGGGCCGTGCATCTGTAGGCGTGGCGCATCCGTTGGCGGAAGGCGGGCGTCGAAGATCACGGACGCACGGGACAACTCGGCGGCGGTTAACTTGTCCGCCAGGAAGTTCTGCAACCGGCGGCGACAGCGTTCGAGGTCTCCCGGACCGTAACTGGCTCGGCCCATGCCCGCCGCGTAGAGCAGGTTGTAGCCGTCGATGATCAAAAATCGGGAAGGCATGACCGGTAGGATGGACGCCTCGTCCGTCCGCGTCTCTCTGGGGCAAATCGGACGGACGTGGCGTCCATCCTACAGGCTTGCTTGCAGCGTGCGGAGTTCTCGCGGGAGCTGGAAGTAGACGTTTTCCTGACGAATCGTCACCGGTTCGACCTCGGCTCCGAAGCGTTCGACGAGGAAGTCCACGCACTCCTGCACCACCGCCTCGGGCGCACTGGCTCCGGCGGTGATCAGGATCGAATGACAGTTGTCGAACCAGCGCAGATCGATTTCCGCAACGCCGTCGATCAAGTACGACGGCTTGCCAAGCTCGGCGGCGATTTCCTTGAGCCGCTGACTGTTCGAACTGTTCTGGCTGCCGAGCACGAGCACGATGTCGGCCTGCGGAGCCAGCACGCTGACTGCTTCCTGCCGATTCGTGGTCGCGTAGCAAATGTCTTCCTTCGGCGGGCATTCGATGTGCGGAAACCGACTCCGCAGCCGTTCGATCACGCGGTTGGCTTCGTACACGCTGAGCGTGGTCTGCGTGAGGTAAGCCAGTTTCATTCCGGGCGAGAACTCCAACCGGTCCACGTCTTCGGGGGTCTCAACGAGCGTGATGTTTTGTGGCGCCTCGCCCATCGTGCCAATCACTTCGTCGTGCCCTTCGTGGCCGATGAGGATCAGTTGGTAACCCTCGTTGGAAAACCGGATGGCTTCCAGATGAACCTTGGTCACCAGCGGACACGTCGCGTCGATCGTTCGCAGTCCGCGCTGACGGGCTTCGTCGCGCACGGCCGGAGAAATGCCGTGGGCGCTGTACAACAGCCACGCCCCGTGCGGCACTTCGGAGAGACCGTCGACAAACTTCACCCCCAGCTTTGTGAACCGCTCGACGACGTATTTGTTGTGAACGATCTCGTGGTAGACGTAGATATTCGGCCCGCAGAGCTTGATCGACTGCTCCAAGCATTCGATGGCCATGTTGACGCCGGCGCAAAAACCGCGCGGGTTGGCGAGGAGGATTTTCATGGGATGCACCGATCCAACGGGTTCGCAGAGTTCAGCCGGAGTGTAGCGACTCGTGGTGTTGGCGAAAGGCAGAAGTCATACGGATCGCAGAAATTAGCCGCGCGGCGCTAGCCCCGGTTACACGGCATGAACCGGGGCTAGTACCGCCAATTACAAATTCATTCCCACCAGGAACACTTTCTTCCCAGTCTGTCCAGCCGCCCCAGTTGATGATGTCAAAAAAGCCCTTACCAAGGTTTGATGAGGAATCTCACCTCACTCACCAGTCCAAGGAAGG
>JACRIH010000606.1 GCA_016235885.1 Planctomycetales bacterium | reverse complement strand
GCATTCCCCTCGACGACCGATGCATCGCTGATCGAAATCGTCGGATTGGCGTCATTGTCGAGGATTGTTCCAGCGGCCTGGTTATCGGCGATCGTGGAATTGATCGCGTTGGACAGGTTCACAAAGTAAGTTTCGTCGAACTCGTCGAGCGTGTCGCCGACGATCGGGATCGCCACCGTTTGTGTGAGCGTGCCGGGAGCGAACGTGATCGTCGTCAGCGGGGCCGTGGTGTAATCCACAGCCGCCGTCGCGGTGCCACTGGACGTGCTGTACTGCACCGTGACCGTTTGGACACTCGCCAGCGACAACGTCACTGTAAAGTTTGCGTTGGAGGTTCCGCTGTCCCCCTCGGTGACCGTGACATCATTGATGCTGATCGTGGGGGGAACCTGATCGTCATCGATGATCGTCCCCTGTCCCTGGGCATCCGCGATCGTCGCAATCGTCGGGTTCGACAGGTTGACGAAAAACGTCTCGTCGGTTTCCGTGACGACGTCGCCGTTGACCTGCACCGTAATCGACCGTGACGTGACGCCGGCGGCAAAGGTCAGCACGGACGGTGCGATCGTCGTGTAGTCCTGCGGCTGTTTCGCCGTGCCATCGGCGGTGGCGTACTCCACCGAAATGCCCTGGCTGCTCGCCCGCGACAGCGTGACGGTGAACGTGGCATTCTTGGTGCCGGAATTGCCTTCCACCACAGACACATCATTGATCGAGAGTTGCGGGACGGGATCGTTGTTTGTGATCGTGCCGATTCCCTGGTTGTCGCTGATCGTCGCGTTGACGGCGCTCGACAGGTTCACGAAGAAGCGTTCCGTCAACTCGTGAATCGTGTCGCCGATAATCGTGATGTCGATCGTTCGCGATGTCACACCGGGGCTGAATGTGACCGTCGTGGCCGGCACGGAAGTGTAGTCCGACGGAGCCACCGCCGAATCGTTGGCGGTCGCGTAATTGACCGAGACTGTCTGACCACTCGCCGCCGACAGCGACACCGTGAACGTGGCGTTGGTCGTGCCGCTGTCCCCCTCGGTCACGGTCACGTCGGTGATGCTAATCGTCGGTGGGACGGCATCGTTATCGATGATCGTGCCCACTCCCCGGCTGTCGGCGATCGTGGCGATCGTCGGGTTCGTCAGGTCGACGAAAAACGTCTCGTCGCTTTCTGTGATGACATCACCATTCACGTAGACTGTGATGGTTTTCGAAGTCGTTCCCGGGTTGAACGTGAGGGTCGTGGCCGCGATCGAGTTGTAGTCGAGCGGCGTCGTTGCCGTTCCGTTCGCCGTCGCGTACTGGACTGTGATCGTCTGGCTGCTCGGCCGGTCCAGCGTCACCGTAAACGTCGCGTTGGCCGTCCCGCTGTTGCCTTCGGCGACCGACACATCGTTGATCGAAATACCCGGTGCGGCATCGTCGTTGACGATCGTGCCAACTCCCTGCAGGTCCGCGATCGTGACGTTGATCGGGTTCGACAGATTGACGAAAAACGTCTCGGTTGCTTCGTGTGTCGTGTCGCCGTTCACCATGACGCTGATCGTCCGCGACGTCACGCCGGGGGCGAACGTAATCGGAGTCGGCGCCGCTGCCACGTAGTCCGACGACGACACCGCCGTGCCATTCGCCGTCGCATAGGTCACCACGACCGTCTGGTCGCTCGGCTTGGTGAGGCTTACGGTGAATGTCGCATTGACCGTCCCGCTGTTTCCCTCCGTGACCGACACATCGTTGATGCTCATTGTCGGAGCGGTGCTGGTATCCACACGGAACGTGTATTGTCCCGCCTCCCCCGCACTGCCGTGACTCCTGACCTCCGCGAAATACGTTCCCGCCGACAGGGTGAGCGACACCGCGGCATCGAACGAATTGGACGGATTGGAACTGGCCAGCAATCCGCCGTTGAAGTTGTACACGTTCAGAACGGTGTCGAGGTCGTTGACGTATTCGTCCACGTTCGCGGTGATTCTGGTTGTGCCCGACGCCGTGAATTGGAAGTAGTCCGAGTCGCTGACCAGATTCGAAATGACCCCATTCGTCGACCCGCTGCCATTGGCGATGCCGATCACCGTCGCGGTGCTCGGTACGTTCCCGTGGTCATCCGCGCGGTAGCCGAAGGTATTTGTCACGCCGCTGACAACGGACATGTCATCCTGCGCATTCCCGAACTCGTCGGTACCGGTCCGCCAGATTTCGCGGTTCAGGCCAAGATCGGGGCTGGCCATGATCCCCTCGGGGAAGACCGACCCAATCCCAACACCCCCCTGTGACTGGTAGTGATTCAGCCCGAGGGAGTGTCCGAATTCGTGCGCGACGGTGCTCCCCTGTTCGGCGGCGCGAGCCATGATCCGGCCCGACGCTCCGCCGCTGTTGTACAGCGGGAAGTTTTCCGCGAACACAAACCCCACATTGTTGGATGTGCCGCCAGTCGCGTAACTGCCGACAAAGGAATTCCCCAAATTGCCTGACGGCTGACCAATGATCGTGCTGTCGCTGTTGGTGATCACCATTCGGAACGCAACCCCATCGCCGAACGCGGCCGGAGCCGCCGTGGTGACGTTCAGCGCGAATGGGCTGTAATCCTCCGACACCGTGCGCCAGGCGTTCTTGATCGCCAGTTGTTCCGCGGGCGAGAACTGGCTGGGGGTGCCGTTGAAATCGAATGCCGCCGCGTTGTACGTCCCCCACGCATCCGATCCACTGTGGCCGTCGAAATCGAGATACAGCGCGTCCGCTGCCGAAATGTTGCTGTCAAAGACCGGAGCCGATGCCGAGTAATTGCTGTCCGCCAGCAGCTTGAGTTGGTACGCCCCGGTCGTGTTCGCAGCCGATGAGACGCGGACCAGGTACGTCCCGGCGATCAGGTCGAGGTACAGCGCAGCATCGGGGGACGTGGCGTCTGCCGTGCTGGTCGCCGGTATCGCGAATCCCTCGAAGTCGTACCCGCTGTCATTCGATCCGAGTACGGTCGCACCGCTGCTGTTGAACACCGTCAGCACGCTGTCGAGCGTCGTGCTGAGTCCATTGTCGCGCGAATCAATATCGAAGAAGACACCCGACGTGGCGTTGAGCGTGAATTGATAATAGTCCGTGTCGTTGGTCGTCAGATTTCCATCGATGATTAACTTGTCGCTGTCAGTTGCCGTAAGAATGCTGGCGGTCGGCATGACAACCGCCTGTGCCGTCAACGCGGTGCTGTTGGGTTCCAGTTCCGAGATTGCGGACAGCAACGCCCGGTCTTCCAACCGCTCCAGCGACATCCCAACCAATCCCGTGCCCGTGCGGTTCCGTCGCCGACGCGTGCGGCCGAACACCCCGGCCTGATTCAGCCAAGCCGACACCGAACCGGACCAGCGGCGCGGCCTTTGAGTCCACCATTCAACCACGGAAAACCATCCTTCCTCAAAACGGGAGGCAGTCGGAGGTGGGCCTTACTGCCCACTGCCGATTCCCCATTGCCTACACTAACCGGGGCAAAATGCGGTGTCCATCAGGCTTGTAACGATCAGAAAACTTCACGGCGCAATCGCTTTGTGAGACTCATCGTTCGCCGCAAACCTCTCAGTCCAGCCGGTAAACTGGGATTTCGACGAAGACCTTGAATGTCGAAAGGACTCTCCCGTGCGCACCGGTGGATTGCAGGCTGGCACTTCTTCTCGACTTGCAGGGGATTCCGACACTGCCGGTTGAGCCAGTCTCTGGTTGTCGCCCGGATCGCAGGTGACTATGGTTCCGGTCGCGCTGGCGGCGTCCGCCAGCGCGGAGAATCCGGAATTCAACACCCGAACTCGCCCAAGGTCTCGAACTGCGTTGGTCTGCCCACCATGCCTCGTCGCTTCTTTGTGGTGATTCCTGCCGCCGGACTGAGCCGTCGGATGGGCCAACCCAAACTCCTGCTGCGAGTTGGCGGAGCCACGATCATCGATCGGATGCTGTCCGCGTTCCACCATCCAGGCATCGCCGCGACCGTCGTCGTGGTGCGGGCGGACGATGAACCGCTGCGAATTGCCGTTCAAACCGCGGGCGGCACGGTCATCCAACCACCGCAAGCACCGCCCGACATGCGTACGAGTGTCGAATTCGCGCTGGCGCACATTCGCGAGCATTTTCATCCCGATCCAGATGACGTTTGGATTCTCGTTCCCGCCGACCACCCGCTGCTCGATTCGTCGGTCATGCCCGCTTTGATTTCCGGTTGGAACGCGAGACAACCGCAAATCCTCATTCCGACCCATGCCGGCCAGCGCGGTCATCCCACGTTGTTCCGTTGGGATCTCGCGGACGAAGTTCCCCGCCTGCCCCTCAACGTTGGTTTGAATCATCTCGTCAAGTTGCATTCCGCCGATGTGACCGAACTCCCCGTCGATACACTTGGTATCCTGCTAGACCTCGATACTCCCGCGGACTACGCGGCGTTGCTCGGCCAAGTGGAGAACTCACCTCCACGCGGTGCTTGACGTCCACGTTTGAACACCCCTAGACTCCGCCTCCGTAGAACGGAATTCATTCCGTTCCGTCCGCTCCCAACGCCCGCTGAACGGAATCAATTCCGTTCTACAAAAATGTCCACCGACTCCGCCGAACTACCCGACGAATTGCCACCTGTTCAGCCGCCGTCGGCCGGCTTCATCTTGCAACTTTTTGTGGTGCCTGGCGTGATTGTCATGGCGGTGGTCGCCGTGTGGCTGCTGTTCGGAAAACTGGCCACGTCGGAACAAGACTGGCACGGGCTGGTTCGCGAACTCCAACAACCCAACCAGCACCGGCGCTGGCGCGGCGCGCTCGGTTTGGCTCAGATTCTCAAGTCGGATCTGGATTCGGGAGACATGGGGCAGCATCTGGCCTCGAATCTGGAGTTGGCTCGTACACTGAGCGATGTCCTCCACCAGGAACTCCGGCGTGGCAGTCAGGAACCAGACAGTCTGAAATATCAGTCGATGCTGGCGCGAACGCTGGGGATGTTTGACCTGCCGGAAATCGTCACGCCGCCGCTGCGCGAAGCGATTCAGACTGGTCACGACCGCGACGTGCGCAAGGATTCGCTGGCCGCTGTCGCCGTGCTGCTCGGACGTCTTTCCGAGCACGGTCAGCCGGTGCACGATGACGACTTGTTTGGCGACCTCGTCCAAATCAGCACCGACGATGATCCGCTGATCCGGCAATTGGGAGCGTTCACCCTTGGTCTCGCCGACGCAGAGACCGCACGACTGCGGCTCGCCGTCATGCTTGACGATGCCGACGCGAACACGCGGATCAATGCCGCGATCGGCCTCGCTCGGCAGAAGGATCTCGGCGGCTACCGTGTGCTTCGCGACATCTTGAAGTCTGGCTCCGCACCACACCTCGAACAATATCTCGCCACGCTCAATGGCCTCGCCGCGATCAAACGCCTCGCCGGACAGTTTTCCGCAGAGCAACGGTCCGAACTCTCCAGCCTGATCGAACCGTTCGCTGCCTCCAGTGCCGATCCGCGCTTGCGAATCGATGCCAAGCAGGCGCTGCAGGCATTGAATTCTGCAGCCAGCCCGGCACACTAACTCGCAACATCAAAACTCACGCTTCGGGTTGGTTTGGCCCGCCACGCGCCAGAATTTGCACGTGCATCGTTTGTCACGACACGTGTGAATAGAATCGAGCCAGTCGGTCCGGCGACACGCCCGCTTGGGCCAGCGCGGTCAGCGTCCAGTTGCGAACCGTTTGTCGGACAACTCCGTGCTGTTGCCAGCGGCGAGCCGAAACATGGAGGCGTTCATCGAGCAACACGAATCGCCCTTCTCGACGCAGGCGTTTCATGAAGAACAAGTCTTCCATGAATCGCAGTGGCGGAAATCCGCCGAGCTGGTCGAAAACGGACTTGCGGACGAAGATGCCCTGGTCGCCGTAGGCCAGCGTCCACAACTTCACTCGCAAGGCGTCGCCGCGTTCGAGCCACCGATATCGCAACCCGTCGGCGTCAATCCGCTGCTGAAAGCATCCGCCCACGCAGGCCGGATCGCGTAGCACCGCATCGACGGCCGCGAGGCTGCCCGGTTCGAGCCAACAGTCGGCGTGCAGGAACAGCAGCACATTTCCGCGACTGACCGCCGCACCGGAATTTTGCTGGTTGGCTCGTCCTCGCTCCGATGTCAGACAGACATCGGCCCCCGCCTGTCGAGCCAAATCGAGCGTACCGTCTGTGCTGCCGCCATCGACGACGATCACTTCCGCCGGTAACAACGCCCGCGCTCGACCAACTGCTTCGGCAATGCCAGCGGCTTCGTTGAGTGCTGGAATGATGATTGAGATGGTGAACATTCGTAGGTCAGGCTTTCCAGCCTGACGGACTTGCGTGAGGACTTCCAATCTCTAAACGAGTCAGGCGAGAAAGCCCGATCTACGTCACCTCGCCAACCACCCGCCATCAATCGGCACGATGCTGCCGTGCATGTAGTTCGAGGCGTCGCTGGCGAGGAAAACGATGATCCCTTTCAATTCGTCCGGTTCACCCCAGCGGCCGCACGGGATGCGGTCGAGAAGTTGCGGGCCGCGCACGGGATCGTGTCGTAGTGACGTCGCGGGATTGGAATCGAAATAGCCGGGAGCGATGCAGTTGACGTTGATTCCCTTGCCACTCCAAGCCACTGCCAGCGACTTGGTCAATCCGGCAATGCCGTGCTTTGCCGCCGTGTACGCCGGGATGTTGAGTCCCCCCTCGAAACTCAGCACCGACCCAAGGTTGACGATTTTCCCGCGCCCGCGCTTCAGCATGTGCCGAGCCGCCTGCTGCGACAGATCGAACGTCGCGGTCAAGTGGACATCGACCACGGTGTGCCACTCGACCAGCGGGTATTCCTCGGGTGGCCGGCGAGTAATCAGCCCGGCATTGTTGACGAGGATGTCGATCCGCCCGAGTTCGCGCACGACTCGGTCGGCGATCCCCTCGCGCTGCTTCTCGTCGGCGAGGTCAGCCTGCCAGCCGACGTATCGCCGCCCGAGAGCTTCCACGCGGCGTCGCGTTTCGCTGTCGTCTCCTGATCGTGACACACCTGCGATGTCCGCCCCCGCTTCAGCCAGTCCAATTGTCAGCGCTTGCCCAAGGCCACGATTCGCCCCTGTCACCAGCGCGACCCGGCCATCCAATTTGAAGAGATCGAGTATCATCGTGAATTGACCCTGACGGAATGTACTGCCACAATCGAATTGGCCAAGTGAGTGTAGCTCGATCGCTCTGTGTCCGGGAGTTCGGGTGAGGGAGTGGCTCGACGACACTGGCGGGCGGGTATTGTAGACACTCGGAAAATGATCAGAAAACATGCCGGTGTTTTCCCTGACTGACGACGCCTTCACCCTGATCGATCACGCAGCGCTGCAAATCAAACACCTGCTGGGAGTCGTGCCGTCCCGAATACGATGCGGAAACTCTACCTCGTCATCCCTGCCTCGGCGGTCGTCATCACCACGCTGGTGGTTTACAAACTCAACGAACCGCCCCGCAGCACCCGCCGGGTCAGCGTTACCGATCAGGTTTCGCAACCCGCGCCGCTGTTCCAGCTCTTCGACGATCAGTCGCAGACGGTTCGACTTGCCCGGTACATCGGTCGCCACAAGCTGATTGTCGTGTTCTTCGATGGCCGAAATGGGCCTGATCGCAGCCCGTTGCTTCTCGAACTCAAGCAGGCATACCCACAACTTCACAAAGCGGGCGTGATCGTTCTCGCGGTCAGCGAAGCCACGCCCTACGCGAACCGGGAGGGGATGGGCCGTCTCGAAGAACGATTCCCGTTCCCGCTGCTGTCCGATCCGGACTTTCGTGTCCACGACCAGTGGCAGGCGTTCGATTCCGAAACGGGACGCACACGGCCCGCGATCTTTGTGGTCGACCGCTCGGGGCGGATTCGTTCGCGGCAGGACGTGGGCCAATCACCGGTGAAATTGGACGATCTCCAACGTGTCCTGTTGTCTGTCCCGTGAAGCCTGTGATTCCCCCTCTCCCTCGGAGAGGGATGAGGAGAGTTCGCTTGTCCAACGTGCCGGTCAGACAAGTTGCGTAAACGGCTGCGACTTCTCGGTCCCTGCATCATTTCTTGATCCGGCCGGTTTTCGCGAGGAAGGCTGATCCTTCCGAAACGCAGGTTCTGCCGACGAGCCGGGAAATCGTTGATTCATCGGGAGATACGGGCCGATCTCCGATGTGTGCAGCGACATGGGCCGCGGGTTCTCCGTCGGTGAATTGCCGCTCTGTGCTCGGAGCCTCCGTCCCGTTTCTCGTTCACCCCAGGGCGTCAAACCCGGTCCGTCTGCCAGGAATTTTGACGTCTTCACAACCTGCGCTCGATTTCGCCACTCGACGTGGCGCCGTCGCGAGGAATGATTCCTGCATGAAGCGTGTCGCAACAGCCTGTTCGCGGATCGTCCCCAAGGGAACCACCCGGCACAACTGCCTGGCGGTATTCCTGACGCTCGTCGCCCTCGGTGTCCTGATCATCACCTTTGATGCCGAACCCGCCGGTGCCGAGCCGGCAGGCCTCTTGCCGATGCCGGTGATCACGAGCACTCAGCCGCCGCCAACCAATCCACCCGCCGGTGGCGTGGCATCAGATAAGAAGGGGGAAACTCAGACGGCCGCGGTGACACCTCAAACCACCGAACAGGCGATCAAAAGCAGTCGGCTTGCGCTGGAGTATCACGTCGCGCTGCTGGAAATTGGAAAGCACCGGTTGGAGAAAATGAGCGACTACTGCGCCAACTTCACCAAGCAAGAGAGAGTTGACGGCGAAGATTTGCAGGACATGCAGACCATCGAAGTCAAACTCCGCCACAAGCCGCTCAGCCTGTACATGAAGTGGAACAAGGGGGGCGACGTCGGTCGCGAAGTGCTGTACGTCGATGGTCATCTCGACGGCGAAATGCTCGTCCACCTCGGCGGCATCAAGGGGAAACTGCTGCCGCCGCTTAAGCTCGACCCGAAGGGAAACCGGGCGATGGCGGAAGCTCGCCATCCCGTGACGGAAATGGGAATCCAACAACTCTGTTCGCTCCTGTTGACGTATCGGCGTCGGGATTTGACGCTCACGAACGGAATCAAGTGGGAGTTGGTGGACAATCAGAAGCTCGGCGACCGGGAGTGCTATTGCTTCGTCGTGGACTACTCGGACCGCACTGTCGAAAAAACCTACCGCCGGGCCACCACCTACATCGACAAGGAACTCATGCTGCCCGTGTGCGTGCGGAATTTTGGTTGGCCCGCCGAAAGCGAAAAGCCCGTCGATCCCGCAACGCTCGACGAACAGACGTTGATCGAGTTCTACGCCTACAGCGACATCAAGTTCGACCAGCGACTGGGTGATGAACACTTCGACAAGTCGAACTCCGAATACCGATTCGTCCGTCGACAGTAACGTACCCGTCACGTTCCGAGTGACGAGCCGTGTTACTCGAAGCGTGACCACTACGGCGAACTGACCACTCCCACAATCGTCGCCGTTGCCGACTGAATTCCAGCGAGAAACCCGGCTTCACCAAGAAGCCGG